>JANMQO010000184.1:0-18819 GCA_031370565.1 Chloroflexota bacterium
GCCAGGCGGAACGCGTCGGTCGACGCCTCCCTGGCGGCCACGGCCAGCTCGGGCGAAGCGGTCGGCGGCGGTGCGTTCAGTGGCGCGACGACCGCCCGGAGCCGGGGGTCGCTCGCCTGGAGTCCTGGCAGGCGCTCGGCCAGGCCGCCGTAGAAGCTGGCAGTGATGGCGATGAAGATGAGCGCGCCGATGAGCGGCTGGCCCAGCCGCGAGATGGCGTTGTTGATCGCCGATCCCAGACCCGCGCGGTCGACCGGGATGGAGCTCATGAGTGTGCTCGTGAGCGGCGCCACGACCAGGCTGATCCCGATCCCAAAGGCGATGGTCATTGGCAGCACGTCGATCAGGGTCGACGGCGGTGGCAGGAACGAGCTTGGCCGGTGCAGGTCGAGGAGCCACGGCACGCTGCCGGCCGGGATGCGGGCCAGCCAGAGGAGCGCCCCGGCCATGACCAGCGGGCCGGCCAGCAGGAATCGGCGCGGGCCCAGGCGGCCGGCCAGCGTGCCGACCCGGGTCGACAGGAGCACCAGCAGGACGCCACTCGGCAACCCGACCAGGGCCGCGCCGATGGCGCTGTAGCCGAGCGTACCCTGCAGGAACAGCCCCTGATAGGCAAGCACGACGTACAGCGCGCCATATATCAGGAAGGTCGACAGGTTGATGACTGCGAAACGTCGGTTTCGAAACAGGCCGAGCGGCACGAGTGGGTCTCGGCGGCGCGCCATGAGCACGGGAAAGGCGACCGCAGCGACGGTGCCCAGGCCCAGGGCGGCCCAGGCGAGTGGGTCCGCCCACGCCCGCTGTTGGCCGCGGATGAGCCCGAAGGCCAGGCCGCCCACGGCCACCACCACGGTCAGCGAACCGATCCAGTCCAGTCGGCGCAGGACGGCCGCAGCGCGCGATTCGGGCACTCCCCGGCGCAAGCCGACCAGGGCGACGACGACGAGCGGCAGGTTGATCAGGAAGGCGAGCCGCCAGCTGAGATCATCGACGACGAAGCCGCCCACGACCGGTCCCAGGACCGCCGCGGCGGAGGTGGCCGAGGCCCACAGGCCGAAGGCTCGCGCCTGGGCGGGCCCCTCGAAGGTGGTCGTGATGAGGGCCAGCGAGCCCGGCACGAGGAGCGCCGCCGCCGCACCTTGCAGCAGCCGGAAGACGACGAGCGCCTCCAGGGTGGGGGCGAGGCCGCACAGCGCCGAGGTCAGGCCGAACGCGACCAGGCCGATCGACAGGATTCGATGGCGCCCGTAGCGGTCACTCAGCTCGCCGCCGAGGATGAGCAGGGCCGCCAGCAC
The DNA here is from genome assembly GCA_031370565.1 of Chloroflexota bacterium. Taxonomy (GTDB): domain Bacteria; phylum Chloroflexota; class Limnocylindria; order Limnocylindrales; family CSP1-4; genus Chersky-267. The sequence continues at coordinate 1,296 of JANMQO010000184.1, forward strand.
GGCCAGGTAGCCGCTGTTGATGTAGGTCTGGCCTTCGAGCACGCCGATCGTGCTGGCCGGCAGCTCCTGGCCGATCCGCCTGAGCGCGACGTTGACCACGGTCGAATCGAGGAACACGATCCCCGAGCCGAGGATGGCCGCGGTCATCGTCCAGCGCTGGCGTGCCGTCATGGGGCCAGTCTGTCCGGGCGGTTGGGCCTCCGCAAGCCGCACTCAGCCGCGCTCAGCCGCGACGCCGTGGCGGTGGCGGCTCAGCCGGCGCTGTTGGCCCGGAAGCAGTCCGAGCAATAGACCGGCCGGTCCATGCGCGGCTTGAACGGGACCTGGGCCTGGTTGCCACACGAGGAGCACAGCACCGCGAAGTACTCGCGCTCCGGACGGTCCCCGCGCTCGTAGCCGCGCGGGCCACCGATGGAGCGAACGTCGCCCTCGGATGCGTCCCGTCCGGCCCGCCGCAAGGCGCGGCAGCTGGTGCAGCGCTTGGGATCCGACGAGAAGCCCTTTTCGGTGTAGAACTCCTGGTCCGCAGCGGAGTGAATGAAGGCCACGCCGCAATCGACGCAGCTGAGGGTGCGATCGGTGTAGGTCAAAACCCTGTCCTCCCCGGACATTCGCGGTGGCGCTCGACGCGCCCTGCGCAGGCCGAAGACCGGCAGGAGGCGGCTGGCGGGAGAGGCCGGGTGCCGCGCGACCGAGGTGCCGTTCTTCAAGGTGCCTGTTTCGGGGCGCACCGGAGATGTTGTCGGGCAGAATAGCACCGACCGGCGGATGGAGCCGTCGCCCCCGCGTGGCGACCCGGACCCCGCATCCCAGCACTGCCATCGTGCCAGCGAACCTGTCACAATCGGCCCCGAGACTCGGACTGGCGAGCGAGGGCCAGGGGGTTCCTTGCTCGCTCCAGACGCTGACGGCGCCCTGGGGCAACGCCCCTGTGGCGGGCGGCGCCCGGTCCGGATCCCGTCTGCAGTGTCCGAGCAGGAGGTCCCGAACCGGCAATGCTGCGCATCCTTCAGACTGCCGATGTGCACCTCGGCACCCGCTATCCGCTGCTGGGTGAACGCGCGTCTGATCAGCGGGAGCGCCAGTTCGCCGCCTTTGAGCGCACCGTCGAGCTGGCCATCGCCAGTCCGGTGGACCTCGTCATCATCGCCGGTGACCTGTTTGATTCGAGCGTCGAGCCCCGAAGATCGGTCGAGCGCGTCGCGGCCGCCCTCAAGAGCCTCGGCGTCGCCGGGATCCGGACGGTGCTCATCCCCGGCGATCACGACGCCCCCGGCCGCGCTTCGCTCTATCACGCGTACGACCTGGCGGCTCTGGCTGGCGGGATCGCCGGCGGCGACGCGCTGACCGTCCTTGCGGTCGATGGCCCGGACCTGGACATCCCGGTCCTCGGGGTCCGGTTGACCGCTCGCTTTCCTGCCCCGGACCTGCCCGACGATGGGTGGCGGATCGGGGTCGTCCACGCTGCCGAGCGCCCGCGCGACGACGAGATTGCCGGCGCCGGCGTCGACTACCTCGCGATCGGCGGCCCTCATTCGGCCGCGAGCGGGCGGGCGGGTACCGTCAGTTGGGGTGTCAGCGGCGTGCCGGAACTGGTCGACCTGGAGCGCGACGGCTCCGGCGAGGTGCTGCTGGTCACCCTGGACGAGGCCGTGGCCCATCCCACGATCGAGCGTCGGCCCGTTGGTCGGACGCGGTTCGAGCGGCTCGACGTGGCGGTCTCGGCGGTGGAGGATCAAGTCGCTCTGGTCGCGCTCCTGGCGGCCAAGGCGGATCCGGATCTCGTCCTCGACGTTCGCCTGCGCGGCCCGTGGCGAGACGAACTCGAGCTTGACCCCGACGCGTTGGAGGCGACGCTGGCCGCCCGGTTCCTGCGGGTCCGTGTCCGCAACGAGGCGACACCGCCGCTCACGACCGGGCCGCTGCCGCCGCCTGACACGATCGCCGGCGCATTCATCCGGGACCTGGAGGCTCGCCTGACCGAGCTTGAGGCGGCTGGCGAACGCGAACCCGCCGGCGAACTGCGGGAGGCCCTCCGGCTGGGTCGCCGACTGCTGGTCGGTCGGGAACCGGAACGATGAGAATCTCCACGCTCCGGCTCAGGGACATCAAGCGCCACCGCGATCTCCAGGTTGAGCTGGCTCCAGGCCTGACCATCGTTCGAGGCCCGAACGAATCCGGCAAGACCACGATCGTTCGTGCCCTCGAGCTCGCACTCACTGGCACCCCGCAGACGAACCCGACGTTTGCGGACGGCCTGCGTTCCTGGGCCGCGGCCCCGAGCGCCCGCCCGTCCGTCCGCCTGGACTTCAGCGCGGAACCGGCCGACCTCGATGGGACCGAGCGCCACGGCAGCGTCGAGAAGTCGTTCGGTGCCGGTGCCACGGTCAGCCTGACCGTCGATGGCGTGACGACCACCGATCCCGGCCAGGTCGATGCGCTGCTGGCGGAGCTGAGCGGGTTGCCCACGGCCGCCTTCTTCCGTTCCTCGGCGCTCATCGGCCGTGGTGAGCTCCACGACCTGGACCGCGCTGATGCCACCCTCCGGGAACGACTCGCCGCGTCGATCAGTGCCGCCGATCGGGGCACCGCCCTGGCCGTCCGCGAGCTCGAACGTGTACTCGCCGACCTGCACGTGCGGGGCGATCGCGATCCGGGTCGGCTGCGCATTGCCGAAGAGGCCGTCAGCAGGTCGCAGACCATCGTCGAGGCGGGTGAGGCGGCACTCGTTCGGCTGGCCGCCAGTCGGGCAGCGCTCGGCGTCGCCGAGGAGTCGCGCGAAGCGGCCGGGGCAACGCTCGCCCGCTCTCGCGATCTTCTGGAGCAGGCGCGCCGCGCGGAGATCCTGGTCAAGGAAGAGTCGGCCGCCACCGAGCGACTCGCGCGCTTCACGGAGGCGGTCGCGCTGGGCGACGAGCTGACCGCCCTGCACTACAGCCACCCGTCGGACAAGCCGCTGGCTGTCGTGCGCCAGGCCGTCGAACGGTTGCGCGGGCTCGACGCCAAGATCACCGAGCTGCGGGCGATGCTCTCTGGGGAGATCCAGGTCAACTACGAGGTGGCCACACCGGGCCCCACCTGGCGACCCGTGGCGATTCTCGCGTTCATCGCGATCGCGGCCGGCGTCGTGCTGGCCGCGGCTGCCCAGCTCTCGGTCGGACCGGCCGTGCTCGGCCCGATAGGGCTTGGCGTCGTCGGCCTGGGCGCCATTCTGGCCGTGGTCGGGATCCGGCAGCGTCGAGCGGCGCTCGATATGCGCACCCAGCAACAGCTGGCCGATGTGGAGATCGATCGCCGCCTGCGCGGTCGCTCGCAGATGGAGGCCGAGCTGCGGGCGGCCGAGGCGGAGTCGGCCAACCAGCTGGGCGGCCTGGGTCTGCCCGATCTGGCCGCTGCGGAGGACCTGCTCGCTCGAGAAGAAGCGCACGTCGCGGCGATCGACGTGCTGAACGCGAAGCTCGAGGGGCTCGTTGGCAAGGAGCCGCTCGAGGCACTGCCGACCCTGCGCGATGCCGCCGCCCGGGAGGCTGCCGACAAGGCGCACGCGTTGGCCGGGCTGGCCGACGAGGCTCGCGCAGAGGGCGCGACCGCCCGGTTCAGTGCCGAGGTCCAGACGGCCGAGGGCGAGCTGGAGGCGGCCCGGGCGACCGAGGCGGATGCTCGCGCCCAGGTCGCGGCGAACCCGGTCGATGCCAGCCAGGTCGCCGGCGAGGCGGAACGACTGGCTCTCTGGCGCGAGCAGCTGAGCGCACTCCAGCACCGCGCCCGCGTCCACGAGGCGGCCCTGGGCGGGCTCGAGCGAGCCACCGCTGTGACTGTCGCCAGCGCAACCCGATACCTCGAAAAGCGCATGGTCGAGGATGTCGAGCGTGTCTCGGGCGGCCGCTATCGGCAGGTCCGGATCGACGACCAGACTCTGGACATCCAGCTGGTTGCGCCCGAGACGGGTGACTGGGTCGACGTCCGGGCTCTGTCGGACGGCACGCTTGCGCAGGTCTACCTGGTGGCCCGCCTGGGACTGATCCGCCATGCCACCGGAGACCGTCGGCCACCACTGGTCATGGACGACCCATTCGTGTCGTTCGACGATACCCGGGCGGCTCGAGCGTTCTCGATCCTGCGCGATCTGACGCGCCACTACCAGGTGATCTACCTGACCTGCTCGGACCGCTACGATGCCGCCGCGGACGCGGTGGTCGAGCTGCCCGGACCCGTCGCCATGGACGCGGGGACAGGCAGCGTGTCGGCGGCCACCACGGCCTGACCGGGCGTTCTGCGTCCCGGCGCGACGGGGGTTTGGCCCCAAGCGAGGTGACCGGCCCCGGGATGGCTTCCGCCCGATGGACGCCCAGACCGCCACCGTCCTCCTTGGGCTGGCTTCCGCGGCGGCCTGGGGATCCGCTGACTTCGGTGGCGGCATTGGCGGCCGGCGAGCACCCCTGTTCGGGATCGTCCTGTTCAGCCAACTCGCTGGCTGCGGACTGGCTCTGGGCGTCGCAGCGTTGCGCGGCGAGCCGGTTCCTCCGGCGGGCGACCTCGTCGTTGCGCTGGCCGCCGGCTTCGCCGGCGCGATCGGGATTGTCGCCCTGTACCGTGGCCTGGCCGTAGGTCGAATGGGGGTCGTCGCCCCGATCAGCGGCGTCCTCGCCGCCCTTGTCCCGGTGGTGGCCGCGATCGCCCTCCAGGGCATGCCCGGTCCGACCCGACTCATCGGGATCGGCTTCGCACTCGCTGCCGTCGTGCTCGTCTCGAGATCCGCCGGCAGTGCCATGTCCGGCGGCAGTCATGCTTCCGCGCTGCGCACTGACGTGGCCCTGGGGCTCATCGCGGGGATTGCCCTGGGCCTGTTCAACCTGATCGCCAGCCGGCTGAGCCCGGGGCTCGTCTTCGCTCCGCTCGTCATCGTGCGCGCGACGGAGGCCGTGCTCGTCGGTTCGGTCATCCTGGTCACCGGCCGAACCTGGCGACTGCCCCGCTCGGTCTGGCCGCTCGTCATCGTGGTGGGCGGACTGGACATGGCCGGCAACGGGCTGTTCATCCTGGCCGCCCAGACTGGTCGGCTCGACGTGGCGGCCGTCCTGTCGTCGCTCTACCCGGTGTCCACGCTCGTCCTCGCCGTGGTCGTCCTGCGCGAACGGATTGCCGGGGCACACGCGCTCGGCGTGCTGGCCGCGATCGCTGCGATCATCCTCATCCGGGCCGGCTGAACCCGCCCACCCGGTCCCCCCGGCCGGCCCGGGTGTCCGCGCCCGCCGGCAAGCTCCGCTCCTCGATCCGCCGTTCCAACAGGAGGTTCCGATGGCTGTTCCGCCCACGCCCGAGGTCACAATCGAGCCGATCTTTCTCATCGAGGCGACCTGCGCGCCTGACGCAGCCGAAACGCGCGTCCCGTTCCGAGCGGAGCACCTGGCCCGCCTGGCCGCCTTGCGTGACGCCGGGGTGGTCATCGAAGCGGGTGCGTACGCGGACGTCAGTGCGTCGATCCTGCTCGTCCGGGCGTCAGACGCGGAAGCGGCCGCGCAGGTCGCCCAGGACGACATCTACCTGCGCAACGGCATCTGGGTGGAGCTGCGCGTCAGGCCATTCGGGCGCGTGTGTCGGCCGGCCGAGCTGGCCGCGCGCATGGTCAACGGTTGATCGTCGCCGGTTCCGGCGCTCCGTCGCGGCGCCGACGGCGCTGACGGCGCGGGTCGGGTAGCCTGTCGCAGACATGCCGCCCGCCCAGCCCGACGACGGGGTTCCGACCCAGCTCGGCCCCACCCCGCGCCAGGCCGGCGTTGGTGATCTCGAGTTGACGGTGCCGAACCACCCGACTGCCCCAGCCCATCCGGCTGCGCCACGCCGCCCGAGTGAGGACTGGCGGATCATCGTGGCGATCTTCTGGGTGACCTCGATGGTCGAAGGTCTGGGGGTCAGCCAGATCTTCAACTTCGTGCCGGTCTATCTCAGGGAGATGGGCGTCATGGAGGCGGACCGACTTCGATTCATTGGGGTCTTCGGCGCGCTCATCTTCGTGGTCGGTGCGCCATTCGTGCCGCTGTGGGGCGTCTGGGCCGACAAGTACAGTCGCAAGGCGGTCATCGTCCGGAGCGCGCTCGTCGAGGCGGTCGTGTTCGCCGGGGTGGCCCTGAGCAGGGAACCGTGGCAGCTTGCCCTGAGCATGATGCTGGTCGGGCTGCAGCTGGGTAACACCGGCGTGATGCTCGCAGCGATCCGGGATGTCACCCCGAAGCACCGGCTGGGGACGGTCATCGCCCTGTTCGGCGCCTCGAGCCCGATCGGCTTCGCCATCGGGCCGGCCCTAGGCGGGATCATCATCGACGGACTCCACCTCGGGCTGCCGATCGTCTTCTGGGTCTCGTGCGGGCTGTCCATCGGGACGGCGCTGCTGGTCACCCTCGGCTCGCGTGAGATTCGTCCCGAGGTCGTGCCCGAGGGGAAGGTGATCACGCTCGCCTTCGGGGCCATCCGCGCGGTGCTGTCGGACCGGGCGACGGTCCGGATCTTCGCCATCTTCGGGGTTGCCTTCCTGGGCAGCCAGATGGCCCGCCCGTTCGTGCCTGTCCTGGTCGAGGGGGCGAACGGCGGGTCGCCCAACCTGGCCAGCGCGATCGCCCTGGTGACGGGCACAGCGGCCCTCGTCGGCGCGCTCGTGTCGCCGGCCGGTGGCTGGCTGGGCGACCGGATCGGCTTCCGGCCGGTCCTCGTCGGCGCGCTCGTCGGCGCCGGCGGCGCGCTCGTCGTCGAGCCAGTGATGCCGTCCGTCCCGCTCCTGGCGCTGTCGGTCCTCGTCTTTGCGGCGTGCACCGCCGCGGTCAGCGCGATGGTCTTCAGTCTGCTCGCCACGGAGATTCCACCGGAGCGCCGCTCGACGACGCTCAACTTGGTCTACCTGCCGCTGTACGCCGCCGGTATCGTGGGGCCGGCGCTGGGCGCGGTAGTCGTCAACGTCGGCCTACCGGCCCCGTTCTGGCTGGGTGCCGCGATCTACTTCGTCGGTGCCGCCGTGCTGGCCACCCGTCGACCGCACCCGGTGGCCGTGCCGGCCTGACGCACGGGATTCCGGCCGGCCCGCCGTGCGGCGTTCGCGCCGGCCGGACGCGCGGGCTTCGTGCCGGTGCGCACTGGTCAGAGCGGCAGGTCGCGCTCCGCGGGGCCGGTGTAGCGCATGTCTGGCCGGATCAGCTTGTTGGCCGCGACCTGCTCGATCGCGTGGGCGGTCCAGCCGGCATGACGAGCCAGGGCGAAGGTGGCCGGGAACAGGTCCGGAGTGAGGCCCACGCCCTGCAGGACCGCGGCTGCGTAGTACTCGACGTTGGTCTTGAGCACGCGGCCCGGCTTGCGTTCGGCCAGGACGCGCAGCACGACATCCTCGACCTGAATCGCGAGATCGAGCCACTCTGGTCGTTGGTCCATCGCCTCGGCGACCTGGCGCAGGGCGGCCGCTCGCGGGTCATAGGCGCGGTAGACGCGGTGGCCGAAGCCCATGATCCGTCCGCCGGCATCGATCGTCGCGCGCGCCCATGCCTCGGCCCGCTCCACCGAGCCGATCTCATGCAGCTGGTTGACAACCTCCGCCGGCGCGCCGCCATGGAGCGGGCCCTTGAGGGCGCCGATCGCCCCGCACACGGCCGAGGCGAGGTCCGAGCGGGTTGCCGTGATGACCCTGGCTGTGAAGGTAGAGGCGTTGAGGCCGTGTTCCGCGCCGACGATGAAGTAGGCATCGAGCGCCCGGGCCGCCCCGGGGTCCGGCGCGGCACCCGTGAGTTGCTGGAGAAAGCCGGCGGCCAGGCTCAGCTCCGGGTCTGGCGCGACTGGGGAGAGCCCCCGCCGGAGTCGATCGAAGGCGGCCAGGGCGGAGGGGGAGAACGCGGTGAGTGCACGCGCTTGCTCCGGCGTCGGCGGCCAGGTGAGGCGTTGCATCGCGCCCCAGACCGAGACCGCCGTGCGCAGTGCGTCCATCGGGTGGGCGTCGGTCGGGATGGCCCGCAGAGCAACCATGACCGGTTCCGGCACGGGCACGGGGCGGAGCTCGGCGCCCGGGTGCCATTCGCCGGTCCAGAGCAGATCCGCGACTTCCGCGTAGCCGCCGTGCCGGACGAGTTGACCGATCGGATAGCCGCGGTACAGGAGGCGGCCGCGGGCGCCGTCGACGAGGCCGATGGCACTCTCGGCGCCGACGACGCCTTCGAGGCCCGGCGAGTAGGGACGGTCGTCGACGGTCCGTTCGGCAATCCCGGGCGGTGCAGGCGCGACGGGCGTCAGGGGCTCGGTCGTGGCGCGACGGGCGTCAGCGATCTCGGTCATGGCGCGATGGTAGTCCTCCCTGCCTAGTTCGTGCTGGGGGCGGTGCTGCCGCGCAACCTGGGGAGGCGGCCCGTGGGCAACATGGCGCTGGGGGTCGGTGCACCGTCTCGGCTGCGAGTCCAGTCAGGACCCGGCGTCTGCCTCGAGGAAGCGGCGGATCTCGGCCACGAACCGGTCAGGATCCGTGTGGTGGGCCGCATGCTTCTGCCCCGGCAAGACGACCACCCGGCAGTCCGGCAGGATCTGATCGAGCGCGCGCGTCCCCTCGGTGAAGACGGCGGGGCTGTCGCCGCCCACGAGCTGAAGGACGGGAATTCGGACGCCGCCATAGCGTTCCAGTCCCGCGTCCGCGGACGACTCCGCCTGCATCTCACGGATGATGGTGGGCGCCGCTGTCACCCGCAGCGGCCAGGTCGGTGAGGCGCGGAAGCTGGCCAGCTCCGCCGGGGTCATCCCGACGACCCTGGTCATGAATGCGCCGAGCAGGCCCTCGCGGTCGTCGCGGACCGCCAGCCCCTCCAGCAGGGCCATGATCCCGAGCCACTGGAAGGGTCGCTGAGCCGGCGCCGGTGCCCCTTCGTATACGACAAGGCGGCGCAGGTTCGGCGTGAGCAGCGCGGTACCCAATCCGATACGACCGCCGTAGGAGTGGCCGACAACGTCGACCGGCGCGCCGGTCTGCCAAGCCACGACGTCCACGACCGCCGCCACGTCTTCGTACTCACGGGCGATGGCGTACGGCAGCGTATCCCCACTCGCCCCACGGCCACGCCGGTCGATCGCGTAGATCGCGTGGTTGGCCGCGAGAAGCGGTCCGGCGGTCCGCCACGCCGTGTGGTCGGCCGTGGCACCGTGGACGAGCACGATGGGCGGCCCTGCGCCCCTCCGGAACCAGGCGATGGGGGTTCCGTCCGGTGACATCGTCGTACCCTGGATTTCAGGCACGCCGCTGCCGTGAGAGGGGATCATGGCGCAGACGATACCCGACCAGGACCCGCGCCCGGCCGCGCCACCCGCGCCACCCGCGCCCTGCCGCGCCACCCGCGCCACCCGCGCCACCCGCGCCCTGTCTCCGTTCGATCCCTCCGACGTTCTTCCCTGAGAGACAAAGGCGTCCCATCAGCTACCGGAACGACGCCGATCGTTCCCCGGACGTGCCAGTGCGGCTCCGGATGGCGCCGCAGCCACCCGACGGTGCCATCTGGAGCGTCCTCAGACCCCGACTCGAGCACCGACCAAGGAGTCGACCGGTCGTCCGACACCCACGCCAGCCGGACAGGTTGCCGGCGAGCGCCGCTTGTTCTCCTGGGAAGAACGTCCACCGGACGACACGGGGCCAGCGACGGCTGCGCCGCACGCCAGGGCGCGCTGGCCGTGATCCGGCGATACGCCGCGCGGCGTTCGTTGGCTCCACCGTGTCTTCGGCCGAGGCTGCCTGCGCTGCGACCACTGGATGATCGTTCGCCTTCAGCGGCCTGTCCGCGCCGGCCTGTCGGACCCGACACGGGACCGGCCTGGCGATGGACCATCCGGGGATCCCGTGCCCGGCCAATGTTGCCGCCTTGGACCGGATGTCCGCACTCGGGAATGAGCTCAACTGAGCGTATCAGCTCCAGGCGCCACTCCCGGACGATGTCCGCCCCACGGCTCAGCCTCGAAGCAGCCGACACGGTCCGCTTCTATGAACCGACAAGCAACGTCTGGATCAACCCGAGCAAGCGGTCCGGCCGTGTCCCGTCTGTGGCGCGACATGAGGGCAGGGCTTCCGACCGCTCGAGCATGACCTCGACGATCGAAAGGGACGCGTCCTCAATCTCGACCAGATCCATGGCCTTCGGAAGGCGATCGTCGCCGTTCGTGCCTCGATCGACCTGGGCCCGGCCATCGACGCTGTACTCGGCGACGCGCTGGCCAGACCCTCCGCTCCAGGTACTCCGGCGTAGCCGCTGGGGCGGTTCTCCGACGGAACGTGAGAGTTCAGCGACCGGCCGACGCGCAGAATTTCGCCGATATGGCGGTCGCGCGGATCGAGGCAGCGCCCACAAGCCCGCGGAACCGTTGACCGACCCGGCCGACCCGGCCGACCCGCCGCTCGTCGTCGGTCTCTTGCTACCGCGCCAGATGGCCTTCTTCGAGATCGCGGACCGATGGGCCGTCGTCCTGGTCCATCCGAGCCCACGCGTCCTCATCGGCGCGCGCCTGATCAACTCCGCCGACGGTCGATCAGCCGCACCGCCGCCGCAGCGTCGAGGAGCCACGTCGCGTTGGCCCGTCGAGCGAGCGTCGCCGGGAGGCTGGCCGGGTCACGCGGCCCATCGAGGATCCGGGCGACGATGTCCGCCTTGGTTGTGCCAGCCGCCAGTGCGACGACGTGCCCCGCGGCCCCAAGGATCGCCGGGTTCAGCGTCACCCGCGGGACGTGCGGCTCGATGTGAACGGGCGCCGGGATCGCCAGCGCGAGGTGCTCGCTGCGGAGTGCCTCGCTGCCGGGGAACACGGACAGCAGGTGGCCGTCTTCGCCGATCCCGACGAGGACCAGATCGAACGACGGCCAACCGTCGACGAACGGCAGCGTCCGGGCGATCTCTCTCGCGTAGCTGGTCGCGCAGCGGGCCGCACCCTGCCCGCCGTCGATGGCGCGATCGATCGGGAACGGATGGATCTGCTCGGCGGCCACCCGAATGCCCCCACGGGCGAACAGGGTCTCATCGACGGCCGTGACGTTGGACAATGGGTGACCGCGCGGCACGTAGCGGTCGTCCCCCCACCACAGGCCCAGGCGATCCCACGGCACCTGGTCGCGCAGGTCGGCAGCAATCAGCCGGTGGTAGACGGCGGGTGGGGTGGAGCCCCCGGTCAGGGCAATATCCGCGTGGCCGCGTCGACTCACGGCCGCGATGAGCAGCTCGACGATGAGACGTGCGGCTGTGTCGGCCAGGGTATCCCCGTCAGGCAGCACACGCACCTCGGGCTGGCCCGGATCCGGGCCGGTCTCCGGCAGGACCGGAGCGCCGCCACGCGGCCCGCCCGTGCCGGACCCGCCGCCACCCGGCCCGCCGCCGCCCGGCCCGCAGCCAGCGCCCGACGCACCAGTCACCTGCGAGTCCCGCCGATCGCCACCTCGGCCGTCCCGGCAAGATTCGCCGCCATCTGAATCGAGCCGTCGGAGACGGGGTCGCGTCCGGGCGCTTCGATCACCTCGGCAAGCAGATCAACCTCGGTCCGGCGGGCGGCGGTGAAGCGTCGATCGAGCAGCTCCACGCCATCCTGCCAGGCCCGAACGCCGACGGTCTCCGCCTCCGCGCTCACGTCGACCCGCAGCTCCGACCCTCGTCGCTCGGCCAGCAGCTCCACCCGCAGGGTCGTGCCCGAGGGCATACCCGACAGGACGGGGCGCATGACGACCGCCACCTCGCCGGTACCCAACCGGAGCGTGGCCGCGTAGCCACGTCCCGCGACCGGCGTGGCCCCACTGTGCCGAGCCGCCGACGTGGCAGCTGCCGTGGAGCGGGTGGGTGCGGCCCCGGACCCGAGCGCGCCCAACGGCCGAACCACCGTCATGCCCAGGCGCGATGCCAGCCACGCCACGTGGTAGAGCGGCTTCACCAGGTTCGTGCTGCCCGGCCGGCCAAGCTCGTCATGCGTTGCGTAGGTGACTGCGATCCGCCGGATCGAGCGCAGGTAGGGCAGGAAGTCGGGCTGGTCGAACGTCGAGGCGATCGCTTCCCGCCAGCGCGATTGGCGCGCCAGGGCGATGTCGAACGCAACCACCCGGCCGCCGCCCACGACCCGGGCGAGCTCGCCCAAGCGCGCCAGGCCGTCACCGCTCCAGGCGGATCCGTCGACCACCAGGCGGTCGGTCGAATCGAGCAGGTCAGCTGCCTGCTGGCTGCCCAGCGGTGGCTCGCCAGGCCACCAGACGGTGACCGGCAGGTCGTGGATGAGCAGCGGCTCGACGATCGCGTCGATATGCCGACCGGTGTCGCCGCCGGCCGTCACGAAGATCATCTCGGCGCAGGTCTCGGGCGCATCTGGTCGCGGCAGTATGCAATGGGCGGTGATGCGGGCGTCGAGCCAGCCGGGCCCGTCCGGATCCGTCGGCGAGCAGATCAGGGTGCGTGACGGGTGGCGCCCCGTGAGTTGGCCGATGATCGCGGCGCAATGCTCGGCCAGTTCGGGCCGCCGGGCAATGACCACCAGGTTCATCACGCTCGTCCGCGCGGCAATCCGCCGCCGCTCCTGTCCATCGACCGAACCCGTGAAGGCCGGCGCGGCCCAGATCTTGGCCAGCTCCCGCTCGATCCCGTCGATGGTTCGGGCCCGCGAAGTCCAGCGCAGGGCGGGCTGTCCCGGCCGCGGATCACCCTCGATGGTCAGCGGCACCACGCGTCCTTCGCCCGTGCCGAAACTGCCCTCGGCGGCCATCAGATGCGCCGCCAGCGGCGACCTTCCCGGGCGAGCAGCTCGTCGGCCGCCGAGGGCCCCCAGGACCCGGCGTCGTAGTCGGGGAAGTCGGGCGGCGGTTCGTCGAGCCAGGTCTCGATCATCGGGGTGACGATGCCCCAGGCTTCCTCGACTTCGTCCGCTCGGGCGAACAGCGACGCATCGCCCAGCAGCGCGTCGAGGATGAGCGTCTCATAGGCATCCGGCGAGTCCACGTTGAAGGCCGAGCCGTAGGTGAAATCCATGTTCACGGCACGAACGTCGAGTCCCAGGCCCGGAACCTTGGCCCCGAATCGCAGCAGGATGCCCTCGTCGGGCTGGATGCGCATGGCCAGCAGATTCGGTTCCGGATCGAGCGCGCTGTCCTTGAACAGGCGATGGGGGACCGGCCGGAACTGGATGGCAATCTCGCTTGACCGTTTGGGCAGGCGCTTGCCGGTCCGAACATAGAACGGGACGCCGGCCCAACGCCAGTCGTCAATCTCGAAGCGGGCCGCGACGTACGTCTCCGTCTCCGACTGCGGGTCCACCTCCGGCTCTGAGCGGTAGCCGGCAACCTGCTGCGCGGCGACCCAGCCCGGTCCGTACTGACCCCGAACGACATCACTGCGGACGCGATCCGGAGTGAACGGCGCCAGCGCCCGCAGGACTTTCACTTTCTCATCGCGCAAGGCATCGGCCTGGAACGTGGCCGGTGCCTCCATGGCGACCAGGCTGAGCAGTTGCATGAGGTGATTCTGGAGGACGTCCCGGGAGGCGCCGGTCTCTTCGTAGAACGCGCCGCGGTTCTCCACCCCGAGCGATTCGGCCACCGTGATCTGCACGTGGTCCACGTAGCGCCGGTTCCAGAGCGGCTCGAAGATGCCGTTGCCGAAGCGGAAGACCAGCAGGTTGCGGACTGTTTCCTTGCCCAGGTAGTGATCGATTCGGTAGACCTGCTCCTCGCGGAAGACCTTGCCGACCTCGCGGTTGAGCCGGATCGCCGAGTCGAGGTCTCGTCCGAAGGGCTTCTCGATGATGACCCGGCGCCAGCCTGCGCCATGCACTTCGTGATCGAGCCCGGCCCGCCCGATCTGCGCGATGACCTCAGGGAAGGCCGAGGGCTGGGTGGCCAGGTAGAACAGCCGGTTGCCCCGCGTGCCGTGCTCCTCGTCCAGCGCGTCGAGACGGACCCCCAGCCGGTCGAACATGTCCGGGTCGGCGAAGTCGCCCTGGTGGTAGCTGATCCGATCGAGGAACTCCTGCAGCACGCTCGCCTCGACGGGCACGCGCGAGAACTTGGCCAGGGCCGCGGCGATCTCCGCCCGGAAGGTGGCATCGTCGTAGGCTCGGCGACCGACTGCCACGAGCATGAACTCGTGGGGCAGCAGGTTGGTCCGGCGGAGTTGGTAGAGGGCGGGCAGCACCTTGCGGTGGGCCAGGTCGCCGGTCGCCCCGAACAGGACAATGACGCACGGATCCGGGACTCGTTCGAGCCGCAGGCCCTCCCGGAGCGGGTTCTGGAGCTTGGCGGCCGGGGCGCGGCGCTTGCCGTCGCGGCTCAATCGGAGCTGGCGAATGGTCCGCGGCGCATCCTTGGCGGGTCGTGCTGGCGACGCTGTGCGGGCTTTTGGCGAGCCGGCTGTCAGGGCATCGCCCGGCTCTGGGCGCGTGGCGTCGTCAGGCACCTGGCCGCCCGCGCCCGGTGGCGCCGATGCCGAGCGATGGTTCGTCGCGAAAGGCTGTCATGCCTGACGTCCGCGTCACTCCGTCTTGACGGCGTGGCCGCCAAACTCGTTGCGCAGGGCAGCGAGCACCTTGGCCCCGTACGAATCGTCCTGGCGGGACCGGAAGCGGGTGAGCAACGACAGGGTGATGACGGGCGCCGGCACGTCGTGGTCGATCGCCTCCTGGACGGTCCAGCGCCCTTCGCCTGAGTCGGCCACCCAGCCCTTGAGGTGGTCGAGCTCCTGGCCGTTTGCCTCGAACGCCCGCTCAGCGAGCTCGAGCAGCCACGAGCGAACGACCGAGCCGTGATTCCACAGCTTGGAGATCGCGCCGAGATCGAGCGTGTAGTCGCTCGCGTGCATGATCTCGAAGCCCTCGGCGTAGGCCTGCATCAGCCCGTATTCGATCCCGTTGTGGACCATCTTCACGTAGTGGCCGGCACCCGGTCCGCCGACGTGGAGGTAGCCATCCTGCGGGGCGAGGGAGCGGAAAATCGGTTCGAGCGGCTGGACCGCCGTGGCCTCGCCACCGACCATCAGGCAGAAGCCGTTGGCCAGGCCCCAGATCCCGCCGCTCGTACCGGCATCGATATAGCGCAGCCCCTGGGCGGCCAGCTTGGCATGCCGCCGCACGTCGTCGTGGAAGTTCGTATTGCCGCCGTCGATGATCGTGTCGCCCGGCTCGAGCAGCTCGGTCAGCTCGTCGATCTGGGCCTGGGTCGCGTCGCCGGCCGGGACCATGACCCAGACCGCGCGCGGCTTGTTCAGCTTGGTGACGAGTTCCTCCAGGCTGAAGGCGGGCGTCGCCCCCTCGCCGGCGATCTCGCGCGTCTTCTCGGCGGTGCGGTTGTAGGCGACGACCTGGTGCCCGTCGCGCAACAGCCGGCGGGCCATGTTGGCGCCCATCCGGCCCAACCCGATGAATCCGATCTGCATGACGTCTATGCCTCCTGAAGGGCCGCTTCGAGGGCCCGTTCGAGCGCAGCCAGGCCGGCATCTGGATCCGGGCCGAGATGCACGCGGAGGGCCGGCAGGTCGTGCTTGTGGAGCACGGCGAGATCGCCCTGGGCCTGCGCGTCGATGAGCTGGCCGAACGTGTACGGCTTGCCCGGGATCGGTCGATCCACCGGGTGATCGGCAGTCAGCTGGAGGAACCAGCCGATTGGGGCGCCGCCCTTGTGCAGCTGCCCGGTCGAATGGAGGAAGCGCGGGCCGTAGCCGGTGGTCGTCGCCCGCCGCGTCCGATCGCGGATGAGGGCGCGGATCCTGGCCAGGGCCACATCCCGGGCTGGCGTCGGTGCGATGTACGCCTGGAGCGCCGCGTAGCCGTTCGGCAGCAGGCGCGTGAGCTGCTGTCGGAGAATTTCCGCCACGGTCGGGTTCGCGGCGGCCGCGTCCGGCCCGCCCGTGGCGGCGTCCGGCCTGTCACCGACAATCGAGATCCCGTCGCCGCTAGCGATGAGCGGGACCTCGACCGGCGCCGACCAGGCCGTCGCGACGCCCGCGGTGCCCGGGTCCCACGGCCCCAGGATCGGACCTCGATCGCCACTGCTCTCGATCGCCGCGAGGACCGTCCGTGTCCCCTCCTTGGCCTCCTCGACGTTGGGCTGGTCGAACGGATCGATGCCGAGCACGATGCCCGCGATGGCCGTGGCGACCTCCCAGCGGATGAATTCCCCGGCCAGGTCGATCGGGTCATCGAGCGCGATCCGGATGACCGGATGACCGGCCGACTCGAGGCGGTTGAGCAGCTCGTCGGCCGACGAGCCGTCGGGTGTCGAGCCCGGGCCGGGCGAGTCGGCCAGAGTCAGTCGGACGAAGACCCGATCGGGTCCGTAGGCGGCCGGCGCGCCGAGGGGCTCGAGGTCGACCGGGACGATGCCCACGCCGTCCTTGCCGGTGCTCTCGGCGACGAGTTGCTCCACCCACGAGCCGAAGCTGGCGATCTCCGGGTCCGCAACGAACGTCAGCTTGTCCCGTCCGGCGAGGGCGTGCGTGCCGATGGCCAGTCCCAGGCCGAGGCCCGGGTTGGCGGCGGGATCCTCCGCTCGGCATGCTTCCAGCATCGCCCGGGCCGAGGCGAGAAACGCGTCGAGGTCCAGCCCGATGAGGCTGGCTGGCACCAGGCCAACGTAGGTCAGCGCCGCGTAGCGTCCCCCGATGTCCGGCGGATTGAGGAAGACCTCGCGCAGCTGGTCCTGATGCGGGATCGCCTCCAGGCTGCGCCCTCGATCGGTGATCGCGACCATGAAGTCGCCGGGCGTCTCATTGGGCCGGCCGCGCTCGTCTAGGGCGGCCCGGATCCGCGCCCAGGCGTCGGCCTGGAACGACAGCGGCTCGGTCGTCGTCCCGGACTTGCTGGCGACGATGAACAACGTCTCGAGGGGGTACAGGTCGGCGACCGCCGCGGCGACGGCGGCCGGGTCCGTGGAGTCCAGGACGCGCAGGGCCAGCCAGCCGCCGTCGCTGCCGAACGTCCGGACGAGCACCTCGGGGGCCAGGCTGCTGCCGCCCATTCCCGCCACGACCGCGGTTCGGAACCCGCCGTCGCGGATCGCGCTCCCGAACGCTTCGAGCGGGCCCACCTCTGGGCCGAAGTGGTCCGGCGTGTCGAGCCAACCCAGCCGCTCCGCGATTGTCGCGCGGACAGCCGGGTCGCTCGACCAGAGGCTTGTGTCGCGGGCGAACAGGCGCTCAATCCAGCGCTCGCCGCGGGCCCGCGCGATGGTCGCGCTCAACGTTGGGGTGGGGCCGGGGCCAGCGGCGGCCGCGGCGGCTGCCTGATCGGTCATGCGCTGATCCCTCCGAACGTGGTTGGCCATCCTAGTCTACGGAGGAACGCGCCAGCGTGGGTTGCGCCGCGCCTCCGCGCCCCCGCGCCTGCCCGAGCGTCGCGCCTGCCCGAGCGTCGCGCCTCCGCGCCCCCGCGCCTGCCCGAGCGTCGCGCCTGCCCGAGCGTCGCGCCTGCCCGAGCGTCGCGCCTGCCCGAGCGTCGCGCCTGCCCGAGCGTCGCGCCTGCCCGAGCGTCTCGCCTGCCCGAGCGTCGCGCCTGCACGAGCGTCGCGCCT
>JANMQO010000193.1:0-2329 GCA_031370565.1 Chloroflexota bacterium
CCCTGCCTGCCGAGCAACGCCAGCAGCAGGAACGTGGCGAGGATGGCGCCCCCGAACTGGGCGACGATGTAGCCAGGCACCCGACGCCACGGGAAGTCGCCACGCAGGGCGAAGGCGATGCTGACGCCCGGATTGAGGTGCGCTCCCGAGACCGCGCCCATGGACAGGATGATCGCCGCGACCATCAGGCCCGGCGCCGTGACCTGGGCGGTCAATGGGATCACGTGGCCACCGAACCTCGCGTTGACCATCCCGCCGCCCACGGCCACGAGCACCAGAAAGAACGTCCCGAGCACCTCGGCGAACAGGCGCCGCCCTTCGAACGTGGGGTCCGCGAAGTGGAAACGGTGCTCCGCGACTCCGCCCGCCGAGCCCAGGGAACCCAGCCCGGCCTCAACCTGCGGCACCGGTCGAAGCACCACCTGGGCGCCGGCCAGGTCGACCTTCGTCTGCCCACTGTCTGACATCGTGGGCTAGCGTACTCTGGAGAACAGACCTGTGAAGCGGTGAGCACGGGAGGTGCGATGAGCGGAGTGCGCTGGAAGAACCAGCCGGATGGGCACGACTACCCGGCCGCGGCCTCCTACCTGTCGCTCGTCGCCGATTCAGACACCGTCGAGCTGATCGGGGACCGCCTGAAGACGGCGCCAATCGCGCACTACAAGGCCAAGGACATCCTGCGTGCATCAGGCCTCGAAGACCTGCCGGCGGACAACGTGCATGTCGCCAAGGACATCGCCAAGGTGAAGTCGGGCAAGGCGCTGTCGCCTGTGCTGCTCGTCCGAGGCGACCTCGCCCGCGGCGTCCCGCTGCAGATCGCGGACGGCTACCACCGCGTGTGCGCCAGCTACCGTCTCGACGAGGACACGGACATCCCTTGCCGCATCGTCGGACTGCCCGAACCGCACTGACGGAGGCGTGCCGGCGTGGTTCCCCCGGTACCGAGCGGGAGCGTCACGTGGCCGCGAAACGAGAGACCGCCGGCTGAGCCGGCGGTCTCGTTCACTGTCGAACTGGGGTATCCGCTCGGTGAGCGGCCCTTCGGTCAGGGGTGGTAGACCTCCGTATAGGCATCCTGGTTCGCCCGTCCAAGCGAGCCGCTGAGCGCCGGGTTGCCGCGGAAGTCGGTCCAGACCGGATGGGCAAGGCCATCCGAGCCCATGGCGATCCCCGTGTAGTCGCCGATGAACGTGCCGTTGAACTGGATGAACGGATTCGACGACTGGGTCGTGAGCCGCGTTTCGGTCGTGAAGCCGTCCGACGAGCCCAGCGCCGCGACGTCCAGGCAGACCGGCTGGCCGGTTGTCGTCCCATCGGCCGCGCAGACCGCGGTATCGGGCGAGTAGGCCCGCGTGTAGTAGCTCACGGCGATCTTGCCCCCATTCGCCGCGACCGCCGGGTAGACCTTGTCCGCCGCGCCGGAAGTGATCGTGTTCGGGGTGCTGAAGGTGAGCCCGTCGGTCGAGGTCACGAGCTTGACCTGGTTCGAGGTGGTACCAATGAACGCGGAGCCACCGCCGCCGCAGCTCCCGCTGCCCTGGTTGTCGGCCCAGGCGATGGCGAGCTTGCCGGTCGTCGGATCGATCGCAAACGATGGGAAACTGTTGATCCGGAACGCCTCGCCGGAGAGCATCTGGCGGCCGCCTGAGATCGGGTAGCAGTCGAGATCGTCATAGACCCGACCGATCTCGGTGTTTGTGAACGTGCGCCCGAGGTCCGTGGAGCGGGCAATGATCGCGGCGTCCTGACTGTACCCGCTGCCGGGGGTGGCGCCCTCGTAGGCGACGTACAGCGTGCCATCCGGCGCGAACGCGGGCACCGAGCCCTGGTTGTAGGGATGGGCGCTGTCGGAGACGGGTGACCCCTGACGGTTCCAGGTGTGGCCGCCGTCGCGCGAGAGGGCCATGACGATCGGCGAGGAGATATAGCTCGCGCCGTGGGGGCCCTGGTTGAAGACGGTCCAGGTCACGACGACGGTCCCATCCGGCCCGGCCGCGATCCACTCCTTGTCGTTGAAGAAGTTGCCCGCCGCTGTGTAGGTGACAAGGTTCGGGGCGCCCCAGGTCAGGCCGCCGTCCGTCGAGCTGCTCACTGCGACGCCGCTGGCGGGTGAGACGCGGCTGAAGACGATGTTGGCGTAGTAGACGGTGCCGTCTGCCCCGAAGGCGACGACGGGATCACCGGCTGCATCGAAGCGCTTGAAGATGCCCTGGCCGCCGGTCTCCACCGTCAGGCCCGGAAGCTGGACGTTGGTCCATGTCGCGCCGCCGTCGAAACTCGCGTACGCCCAGCCCGTCCCGTCATTGAACCCCTGGAGGTCGCAGCAGAC
>JANMQO010000269.1:0-9312 GCA_031370565.1 Chloroflexota bacterium
TAGTGGTAGAGGCTGCCGCGGTTCATGCCCAATGCCTCAGCCAGGTCCTGCATCGAGGTGGCGTGGAAGCCGCGCTCACGGAAGAGCCGCGTGGCGGCGCCATGGAGGGCGGCTTCCCGGGGGCGGGTGAGGGTCATCGCGACTCCGTTCCGGGTTCGTCGAGGCTCGGTGCCTACGGCCTCTCATCAAACGAACGTTTGGTTGATCGAAAGGTAGCCCTGACCGAGGCCACCGTCAAGGTTGCATACGTCAGTGGCGATCCATTTCGGTCGCGAGGCCGGCACAGCACCTCCGGGCGAGCCTCACCTGCAGCGCCCGAACCGGGGCCAGGTCGAGCTCCGCTCGGTCGATCTCGATGGTCTCCTGCCGGCCGATCACCGAGCCCGCAATGGAGGAGCCTGGTCGATCCGCGGTAGCATGCGCCTCTTCGGTTTGCCGCGGTGTACCGGCATGACGCGCACCGCTTGAGCGCTGGGAGGGAGGAGCATGACTCGCCCGTTCCGCCGATCCGTCGGCATCTTGGCTGGCGTGCTCCTCGTTGGGCTGACCCAGGCCTGCGGCCCCTCGATCGTGGCGCTGGATACGCTCCCGAACAACAGTTCCCAGGCTGAGAACCTGGCCTATTCCGTGGCCACCAAAGCCAACTGCGGGTCGCTCGAAGCCCTTGACCCAGTAGGAACCCGGGAGAAGTGGGGCTTCGCGTGCCAGACCAGCACCACCAGCTACACCATCGAGGTGTTCGGGAGCGACGAGTCGAGGCGATCTGGCCTGCAGTCGCTTCGGGATGGCGGCCAGCCCTACGTCGCAAAGGGGTACTACGCCGTGAGTGTCGCCCCGAATGCTGCCACGAAAGAGGAGGCTCTCAGGGCTTCGCCACCCCCGTCACTGCTGGACCTATTCAGGTAGGGCCAAACGCAAGCGGCGTTGAGGTTCTGAACCAGTTCAAGATGCTGCGGGAAGGGCAGCTCAGACGACACCGTCAGTCGCCCGGCGGACCAATCGCTGGTCCGTCCACGCCGATCAGGCCGGTGTCACTCCCATTTGAAGAATCGGGCCGAGATCCCGAAGCAGACCACGGTCCAGCCGACCAGCACAACGATGCACAACCACAGCGGCGAGAAGGCGGTGCCGTTGACCATGACCTGGCGGAGCGCATCGGAGAGGTAGGTCAGGGGCAGGAAGCGGGCGACCACCTGGAGCGGCTGGGGCATCTGGTCGATGACGAAGAAGGTGCCCGACAGGAACATGAGCGGAAATTGGACGACGCTGGTCATGCCGTTGGCGGCGTCCTCGGTCGGGGCGAACGAGGCGATGACGTAGCCGAGCGAGATGAAGGCCAGCGCGCCGAGCACGACGAGGCCACCCAGGGCGAGCAGGCTGCCCGTCACCTGGACACCGAACAGCACCGTCCCCACGGTGACGATGATGATCGCCTGGATGATCCCGATGATCAGGCGCATCACCAGGTTGCTGCCGACCAGTTGCCAGCGATGGAGGGGCGTGGCGCTGAGGCGCTTGAGGATCTTCTTCTGGCGATCGGCGACGAGCGGGATCGCGGCGAAGACGCCCAGCTGCATGAGTGCCATCCCCAGGATGCTCGGCACGAGGTAGCTGATGATGTTGAGGTTCTGGGTCTGGATCGTGGCCGGCGCTGCTGCCACGATCGGTGGCCGGCCGCCGAGATTGACGGCCCCGAGGACGCCCGCCACCACCTGCCGGACGATCCCGCCGGTGGTCGCCTGGGTGGGATCGGTGAAGACCGTGATCTCGACCGGCGCTTGCGGGGCGGATCCCGGTGTGGTCGCGGCTGCCACGGCCGCTCCGTAGCCCTTCGGCACGACGAGGATCGCGTCGACCTTGCCCGTCTTCATCCGCTCGGTCGCGGCGGCCTGATCCTCATCAGTCAGGACGACTCCCTTGACCGCCGCGAACGAGCCGCGCAGCGTGCTCGACCCGGTCGGCCCGGTCGATCCATCGAGGTCCACCCAGGCGAGCTTCAGCGTCGTGTTGCTCCCCTGGAAGATCAGACCGAACAGGATCACGAAGATCAACGGAAAGGCGAACGTCCAGAACAAGGCGGCGCGATCACGGACAAAGCTCCGGACGTTGGCGATGCTGAGCTGGATCAGCGGCTTCATGTCGGCCTCTAGTCGCGCAGGGCTCGACCGGTCAGGTCGAGGAAGAGGTCTTCGAGGGTCGGCCGACGGATCCCGAGGTTGCCGGGCTCCACGCCGAGTCCTTCGGTCAAGCTGAGCAGCCCACCGATCGTGCCTGGCACGTTCTGGGTGTACAGCACGGTCTCGCCGTCATCGTGCTTGATCGACTCGACCCCCGCCAGAGCGCTCAGCCGTTCGTCGGCCAGTGCCTCGATCCGATCGAACCGGACCGAGCGGTCCTTGAACCGGTCGGCGACGAGCTCCTTGACGGTGCCCAGGGCCAGGATCCGGCCATGGTCGAGGATCGCCAGGCGGTCGCACAGGACCTCGGCCTCCTCCATGTAGTGGGTCGTCAGCAGGATCGTCTTGCCCTGCGCCTGGAGCTTCCGGATGAGGTCCCACAGGGACCGCCGGGCCGCCGGATCGAGGCCGGTCGTCGGCTCGTCGAGGAAGATCACCTCGGGATCGTTGACAAGGGCGAGGGCCACCGCGAGCCGCTGCCGCTGGCCACCCGACAGTTGCCGGGTCTGCGCATTGCGCCGTTCGCCGAGATCGAGGAACTCGATGAGCTGTTCGGTAGGCAGTGAGCGCCGATAGAAGCTGCGGAAGAGATCGAGCACCTCGACGACCGTCAGCTTGGGGTAGAGCTCGGCCGTCTGGAGCGTGACCCCGACCCGCTGCTTGAGATCGTCCGGGTTGCGGGCGACATCGATCCCCAGCACCTCGAGCAGGCCCGAGTCCGGTGAACGGAGGCCCTCGAGCATCTCGACGGTGGTCGTCTTGCCCGCCCCATTCGGCCCCAGGAGACCGAAGACCTCGCCGTGGGCGACCTCGAACGAGATGCCGTCGACTGCCTTGACCGCGCCGTACCGCTTGTGAACCGCGCCCACCCGGACGGCCACGTCACCGGTCGTCCGGGACGCTGCGCTGAGCGGATGTGCATCCCCCGTCGTCATGCGCCCATGTTGTCACAACGACAATCAGAACGGCTTCGTCACCATCAACACGGCGATGGCGACGACGACCGCTGTCGTCAGCACGCCCAACGCCGTGACGCCCAAGACTGCGACGGCGACGTAGAGGGCAATGGCGGCGGCGATCCTCGAGTGCGACGTCGACGCTCAGGGTGATCGTGCGAGGGGCGAGGAAGCCGACGAAGGAGAAGAGGACCGCCAGCCCGGCGAGGACGCCACGGGCGATCCCGCGTCGGAGGCTCAGTCGCTGGAGGCCACGGCTCAGCTCGACCCGTTCGTCTCCCAACTGCCTGGTGGCAGGGCGAGATACCCCCGCTGTGCACGGTGGGCCGCCGGTTGGGGATGTCTTCGTGGTGGCGGGGCCGAGGCGCTGCCCCAGGAAAGTCCAGTCAGGCGAGCTTGAACGCCCGGGCCAGCACGGCTCCCGAGCCGAGCGCCAGGGCGAGGGAGCCGCCGCCGATCGACAGCGCCGATCGCCAGCCGAACTCGCTCACGAGCGTCGCGAGTGTCGCCGCGCACGGCACCGAGATCGACGTGACGATGGCGAAGACGAACAGCTGGGCCGGCGAGAGGAAGGAGTTGAGGCTGGCGGCACCTGCCCCGTACTGGATGACCGCGAGTGCGATCAGGAGCTGGAGGGCCAGTTCCTTGCGCAGGAAGGCGAAGACGATCGCGATCGCGGCGATCGCGGGGAGCCCCAGCAGACCCATCGAGACCGGCTCGAGGAACGTCGCCAGCGGCGCCCACAGACCGGACTCGTAGACCAGGCCGAGCACGAACGACCCGATCAGCATGATCGGCGTCGCCATGACGACGAACGATCGGAAGCGCCGCCAGGCCTTCGTCATGACGTGACCAAGGATGGGCCGGCGAAGCGGGGCGAGCTCCAGCACGAGGGCAGGCTGGCGACCCGGCACCAGGGCGTTCGCCGCGAGCCCGGCCCCGAGCGTGAGGCCCGCGACGACGCCGAACGCGGCGAGCGCGACGAGCGGCCCGGCGAAGGGCGCCAGCGCCGCGATGACCACCGCGGAACGAGCCGAGCAGGGGGTGAGCGTCACCAGGAACGCCGCGAGGAGCCGCTCACGGCGTGTTCGCAGGACGCGCGTCCCGTAGATGGCCGGGACGTTGCACCCGGCTGCACTCAGGAGCGGGATGGCAGCCCGCCCGGGCAACCCCAGCACGTTGAAGACCCGATCCATCAGCGTCGCCGCGCTCGTCAGGTACCCGGAGTCCTCGAGCACGGCGAGCAGAACGTAGAAGGTCAGGACGTACGGGATGCCAACGGCCACCATGCCGAGCAGTCCCCCATCCACGGCCCACAGGAGCGCATTGGCGAGGGCGGGCACGGGCACGACGGCCGACACGGCCCCGGTGACGAGCGGTGAGACCGTCGCGGCCCAGGCTGTGGACAGCCCAGCGGCCAGCCAGCCGCCGACGATCACCATCGTGGCGAAGACGCCGAGCGTGACGCCGACGAAGAGCGGCAGCCCGGGCCATGGCGAGGTGGTCAGACGAGCCAGCTCGTCGGCGAACGGCGGACGGACGCCGCGACGACGCTCGACCTGTCCGACCCACTCGTCGGAGATCCGCCAGCGGTGCGGCTCGAGGACCTCCGCCAGGCGAATGGCGGCCGCGCCGCGTGCCGAGACTGCGCCGTCGGCGACCAGCCCGGGAAGCCCGTCGTCGAGCACAGCCGCTCCGAGCGACTGGGCGACGTGCATCTCGTGCGCCTCGTCATGGATCGCTCGCTCGACCGCATACGGGTAGATGGCGGCGGGCGCGGTCGCATGTGGAGTCGCCAGGCCGGTGCGGACCTCGAGGCGACGCCAAGCGAGCTTGACGACATCAGCGACGGCGCCGTCCACACCCTGTCCGCTCCGCCCGATCGTTCGATGGACCGGCGCGGCGAGCAGCTGCGAGAGCCGGCCGATCTCGACTTCCACGCCGTGGCGTTCGGCTTCATCTGAGAGGTTGGCGGCCACGACGACGGGCAGACCGAGCTCGCGACAGGCGAGGACGAGCGGGAGGTGCCGTCGCAGGTCGCCGGCATCGGTGACCACGAGGATGGCGTCGGGTCGCGCCTCGAGCAGGAGCTCCCAGAACAACGCATCCCCGGCCGGTCGATCGACGAGTGAGCGGGTGCCGGGCAGATCCACGAGCCAGGCGGGACGCCCGCCGGCGATGATCCTCCGGCGCTCGAGCACCACCGTCGTGCCGGGAGCGTTCGCCGTCTCGACGAACCGGCGGCTCGCGCGGGCCAGGAAGGTCGACTTGCCGGTGTTCGGCCGGCCGACGAGCGCCACGGTCGGGAGCCGCTCCCCGGGATGGGGCCCGCTCATGCCCGTCTCACTCGTTCCAGCCTCGACCTCCGGCGGCAGGCGGTCACGTCTCGGTCTCGTCCGTGGGGTCCGCGACCGAGACGTCAACGGTCCTGGCGACCGATGTTGCGACGGCGACCCGGGCACGCCCGACGAGCACGACCAGCGGACCGCCGAACGGGGCCGCCGCGCTCACCGAGAGCTCGGCACCGGGCCTGATGCCCTCACTGGCCAGATCCTCGCGGAACGCGGCGCCAACACGCACCACGCGTCCGCCCGAACCGATCGGGATGCGGTCCAGCGGCGTCGCATCCGGTCCGGGCCCCGCGAACTCGTGGAGATCGGTTCCGCCGAAAACATCCTGCACGCGCGCCGCGGCCGCCCGCCCCTGGGCGATGCAATCGGGCAGTCCGACGCCGCGGAAGGCAGCCCCGGCAATGATGAGGTTGGGTAGCCCGGCCAGCGCCGCGTTGGCACCGGCCACCCGATCGAGATGGCCCACCGTGTAGTGCGGCATCTGGCCGATCGAGCGCGCGACGCGGGTCAGCATCGGTGCGCCCCGTACCGCCATCAGCAGGGCGAGGTCCCGCTCCACCACCGCGACGATCTCGGCATCCGAGCCGGCCAGCACGCCCGGCGAGCGCGACCCGATGAAGACGCGCAGGAGGACAGTTCCGTCGGGCGCCCGTCCGGCCCATTTCCGTGAACTCAGCGTGCAGGCATCCACCGCCAGCGACTCACCGGCGGCGACGAGGAAACCATGGCCTGTCGGCGGCTCCGGGAACTGGTCGAGCCGATAGCCGAGCGAGACGACCGCGGTCGAGCCGTGGGGGATCGACCGAACGTGCCCCGCCGCCGCGGGGACGATCGCATCGAGGAGGCCGGCGGTCACCGGCCCCGGAGACGCAAGGATGACCGCTTCCGGCCGGAGCAGCTCACCGTCCGCGAGGCGAACGTCAAACCCGCCGACGCGTCGATCGAGGGCGACGACCGGCGAGTTCGTCCGAACCTCGACCAACCGGGACCGCTCGATCGCCTCGACCAAGGCTCCGCTGAGCTGGCCCATCCCGCGGGCCAGGCTGACGAACGGTGAGCCGCCTCCGCCACCCTTGGCGGCCCGACCTGAGGCGAGGCTGGCGAGCAGGAGGCTCCGGTGCTGGCGCTCGGCCTCGCGCAGCTGGGGCACCACCGCCAGGAGGCTGAGCTCGTCCATCGGGACGCCGTAGACGCCGCCGAGGAGCGGGCCGACCAGCCGCTCCACGAGCGCGCCCCCGAGCCGACGGCGAAGGAACGCGCCGACGGCGATGTCACGGTCGAGCCCGTCGCGCGGCAGGATCAGGTCGAGGCCCATCCGCAGCTTCTCGAGCGGCGAGAACATGTCGGTCGCGACGAACGGACCCAACCGGGTCGGGAGCACGAGACCCATCCCGTCGGGCAGCTGCACGAACCGTCCCCGCGTCCGGACGTTGACCGTCCGTGGTGCGGTCGTACGGATGAGCGCGTCGCCCAGGCCGAGTTCGCGGGCCAACTCGAGCGCGGCCGGGCGGTAGCTGACGAACGAATCCGGACCGGACTCGACAAGGAACCCCTCGACCTGTTCGGTTCGGACCTTGCCGCCCAGCCGATCGGTCGCCTCGACCAGCGTCGTCCGGATGCCGGCCCGACTCAGCGCGTACGCTGCGGTCAGGCCGGTGATGCCGCCGCCGACGACCACGACCGTCATGGTTGACGCGCCCGGCTCACTGCTCCGGGGTGCCGGCGAGCGGCGGCACGAACGGGCAGAGCGGATCTGCCTCCAGCACGTCGCCGGTCCAGGCGAATGCCCGGGCCCGGGAACCGCCGCACACCTGGACGTACTCGCAGCGCCCGCAGCGGCCCTTGTACGTCGTCACGTCGCGCAGGCTCGTGAACACCGGGTGCGTTCGGTAGAGCTCGACCAGGTCGTCCGTGCGGACGTTGCCGGTCAAAACGGGGAGAAACCCGGACGGATGCACGGACCCGTCGTAGGCGATGAACATGATGCCGTTGCCGTCCCGGACGCCGAAGCCACGCCCCACCGACGTCGCCCCGATGGCCGCCGCGTCCAGGCCCTCCTTGGTCATCCGCCGGATCGCGACGCGGCGATAGTGGGTCGCCTCGGTCGTCTTGATCTGAAACGGCGAGGTCTTCGAGCGGTCGTACAGCCAGTGGTTGAGCCGCTCGGAGTCGGCCGGACCGATCTCCCGCAGGCTCGTGCCCCGGCCCATCGAGATGAGGAAGAAGAGGCTCCAGCGGATGATCCCGAGGCTCGTCATGAGCTCGTAGACCGCCGGCAGGTCGGGCAGCGTCTCGTCGGTCACGAGCGTGTTGATCTGCAGGGGCAGATCGAGCCGGTGGGCCCAATCGACCGCCCGGATGGTCATGTCGAACGTGCCCGGCACACCGCGGAACCCGTCGTGCCGTGCGGCGTCGGAGCCGTCGATGCTGAGCGACATCGTCTGGATGCCGGCCGCCTTCAGTGCCGCCAGCCGCCCGATCGTCATGTCGGGGGTCACCGCCGGGGCAAGCGACGCGCCGATCCCGCGCTCGGTCGCGGCCGCGACGAGGATCTCGAGGTCGGGACGGCGGAGGGGATCACCGCCGGTGAACACGACGTGCGGGTACGGCCGCCCGAAGCCGGTCACCCGGTCGAGCAGCGCGAAGCCCTCCTCGGTGGTCAGCTCGGCCGGATCCCGGTCCGGCATCGCCGTGGCGCGGCAGTGTCGGCAGGCGAGGCCGCAGGAGAGCGTGGTCTCCCAGTAGACGAGCATCGGCGCTCGGCCGTAGACGTAGCCCTCGGGTCGGACGGCGCCGACGGCGGTCGGGTGTCCGCCCGGGTGTCCGCCCGGGTGTCCGCCGGGACGGGCGATGGCCTCGGTCGGGACTTCGATGACAGGCGCTGCAATCGACTGGCTCACGGGAGTGCCTCGTTTCTGGGGCGGCTGGTCAGGCCATGCCGGTCGTCGGTTCGCGGGACGCCCCGTCGAGGGACGCCGCCGCGAGGTCGGCCAGCCCGGCGATGAAGGTCGGGTCGTCGTTCATCGAACGGGCACGTTCGAGTCGGACGCCCGCGGCTCGGGCAACCACCTGGGCCTCGATGTCGATGTCGTAGAGAACCTCGAGATGGTCGGCCACGAAGCCGACCGGCCGGATCAGCAGATCTGTGACGCCTTCCGCCGCAAGCCGCCGGATCTCGTCGAGGATATCCGGCCCCAGCCACGCCTCACCGGTGCGACCGGCACTCTGGAACGCGAAGTTGTACTCGGCCAGACCGAGCAGCCCGGCGACGAGCGCGGCCGTCCCGGCGAGCTGGTCAGGGTATGGATCCCCCTCCGCGACGACCCGCGCGGGCAGACTGTGCGCCGTGAACATCACCCGGGCGCGGAGTGGGTCGGGGAAGCGCGCCAGTGCCTCCGTGACGGTGGCGGCGAGCGCATCGATGAAACGTGGCTGGTCGTACCACGAGTCGACGAAGACGGCCGAGGGTGCCCCCTCACCCAGCCCGACCAGCGCGGCATCCACGCCACGCCGGTAGCCGGCGGCGTTCGACGACTGCTGGGGTGCCAGGGCGATGGCCACGATCCGCTCCACGCCGCCGGCGGCCATCTCCTCGACGATCCGGCCGATCCGCGGCTCGATGTGGCGCATCCCGGCATAGACTCGGACGGGACGGCCCCGCGCTCCGAGCGCGGCTTCCAGGGCGGCCCGCTGCGCTTCGACGATCCGAGACAGCGGTGAGCCACCGCCGATGGCCCGATAGCGGCCGATGAGCTCCTCGAGCAGCTCCGGCGACGGTGGGTTGCCCCGCCGGATGTCCGTGTAGTAGGCCTCCACCTGGTCGAGTCG
>JANMQO010000275.1:0-1576 GCA_031370565.1 Chloroflexota bacterium
CGGCGCAGCGAGGCGCGGCCGCCGAGTGGCGCTGCTATACTCCCGGCGTTCTCGGACAGCCGCCCGCTCCACGGAGATCGACCCATCGATCGAGGAACGTTCGCCCCGTGAGACGAACGCCCATCGCCGACCCTGGGATCGCCGCACCGTCGGCAACCCAACGACGGGAGCAGTCTATCCAGGTCCTCGGCTCACTGGCCGGGGGCTTTTTCACGTCCGGCGGCCGGTTCCCGGGGCCGAAGCCACCACACAGCGGAGGCGATCGCTGATGCCGGCCACCGTCATCGTCGGGCTCCAGTGGGGCGACGAAGGCAAGGGCAAGACGACCGACTTCCTGGCCGAGCAGGTCGCCCTGGCTGTGCGCTACCAGGGCGGCGACAACGCCGGGCACACGGTCGTCCTGGGCGACGAGGTGTTCAAGCTCCGGCTCACCCCGTCGGGCGTGCTCTACCCGCACATCTCGTGCGTCATCGGACCCGGTGTCGTGATCAACCCGGATACCCTCATCGGCGAGCTGGACATGCTGGCCGAGCGCGGCATCGACGTGTCCAAGGTCCGGGTCAGCCGCAACGCGCACGTGATCATGCCCTACCACGTGGCCCTCGATCGGGGCATGGAGGAGCGGCTCGGCGGCGAGAAGGTCGGCACGACCAACCGCGGGATCGGGCCGACCTACGCCGATCGCGCCTCGCGCCTGGGGCTCCGGATGGAGGACCTGCTGGACGAGGCGACCTTCCGCCACCGGCTGGCCGGGGTCCTGCCGGACAAGAACCTGCTCCTGGGCTCGCTGCCGGGCGCGCTGCACTTCGAGCCGGACCCGCTGGTCGAGCAGGCCATGGCCTGGGGCGCACGCCTCCGACCGCACCTGGCCGACACCACCTGGCTCGTGCAGGATGCCCTCCGACGCGGTGATCATGTCCTCCTCGAGGGCGCCCAGGGCACCCTGCTGGACCTGGATCACGGCAGCTATCCGTACGTGACCTCGTCCAACCCGATCGCTGGCGGCGCCTGCACCGGGGGTGGCATCGGGCCGCTCCAGGTCGACGAGGTGATTGGGGTGATGAAGGCGTACACCACCCGGGTCGGCTCGGGGCCGTACCCGACAGAGCTCCACGACGAGATCGGCGCCGGGATCGCCCAGCGCGGTCACGAGTTCGGCACGGTCACCGGACGGCCGCGCCGGGTCGGTTGGTTCGACGCCGTGCCGCTGCGCTATGCGGTGGCCGTCAACAGCGTCAGCTCGATCATGCTCAACAAGCTCGATATCCTGTCCGGGCTGCCCGAGATCTGCCTGTGCGTCGCCTACGAGATCGATGGCCAGCGGGTCGAGAACTGGCCATCGAGCGCCGCGGTGCTGGCCCGGGCTCAACCGATCTACGAGCGCTTTGCCGGCTGGGCGGAGCCGATCCACGGCGTGCGCACGCTGGCCGAGTTGCCCGAGAACGCCCGGCGCTATGTCAGCGCCCTGGAGGAACTGGCCGGTGTCCCGATCGTGCTCGTCTCGGTGGGACCGGAGCGGACCCAGACGATCGAGCGAGCGTATCGCCCGATGCGCCACCGGGTGGCGCTGACGGGC
>JANMQO010000278.1:0-2018 GCA_031370565.1 Chloroflexota bacterium
CCCGGCGCGCTCGTCTTCGACCTCGACGGAACGCTCGTCGACACGGTTAAAACACGCATCGCAGCCTGGCTGCGCACCTTCGAGGAATTCGATATGCCGGCAGATCGCGACCAGGTGGCGCTGCTGATTGGCTCCGACGGGAAGCGCGTGGCGCGATTGGTCGCCGATGCGGCAGGCCGGCCGATCGATGTCGCGAGGGCGGAGGAAATCGACCGACGCTCCGGCGAGATCTTCAGCGAGTTGAACACCGACCCCCAGCCGCTGCCGGGCGCCACTGATCTGCTGCGGGACCTCGACGATCGTGGACTGCCATGGGCGATCGCCACCTCAAGCCGGAGGGAACAGGTCGATGTCTCGATCGATGCGCTGAAGCTGTCGCGCCGCCCGACAATCGTCGACGGAAGTCAGGTGAAACAGGCGAAACCCGCGCCGGACCTGCTGCTGGCAGCCGCGCGGGAGCTCGGCGTCGAGCCGTCGCGGGCGTGGTACGTCGGCGACGCGATCTGGGACATGCAAGCCGCCCGCGCCGCCGGCATGCCGGGTATCGGCGTCGTCACCGGCTCTGCGACCGCCGAGGACCTCCGCGAAGCTGGAGCCACCGTGACGGTTGAGAATCTGAACGGCCTGTCAGAGCTGATGCGATGAAGCCGTCGATCCGTCTTGTGGCGACCGATATCGACGGCACCCTGATCCGGTTCGGCGGCCAACCTTCGACGCGCACCCTGGCCGCCCTTCGGGCCGCCGAGGCGGCAGGTGTCGCGGTGGTGCTGGTCACCGGCCGTCCGCCACGTACGGCTCGGGTCATCGCGGAGGCGCTTGGGGTGCATGGTCCGGCGATCTGCGCCAACGGCGCGCTGGTCGTCGACATGCCTGCGGTCGAGCTCATGCGGGACATCCGCATCGAGGGCGCGCTCGCCGCCCGCCTGGTTTCCGAGCTGGCTGTTGCGATCCCGGGAATCGTTTTCGCCTGGGAGCGCGGGCTCGACTTTGGACGCGACGAAGCCTGGCCGTTTCCAGCGCTCGGACCAGTGGAAAGGACACTGCCGGTTGCGGTCATAGGTCCGGTCCACCCCCAGGCCGCCATGGGCATATCGAAGCTCATCTGCTACCTGGCAGGCGCCGATCCGGATGCTGTGGTCGGTCAGGTGCGCGAAGTGCTGGGGAAGCGCGCCGAGGTCAGCACAGCCACATCTCCGCCGCTCGCCGAGATCACTGCTCGCGGCTGTGACAAGGCCGAGGCGCTCGAGTGGCTGTGCCGCCGGATGGGGATTGGGCGACAGGAGGTTCTGGCGATCGGCGACGGACCGAACGACCTTCCAATGCTGTTGTGGGCAGGCCGCGGTGTAGCGATGGGCAACGCGCATGCGGTAGTGCTCGAGGCGGTGCCGGAGCGAACGCACACGCACGATGAGGACGGCTTCGCTGCTGTCATCGAGGCGGTGCTGGCGCCCCCACAGACCGACCTGTAACCAAACCGCGTGCGATAGTTGCACGCGTGCTGCACAGCCGCGGCCTTCGGCTCATCGCCTTCCTCCTGGCCGCCGCTTCGATCGCGTTATGGCCGGCCGCCGCTTCTGCCCACAACGAGCGGCCGACGACCCCACCTGACGGCACCGGCAGTGTTCCCCTGTATCGCACTTCCGGCCCGCATCTGGTGGTCTGCAAGAACGACCAGGCCGACTTCATAGGTCGGATCGCCCAATTTCCAGCCGAACTTCGGATCTCGAACCTGGAGATGTACTCCGAATGCCTGACGAGC
This sequence comes from Chloroflexota bacterium, assembly GCA_031370565.1. Classification (GTDB taxonomy): domain Bacteria; phylum Chloroflexota; class Limnocylindria; order Limnocylindrales; family CSP1-4; genus Chersky-267. Next base: position 1,760 of record JANMQO010000278.1, read on the forward strand.
GGGTATCGCGACCTTCAGGCCGCTGTGGATCACGTCACTGCACAAGGCACGACGATCTACGTGCTCCCTGGCCTATATCTCGAAGAACCAAGCTTGCTACCGGAGTCAGACTCATGCAACCACCTTCCCGCGACCAGGGTGAAGCTGGGCTACCAGATCCTCAGCTACGAGCAACAGAAAACCTGCCCGCATCAACAGAACCTGGTCGGCATCTTCGGCGTCAAGGACCTTCAAATCGAAGGAACGGGCGCAACGCCGG
>JANMQO010000284.1:0-29775 GCA_031370565.1 Chloroflexota bacterium
GGTGAGCTGACGATGGCCGCGGGGGCTGCCTCGCTCGATCTGTCCGAGCGCCAGCTCTGGCGCCTGCGGGTCGCTTTCGAGCGGGACGGCCCCGCCGGGTTGGTCCACGGCAATCGGGGTCGGCCATCGAGCCGCCAGCTCGACCCCGGCCTGCGGGCCCGGATCATCGAGCTGCGGGCGTCGTACGGCGAGATCAACGACAGCCACTTCGCCGAGCTGCTCGCCGAGCGCGCGGCGATCCTCGTCAGCCGCGAGAGCGTGCGCCAGATCCTGCGTGCCGAGGGCATCCCCAGCCCACGCCGGCGGCGCCCACCGCGCTACCGCAGCCGACGGCCACGGATGGCCGCCGAGGGGCTCCTCCTCCAGCTCGACGGCAGCCGCCACGACTGGCTTGAAGGTCGCGGTCCCGCGCTGACCCTGGTGGGCGCGATCGACGACGCGACGGGGTCGGTCCCCGCGGCCGTCTTTCGGGACCAGGAAGATGCCGCGGGCTATCTCACCATCCTGCGCGACACGATCGAAGCCAAGGGCATCCCGGGTGCCATCTACCGGGATCGCCACGGCACGTTCGCCCCGACCAACCAGCACCCCGACGACGCCGACGAGCCGCCCGGCCGGCGCTCGCTGAGCCAGCTCGGGCGGGCTCTGGTCGAGCTCGGCATCGGCTCGATCGTCGCCCGCTCACCGCAGGCCAAGGGTCGGATCGAGCGCCTGTGGGGGACGTTCCAGGACCGCCTCGTCACGGAGCTGCGCTTGGCCGGCGTGACCGACCTCGCCGGCGCGAACGCCTTCCTCGGCTCGTACCTTGCTCGCCACAATGCCCGCTTCGCGGTCCCGGCGGCCGATCCGCTCAGCGCCTGGCGGGCCGTCCCGGCCGAGATCCGGCTCGAGCGGGTGCTCGTCTTCAAGTACCGCCGCACGGTCGCCCGCGACCACACCATCGGGCTCGCCGGGCGGGTGCTCCAGCTGCCGCGCGGGAGCGGCCCCTCGAGCTACGCTGGCAAGCGGGTCGAGGTCCACGTCCGGCTCGACGGCTCGATCGTCGCCTTCGACGGTGAACGCCAGCTGGCCGTCGCGGCGGCCCCGCCGGACGCGGGCCAGCTGCGGGCCCAGCACGCCGAGCGCGCCGGGCCCGGCCTCGTGCCCGGCCCCGCTACGATCCCCTGGGCACCAGCGCCCGATCATCCCTGGAAGCGGGTCCGATCCGACAGCAAACTCTACCGGCAGCGACTGACAGATTCACTCGGCAGTTGAACTGACAGAATTACTCGGCTTCGACAAGCCGGGTCAAACCGCACGTCCGCGAGGAATATGCAGCTGACCGCGACGGACGGGCCGCGGGCCGGCCAGCCGACGGGCTTCAGGGCAGCCAGCGAGCGTCAGTGCCGTCGCTCGCCAGCTGGCGCAGATCGCGGCCGGTCAGGCTACACAGCCAGATCCCGGCGGATCCGGTCGGATCGGCGGCCCGCACACGGACGAACATGAGCGTCGTGCCGTCGGGCGAGAAGCTCGGTGTGCGGTCGAGCAGACTGGCATCCGTGGTCAGCGGTTCCGGGGCCGCGGACAGGAGCGCGCTGTAGCCAATGTGTGATCCGCCGGGCGCCACCAGGGTGACGATTCCACCGTGTCCGGCAACGGCCACGAGACCCGCCGCAGGGAAGAGGATCGTCGGCGCTCCGTCGGACGGGATCCGCAGCAGCCCCTGGCCCTGTGCACCGCCCGCTACCAACAGGAAGGCCCCGGTCGCATCGTCCCAGACCGGCGGGCCCAGATCCGTCTGGAGCCCGAGATCGGTCACCTGGACGACAGCCGCGGAGGGGCCGAGGTCCAGGCGCACCGCCCGCCGATCCGCGCCCGCGACGAGCACCACGTAGCGGCCGGTCGGATCGAATGCGGCCATGCCCGCCCATGCCGAGACGTCGGGTCCGGCACCGACGACACTCCCGGCCGGGCCGGCCGAGCCCGAAGCCGGGGCTCCGCTGCCCAGCACCTGCCTCGATGGCGGAGCGTCGGAGGTGCCGGCCAGCGGTTCGAGCCAGTACCCGAGATCTGCGCCCGCCTGGTCTCGCCGGGCGACCAGCACGGCAGTCCCGTCCGGGGTCAGCACCGGGGCATACTCATGGGCGCCGCTCGGCGTGAGGGTGGTCAGGCTGCTGCCATCGACCCGCATCTGCCGCACCGCACCCGCCGCCTCGTACACGATGGTCCGACCATCCGGTGTCACGTCGTACTCGCGGACGGGTGCCAGGTCGGTCGTGATCTGGCGGGGGTTGGAGCCGTCCGGGTTCATCAACCAGACGTTGGGGATGCCACTGCGGGCGGACAGGAAGGCAATCTGGTTCTGGGCTGCCGTGCTGGGACCTCCCGTGATGAAGGTCCAGGTCCGGCCGGCCGCCACCTGGCCAGGGTCGTCTGCACGCCGGACGATCGGCAGCAGCTCGACGGTGTAGGTCGTGTGCGCCCGGAGTGGGCTGGCAGGGTTGATCACCAGGACGTGGCTCGTGACCACCGCCGGCGAGGCCGCAGGCAGGCCCGACGGCGAGCCTGCCGGGGTGCCGCTGGCAGGCCGCAACGAACCCGGGGCAGGGGTCTGGCCAGCCGACGGGACGTCCGTGGGCAGCTCCGTGACCTGGATGTCGCCGGCTACTGGCGGGCTGATCCGGAGCGCACCCTGGATGGAGGTCGGATCAACCGGTCCATCGAAGATGACGGCAATCGGGCTCTGGACACTGATTCCGGACACCCCGTCAGCCGGGACGACCACGCGGACGCCGAGGCCCGCCCCGACCGTCGTGAAGCTGGTCTGGAAGGCGGTCGCGAGCAGACTACCGTCCGTGTCGGCGGCGGCGCGACCAACCTGGATCACGTAGGTCGTGCCGTAGGCCAACGGAGTGTCGAACGCAAGGGTCAGGCTGGGTCCGCTCCAGGTCGCCCGGTAGGGGCTGGCCGGCTGGACCGTCAGAGCACTCCCGACCGCGGCCGTGTCCATGAGCCGGTCGAACGTCAGCGTCACGGACGTGTCGGTGGCGACCCCCGTGGTGCCGTCTGCAGGCACCGCGGCGATGACCGTCGGGGGACCCACCGTGTGGAACGCGAACGGACCGGCGGGATTCGGGGCGGGGTTGCCAGCCAGGTCCGCGAAGCCCGCTGCAAGGCTGACGCTGAATCCCGTGTCCAGTGGCAGCTTGCTCGCCGGGGTGAAGATGAGCACGGTCGCGCGGTCCCAGTTGAACGTGCCTCGAACATACGGGGCGATCCGAAAGCTTCGCTCGGCCGAACCACGGTCGACCGGCTCGCTGAACTCAATGTCGATCGCGGTCAGAGTCTGGGCAAGATGCTCATCGCCGGCCGCACTGGCGCTCAGCGTGATCCTGGTCACGGTCGGCGGAAGCCGGTCGACCAGAGTCGCGTTGTACAGGACGAGCGCAAGTGCGATGAGGGCGACAACGCCGACCGCCGTCTTGATGGCTGATCGCATCGCTCAGCGCCGCCGGGTGGAGGGGGTCACGGGGCAGGACGATAGCACAGCCCCTATACTGCCGAACTTATGAGCCAACGCCCCCTTGGGTGTCTCTTCGAAGTCGTCGAGACGCTCGTGCTGACCCTGGTCATCTTCCTTGTCATCCAGAACTTTGTGGCCCAGCCGTATCAGGTTCAGCAGCCGTCGATGGAGAACACGCTCCAGCCCGGTCAGTACGTGCTCGTCGACAAACTGACGCCCCGATTCAATCACTACAGCCGCGGGGACGTGATCGTCTTTTCGCCGCCTGCCGGCTTTGACCAGGAGGGCAAGAACACGCCCTTCATCAAGCGGGTTATCGGGCTGCCAGGCGACACGATCTCCGTGCACGATGGACGGGTCTATGTGAACGGCACGGGCCTGGCCGAGCCATACACCTTCCCCGGTACGGACCCGAACCAGCCCACGACCGCGCCGCCAGATCGATCCGTGTGGCAGATCGCCCCGGACGAGCTGTTCGTCATGGGCGACCATCGCGAGCAATCCCAGGATTCGCGCGTGTTTGGACCGATCAAGCGGGACTCGGTCATCGGCCGCGCCTGGCTGCGCTACTGGCCGCTCAGCAACTTCGGCATCCTTCCGACGCCGACCTATCCGGAGCTCCCTGCGCGAGCGCCATGACCGCGCTGAGCGCCCTTGTCATCGTCGCCGGGCTGGCCACGGTCGGCGGGGCGCTCGTGGCGGTGACCGGGCGGGACGTCCGCCATGCGCTGGCTGGACTGGTCGTGTCGCTGGCCGCCGCGTCGCTCGTCGCTGACCCACTGCCCAGCCCGGCTGGGATCGGCACCCGGATCGTGGCCGTCCTGCTCGGCGGGTATCTCCTGTCCATCGCCCTGCGGGCGGGTTCCACGGTCGCCCGTGGCTCGCTCGCCGGACGCTCGGCCGAGTCGTTCGCGGCCGCCGCGGCGTTTGTGGTGGGCTTCGGCAGCAGTGGGCTGGGCGCGACGGCCCTGGGGCCGCCGGTGGCACAGGGCGTCGGCTTCGCGCTGCTGGTCCTGGCGATCGGCCCCGTCGTCCGAGCCACGGACATCTACCGGCTGGGGGTCGGGCTGGCCCTGCTGCTCACTGGGGCCGCCCTCGTGCGGGTCGGCCTGGCCGGTACGCCCGGCCCGCTGGAACAGCTGGCCATGGCTGGACTGACGGTCGGCCTGCTGGGCAGCGTGGCAATCCTGCGCGCCGGTGCTGCGTCGGCGAGCGGAGCCCTGACCATCGAGGACGGGTCTGCGACGAAGGCACGCTTCGACGCCCACCCGATCGTCGCGGCGGAAACGAAGGTCGGACGGCGCCGGTCCGTCGCACGGACCAGCGTCCATCCAGCAGGGCACCAGCGCGTCAGCCTGGGTCGTGGTCGACCGACGCCGGCGGATCGCGACGGGTCGGACGCGGAGCTGGGGCCGTGAGCCTTGTACCGTTTCTGGCGATCACCTTTGGAGCGGCTGCGGCGGCCTTCGTCGTGCGCCACCTGCCTCGGTTGTCGCTTGCCATCGGCCTGCTCGGGCTGCTGGCGGCCACCGGCGCGGGCTTGACCATCGTGCCCGGTGACAACCTCGCGATCGCCGGTGTGCGCGGCATCCAGACGACAGAGTTCGGGCGGTTGTTCGTCGTCCTGGGCTGCGCAACCGGGCTGCTCACCGTGCTGATTGGGTTGGCCACGGCCTGGCAGCCCAGCCTGCCCGCCGCCTTGCTTGCCGGGTTCGGCGCGCTCGGCCTTGGCCTGGCGATCGGTGACCCGATCGTGGCCGTGCTGGTAGTTGTGGCCGGTGCGCTCGTCGGCTCCATGGTCACGCTGGCCCGCCCGATCACGGATCGTGCCATCGGCGTCGCAGCGCGCGAGCTCCGAGCCATCGCCGTGGCCGGTGCGCTGGCCTTGCTGGGCATGGCCTGGATCCCTCGACCGCTCGGGCCGCGGACGCTCCCGCCCGAGATGTTCGGTCTGGCCTTCCTGCTGGTCGCGGTCGCGGTCAGCCTTCGCTTCGGAGCACTGCCGTTTCACCGCTGGGCGGCGCGCCTGGCGGCGACGGCCCCGGAGATCGCGCTGCCGCTCCTGCTGGTCTGGGCGCCGGCTGCCTTTGCCGTCGTCGCCCTGGCCTGGATGGATCGCTCGATCGCCCCGTTCCTCGTGCCGCTGGACGTCGAACGCGGGATTGTCGTCGCGATCGGCGCCGCGAGCATCATGCTGGGCGGCGCTGCGGCCTGGCTTCAGGACGACCTGGAACACGTCGTGGGCTACTCGATTGTCCAGGACAGCGGCTTCGTCATCCTCGGTCTGGCCATCCTCGATACCAGCGCATGGCAACCCACCCGGACCTGGCTGCTGGTCTTCGTCCTGGTCAAGACGGCCTTCGCAGCCTGGGCCGCCGCCGTCCGAGTCCGGTTCGGCACGCGCCAGATTCCAGAGCTCGCCGGCTGGGCGAGACGCTCTCCGCTGCTCGGCGCGGGGCTGGCGCTCATCGCGGTCAGCACGATTGGTGTGCCGGGCCTGTTGGCCTGGGATGTCCGCGACAGTCTCATCAGGCTGACCCTGGGCAGCGGCCTGATGCACGCCCTCGTCGCGCTCGGCGGACTCCTCTCGCTAACGTACTACCTGCGCCTGGCGCTGGTCGGGCGCAAACCAGCGAGCGCCCTGGTCCGGGCTGCGCCGGGTGATGCGCCGGCTCGCCGCGGGCACGAGAGGCCGACGGCCGAGGAGAGCCCTGCGGTGCCAGGCGGTGGTTACGAGGAGCTGGCCGGCCGGCAGCCCCGGGAGTCGACTCGCTCACTGGCTCGAGCGGAGGCCGTCGTGGCGCGGACCTGGCAAGCGAATCGGGCCCCCATCGCGGCCACGGGCGTGCTGCTCCTCAGCCTCATCGCGGTGGCGGCCGGGACGGGCTGGCTCGACCTCGGATCCGCGGCGACCGCGGCGGCGCCCGAGCTACCTACCCCGGGCGGCGCTCCGTCGGACAGCGGTGGTGGGCCGTCGTTTCAGCCGATCGGCACGCCGTAGCGCGCCACGGGCCGCGCGTCGGTGGCCCGCCGCCGTGGCGCCTGCGAGTCGGTCAGTCGGCGGGCGCCAGCGCCCAACGATCGATTTCCCGCGCGTAGTCGACGAGCTCGTCGGGCGCAAACCACAGGGCGAGTTCGGTCGCCGCGGTCTCCGGGCCGTCCGAGGCATGGATGAGGTTCTGGGCAGTCTCGAGTGCCAGGTCGCCGCGGATCGTGCCGGGCGCGGCCTCATGTGGACGGGTGGCTCCGACCATGCTGCGCACGACGACGATCGCGTTCGGGCCATCCAGCGCGAGGGCGACGAGCGGACTCGAGGTGATGAACTCGACCAGCGAGCCGAAGAACGGTCGCTCACGGTGGACCGCGTAGTGCTGCTCGGCGAGCGCCCGGTCCACCTGGACGAGCTTGAGGCCGACGAGCTTGAGGCCGCGCTCTTCGAACCGGCTCAGGATCCGACCGACCAGCAGGCGCTGCACCCCGTCGGGCTTGACCAGGACGAGTGTCCGTTCGTTCACGAGTGGGAAACCTCTTGAGGGAAACCGATGCCGAGCGAAGGATACCGACCTTGGCCAAGGTCGGCGTCGAGGCCTGTTGGGCATCCACCGCGCGAACCAGTCGACAAGGCCTGGAGACGTGTGCGCGCCGCCGCCCGCCCATCGACCATGGTCAATCGAACCGGTCCAGACGGAACATCGCGATGTCGTGCCGGGTGGCTCCGCTGAGCGCCAGGTCAGCCAGGACTTCCCCGAGCACGGAGGCGAACTTGAAGCCGTGGCCCGAACAGGGCGAGGCCACGATGACCTCGGGCGCGTCGGGCAGCGTGTCGACGATGAAATGCTCGTCCGGCGTGTTGGTGAACATGCACGTCCGGAGGGTCAGCGTCGGGCCGTTGGCGCCAGGCAGGTAGCGCGCGATGCCGGCGCGCAGGACCTCCTCGTCGCCGGGCTGGATGCCGCGCTCCCAGGCGTCGGGATCGATGACCTGGCCGCGATGGTGGTACAGGCCCACCTTGACCCCCGGAATGCCAAAGACCGGAAAGCCGTAGAAGTTCCCCTCGTCGACGTCGAGAATGAAGATGGGCAACCTGCCCAGGGCGTACTGCTCGGGCGCCCTGGGCTGGGTCCAGATGAGCACCTGGCGTTCCGGCACGGCCAGGCCCACCAGGGCCGGCACGAGGGTGCTCGCCCAGGCGCCCGCGCTGATGATCAGCCGGGCCGCCCGATAGGAGCCACGCTCGGTGTGCACGGCGACGCCGGCCGGATCGCGCTCCCAGCCGATGACGCGCTCGTGCGCGTGGAGTTCGGCGCCCGCCCCAAGGGCCAGCGCAGCGTAGGTGGAGATGGCCTTGTCCGAGAGCACGAAGCCCGCGTCCGCCTGGTAGACCGCGGCCATGCCATCGGGCAGCACGATGCCTGGGAAGCGTGCCTCGAGCGCACGGGCGGACAACAGCTCGTGGGGGATGCCGTGGGTCCGACAGCTGTCGAGCGCGCCCGTCACGCTGCGACCGTCCGGTCTGCCTGCATCGATGCCGCCGGTGATGTGCAGCAGTCGCTCGCCGCTCAGCTGTTCCGTCTCCCGCCACAACTCATAGGCGCGACGCAGGAGCGGAATGTAGCGCGGATCTTCCGCGTAGCCCAGTCGGATGATTCGGTTGACGCCACCGGACGAGCCCTGGTCGTTGGGGATGCTCGATCGGTCCAGGCCGAGCACGCGAGCACCGCGCCGCGCCAGCGCCCACGCAGCCGAGCTGCCCATCGCACCGACGCCGGCAATGATGACGTCGTAGGGATCCGTACGGGCAGCCATCACGCCGGATCGTCGGGGTCGCCGGGGCCCGGAGCGGGCTGGTCGTCCGCGGAGGCGAGACCATCCTCCGGATCACGCTCGACGTGGTCGGCCGCCGCCGCATAGGCGCGCCTCGCCTGGCCCTCACGGCCGACCAGCCGCAGCGCGTCGCCCCGGATCAGATCGAACGAGGGACCCGGCTCCGTCGCAACGATATCGAGGACGACCGGGGCGAGCGCCGGGAGGAACCGCAGCACGACCGCCAATCGGATGGCCGCCGCGTCGCGTTGGCCGGCCGCAAGCTCGGCCCTGGCGGCCTCCAGCTCCAGGCCCGGATCGGGTATCGCCTCGGCTTGCGCCGGGCCCGGCGGCAGCGTCTCGACCTCGCCCGACACCCGGTCGACGTCGCGCAGGCTGGCCGGGTTCGCCGTCGACGCTGGTCCAAACCGGGTTGGCGAGCTGCGGCCCCAGCCCGGGACGATGATCGGCTGGAACGGGTCCGAGCGCTCGACCGGTTCGCTCGGCCACACGCTGCTGCGCGAGATCCCGGCAAAGACCGAATCGAGGGGCCCATCGGCCAGCTCCAGCACCTGGCCCACCAGGCGACGTGCCTCGGCGGGTCGGCCCAGCGCCGCGGTCGACTCGCCCGCGATGACCAGCGCCACCACGGACAGGCGGCCCGTGGCGAGGAAAGCGGCCGCGGCTTCGCCGGCGCCGGTCAGGTCATCGGTCCGCCAGCGAATCTCGGCCAGATCGAGGAGCGCCTCCTCGTCGAGTGCAGAGGCGCCGGCCAGCGACTCCAGTTCGGCCCGAGCCAGGGCGAACGCACCGGTGCGCAGGTGCAGGCGCGCCAGTCGCAGGTCGGCGGAACGATCCGTCGGCTGCAGGCCGCCCGGCCCAGTCGCGGCGTCGGTCATGGCATCGCCGCCACGCTCAGTCCGGCAGCCGGAGCGCGCTGTCGAGGCCCGCACCACGCTTGTTCGGCGCCACGACGGCAAGCCGCAGGGCGTCATCGCGAAACAACTCAGCGGCCACCCGGCGGACATCCTCGGCACTCACTGCGGCCACCGCCGCAAGCGCCTCGTCCAGTGTGAGCACTCGCTCGTGGAGCGCCTCCTGTCCGCCGATCCAGGAGGCGAGGTGGCGCGTATCGTCCATGCGCAGCTCCATGCCCCCGGACAGGTAGGCCTTGGCCTTGGCCAACTCGTCGTCGGGAACCAGGCGATCGCGGAGACGACCAAGCTCGGCGAGGATAGCCCGCAGGGCCGGCTCGAGCCGGTCCGGATCGACCCCAGCGTAGATGCCGAGCGAGCCGGCGTCGGCATATTCGGTGGTGCCCGAGCCGACATCGTAGGCCAGCCCGAGCTCCTCCCGGACGGACAGGAAGAGCCGGCTGCTCATGCCGTCACCGAGCACCCCGTTGAGGACGCCCAGCACCCATGCGTCCGGGTGGTCCCGACGGTACGCCGGGAGGCCCAGACAGAGCTGCGCCTGGCTGGTATCGCGATGACCCAACAGGTAGCGTTCGCCGGCCGGTAGTACCGGGGCAGGCGCGAACCCCGGCAAGGCCCCGTTGCCCGTGCCAAAGGCCGGTCCGACGAGGTCGAGCACGGTGGCATGATCCAGGTCCCCGCTGACCGCCACCACGACGTTGGCCGGTCGGTAGGTGGCGGCCCAGAACTCGCGGATGGTCGATTCGGGCAGGCGCCGGACGCTCTCTTCGTCACCGCAGATCTCGCGACCGAGGGCACCGTCGCCGTAGAGCGCCTGCTGGAGCAGGATCTGGGCGTACTCCGAGGGGTCGTCCAGGTAGGACCGGATCTCCTCGACGATGACCGTCCGCTCGTGGTCGATCTCGCGGTCCTCGAGGCGGGGCCGGACGATAAGCTCGCCGATGACCTGGGCCGCCCTGGCGGCCTCGCGGGCGGGAACGCGCACCCAGTACACGGTCGACTCTCGGTCCGTGGCGGCATTGAAGCTGCCGCCCACACCCTCGATCGCCTCGGAAATGGCACGGGTCGTCGGGTAGGCGGCCGTCCCCTTGAACGTGATGTGCTCCATGAAGTGGGCTACCCCGGCCTGTTCGGGCGTCTCGAGGCGCGAGCCGGCCAGGACGTAGGCGGCGATCGAGACGGAGCGCGCCCCGGGCAGTCGGGCGCTGAGGACGCGCGGCCCACTCGGCAGCGCGGTACGTTCAAACATTGGGCCGATGGTACAGGAACGACCGGCCGACGCTCGGACGGCAGGTGGCCGCGGGCGGTACGGCGGTCACCCGCCATCGCTATGCTCTGCGGATGACCGAGCGCCCCGGGTCCCACTCCTCCAGCGGCGGCTCGCGCCGGCCATGGAGCTCCGATCCGACGGCCGGCCGGCGAGCTCGACGAAGCGATCAAGGAGGAGGAACGATGGCGAGCACACGGCTCAGGCTGACGTCGCTGCTGGCGACGTTTGCGCTGGTCCTCGGCGCCTGCAACAGCGCGGGCGCGGGAGCGTCCGGGAACGCATCGGGCGGGACGTCCCAGGCCCCGGCGGCGACCTGCTCCGAGGGCGCGGCCAAGGCCGGCGCGGATCTCCAGATTCCGGATATCGAGCAGGGCAAGTTCAACATCGCGATGGTCCTCATCGGACCGCATGACGATGGCGGCTGGAGCCAGGCCCACTACGAGGGCCTCAAGTACGTCTGCCAGCACATGGCCAATGCCCACATCGCCTACATCGAGCTGGTACCAGAAGGGGCCGACTCGGAGCAGGTCTTCCGCAGCCTCTCGCGCAAGGGCTTCAATTTGATCGTCGGGACCTCGTTCGGGTACATGGACCCGATGGCCACGGTCGCCGCAGAGTTCCCGGCCATCACCTACGTCCACCTGACCGGCTACAAGACCAATGGCAAGAACTTCGGCAACCTGTTCGGGGCGATGGAGGACTTCAAGTACCTGGCCGGGATGCTGGCCGGGTCGCGGGCCAAGAAGGATGGCAACCCCAAGATCGGCTACATGGCCACCTTCGGCATCCCCGAGGAGCTGCGCCTGGGCAACGCGATCATGCTCGGGGTCAAGAAGACCTGTCCCGAGTGCACCATGGACGTGCGCTTCATCAATACCTGGCACGACCCGATCGTCGAGAAGGACGCCGCAGCGTCCCTCTTCGACGCCGGCGCCGACGTCGTCTTCACCGGTGCGGACACGCCGGCCGTGGCCGATGTGGCCCAGGCCAAGGGCAAGTGGGGCGTCACCTACGATCACCCGAGCTCGTGCAAGGTCGACAAGTGCCTGACGGCGCCGTACTGGATCTGGGGTCCGGTCTACGAGCGGATCGCCGAACAGGTCAAGGCCGGCACCTACAAGGCCGGCGCCGAGTACTTCGACGGCGACAGCGGCGCGATGGGGCTGTACGGCTTCATGGCTGGCCAGACACCGCAACCCGGCATCGCCGACCTGCCCGCGGCGGACGTGCAACTGGTCAAGGACACGCTGGCCAAGATCCTGAGCGGCAGCTTCACCCGGTTCGACGTGTTCGCGGGGCCGATCAAGGACAACACTGGCAAGGCAATCGTGCCGGCTGGCGCCAAGCTGACCGACGCGGACCTCCAGCAGTTCCCACCCGGCGCGCCCGGTTTCCAGTGCACGTACTGCATGCACTGGTGGGCGGACGGCATCAACGGCGAACTGCCCAAGTAGGCCTGACGGCAGCGAGCCCGCGGCGGCACGTCCGCCGCGGGCTCGCCACGCCCGCGCCATGACCAGCCACCCCCGCGCGCTGACTCCGCCGTGACAGCCGCCGGCCAGACCGGCGCCCAGACCGGCGCCCAGACCACGACGCCTGCCGATCCGCCGGCCGACCGGGCGGTCGACCTGCGCGGCATCGTCAAGCGCTTCCCCGGGATCGTCGCCAACGATCGGGTCGATTTCGACTTGCGGCCCGGTGAGGTGCACGCACTCCTCGGCGAAAACGGGGCCGGCAAGAGCACGCTGATGAATATCCTGGCCGGCTTGTACCGGCCAGACGAGGGCGAGCTGCGAGTCCACGGGCGACCGGTCGCGTTCGGCTCGCCGCGTGACGCGATCGCAGCAGGCCTGGGCATGGTCCACCAGCATTTCACGCTGGTCCCTTCCCAGACGGTCACCGAGAACATCCTGCTGGGCCTGAATCGTCCACGGTTTCGCCTGCGCCTGGGACAGTTCGAGGCGGAGATCGCCGAACTGGCGACACGCTTTGGTCTGCGGGTGGACCCCCAGGCCAAGATCTGGCAGCTGTCGGTTGGTGAACAGCAGCGGGTGGAGATCCTCAAGATGCTCTACCGCGGCGTCGACGTCCTGATCATGGACGAGCCGACCGCGGTCCTGGCGCCCCAGGAAGTCGAGGAATTGTTCCGGACCCTGCGGGCGATGACGGCCGCCGGCCGGTCCGTCGTCTTCATCAGCCACAAGCTCACCGAGGTGCTGGCGATCGCCGACCGAATCACGGTCATGCGCCGTGGCCGAGTGACGGCCGGGGGCGTGCGAGCCGCCGACACGAACCGGACGGACCTGGCCCGGCTGATGGTCGGCCGTGAGGTGCTCGAAACGCTGGAGCGCACTCCCTACCGACCCGGTGCGCTCGTCCTCGCGGTACGTGACGTGGAGGCTGACAACGACAAGGGCCGGCCGGCCTTGCGCGGCGTATCGCTCGACGTGCATGCCGGCGAGATCCTGGGCATCGCCGGCGTGGCCGGCAACGGCCAGAGCGAACTCGCCCAGGTGATCACCGGGCTGCGCGCCTGTCGGGGGTCCGTCCGGGTGAACGGCGAGGAGATCGCCAATTGCCCGCCCGGGACGGCCATCAGCCGGGGCGTGGCCCACGTCCCGGAGGATCGGACCGGCGTGGGCAGCGCGCCGAACCTGTCGATCGCCGACAACCTGATCATGAAGCGCTACCGGCGGTCACCGGTGGCCCACGGCTGGACCATTGACAGAAAGGCCGGGCGCCGGATTGCCAACGCACTCCGGGACGAGTACCGAATCGACGCACCCTCGATCGACACCCGCGCCCGCCTGCTCTCCGGCGGGAACCTGCAACGCCTCATCCTGGCCCGTGAGATCGACACCGAGCCGCGCCTCATGATCGCGGTCCAGCCAACCAGGGGGCTCGACGTTGGAGCCATCGAGGCGGTCCATCGGATCTTTCTGGACCGGCGCGGGGCCGGCACCGCCACGCTCCTGATCAGCGAGGATCTCGACGAGATCCTGGCCCTGGCCGACCGCGTCGCGGTGATCTATGAAGGCCAGATCCAGGGGGTCTTCGATGTGGCCGCGGCGAGCGTCCACGAGCTGGGACTGCTCATGACCGGTGGCGCGACCGGCACCCTCGCCGGAGGCGCCGCGTGAACAGCGGCACGGCACCGCGCCGGATCGGCATCAGCCTGCCGGTGAGCGTCCGCCTGGAGCAGCGGCTGAGCGTGCCGCGCTGGCTGTCGCCGGCCCTGACCGTCGGCTCGATCGCCGTGGCGCTGTTCATCAGCGCGATCATCCTGGCCGTCGTCGGTGGCGACCCGGTGCGCGCCTACCTGCATATCTTCGAGGCGTCGTTCGGGAGCATCGGCGTCCTGTCCGACACGCTGGTGAAGGCGACCCCGCTCATCCTGACCGGACTGGCCTGCGCCCTGGCCTTCCGGATGCGCCTGTGGAATATCGGTGCCGAGGGTCAGTTCCTGCTCGGCGCCTGGGGGGCCAGTGCGGTCGTCCTGTTCCCGGTCCTGCCCGCGGGCAGCCCGGCGATCGTGGTCATCCCGGCGATGATGCTGGCGGGGTTCCTGTGCGGCGCGCTGTGGGGCCTGGTACCGGGCGTCCTGCGTGCCCGGTTCGGGGTGAACGAGATCATCACCACGCTGATGTTGAACTACATCGCGCTGTTCTGGAACCAGTACTGGGTGTTTGGGCCGTGGAGCGAACGCGGCTTCCAGCTGACCGCCCAGTTCCCCAAGGAGGCATGGCTGCCGCGGCTGACCGACCTCGCGGAGGCGGTCCCGCTGTTCAGCGGCCTGACCGTCCATCTCGGACTCGTCTTCGGGCTCGTCGCGGCGGCCGTCGTCTGGTTCATCCTGGCCCGCAGCCGCTGGGGCTACGAGATCCGACTGATCGGCGACAGCCCACGGGCGGCCCGCTATGCCGGCGTGGACATCGGCCGGAGCATCATCCTCATCTTCTTCATCTCCGGGGGGCTGGCTGGCCTGGCCGGCATGAGCGAGGTGTCTGGGGTGGTCCACCGACTCCAGGATCGGATTTCGCCGGGCTATGGCTTCACCGCGATCATCATTGCCTACCTGGCCAACTTCGACCCGCTTCGCGTGGTGATCGCCGCGGTCCTGTTCGGTGCGCTCATCCTGGCCGGACGCGAGATCCAGCCGTCCGGGGTCCCGGCCATGATTCAAGGCACGATCCTGTTCGGGCTGATTGCCAGCGAGGTCCTGCTGCGCTACCGGGTCCGCGTCGAGCGGCGCGGACCCGCGAGGTAGCGACAAGATGGACCCCATCGTCATCCTCAACGCCGGCGTCGCGACCGGCACGATCCTCCTCTTCGCGGCGATCGGCGAGATCCTCTCGGAGCGTGCCGGCGTGCTCAACCTGGGCGTCGAGGGAATGATGCTCATGGGTGCGGTGGCCGGCTTCGGGACCGTGGTGGCGACCGGCAATCCCTGGCTGGGCCTCGTCGTGGCGATGCTGGCCGGCGGCGCCACGAGCCTGCTCCACGCCGTCATCACGATCCATTTCCAGGCGGACCAGGTGGTCTCCGGGTTGTCACTCACGTTCCTCGGTACCGGGCTCGCCCGAGTCCTCGGCGAGGGCCTGTCCAAGGCGGGCGCGACGGCCCTGCTGCCGACCCTGACGATCCCGGTCCTGACCGACCTGCCCGTCCTCGGCCCGATCCTGTTCCGTGACCAGAGCGTGCTGGTCTACGTGGGCTACCTGCTGGTCCCCGCCACGTGGTACTGGATCCAGCGAACCCGGCCCGGTCTGCACCTGCGTGCCGTCGGTGAGTACCCGACCGCAGCCGAGGCGCTGGGCGTCGATGTATACCGACTGCGCTACGCCTACGTTGTGGCAGGCGGCCTGCTGGCCGGCCTGGCTGGAGCGACGATCACACTGGCCATCCAGCCCGGCTGGTTCGGCGATCTGACCGTCAACGGCCGGGGCTGGATCGCCATCGGGCTGGTCATCTTCGCCCAGTGGTCGCCGTTCCGGGCCGCGCTCGGAGCCTACCTGTTCGGGGCGATCTCGCGGTTCAGCCTGGACGCCCAGGGGCCGGACACCATCCTGGGCCTATGGAATCCGTTCCACTACATCCACTCACTGACGTTCTTCCTGGCCATGCTGCCGTACGTCCTGGTCATCGTCGTCCTGGTCATCGGCTCACGCGAGGCCGTCCGTCGCCGACTCGGCGCGCCAGCCGCCCTGGGTACTCCGTTCATCCGCGGCGAGCGGGGAGTCTGACCGCAACCCGGCCGGTTGGCGGTCCCCGACCGGGCGGATACCCCGTCCGCCTACTCCTCGGAATCGAGACCGAGCAACTCCATCTGGACGAAGCCGCTCGTATCGAATTCGAGCTGTCGGGGCAGATCCCGACGCGCCTCCTGGCCGCCGATCGGGGCGAACTCGAGGATGACCTGCTCATCGCCCTGGACCAGCGTGTAGACCAGGAACTGGTCCGGTCGAGTCTCGAACTCGAGATGCTCGAACGAGTCGATGTTGAGACAGATCGACAGCGGCGTGAAGTAGCTCGAAATCTCCGGATGGTCCAGGACGATCCGCTCCACCCAGCCGGTGCCGTGGCTGATCACCTCGCGGCCACGCAGGTAGCGGTAGCTGACCGTCTGCTTGAGCAGCGGCCGGAGCAGGTGGTAGAGGTCCGTCCGGCTGGACACGATGCCCCGATTGACGAAGAACTTCGCTGGCGGCAAGGCTGACACGCACGTCTCCGGTCGGCGGCTGGAGCGGGTCCGGGATGGTCTGGGGTCAACCAGAGGCGAACCTCACCGTACTGGAATGTACCCCAGCCCGGGGCCTCGGACAAGCGCCGCACAGGCCCGCGTATCATCCCGCCATGCTGCTCGCAGTCGACATCGGCAACACCAACATCAGCCACGGGCTGTTCCGCGCTGGCGCGCTGGTCGCCACACGACGTACGGCCAGCCGGGCCGACACGACCGCCGACGAGCTCGAGCTGTTGCTCGAGGGCCTGCTTGGCCTCGACGGCTCCGGCCTGGACAGCCTCGAGTCGATCGCCTGCGCGTCCGTCGTGCCGGCGTTGACCGACGCGCTGGGCGCCGTGGCCGGACGGCGTGGTCTGGCGTTGCTCGTGGCCGGCGCCGGCCACGTCCCGATCGCGATCCGGGTGGAACGGCCCGCCGAGGTGGGCGCGGACCGGTTGGTGAACGCGCTCGCTGCCGCCCGCCTGTACGGCTGCCCTGCGGTGGTGGCGGACTTCGGGACGGCCACGACGTTCGACGCGGTGGCCGCCGACGGGGCGTTCGTC
Organism: Chloroflexota bacterium; assembly: GCA_031370565.1. Lineage (GTDB taxonomy): Bacteria > Chloroflexota > Limnocylindria > Limnocylindrales > CSP1-4 > Chersky-267. The sequence goes on from JANMQO010000284.1 coordinate 16,796, forward strand.
GGCGGCGCGATCGCGCCCGGCCTGGAGCTCGGCCTGGAGGCGCTGGCCGCGCGCACGGCCAAGCTGCCCCGGATCGAGCTGCGCGCCCCGGACCGGGCGATCGGCCGCAATACCGTCGAGGCGATGCGAGCGGGCACCATCCTGGGCTACCAGGCGCTGGTGGCCGGCCTGCTGGCCAAGATCCGGGCTGAGCTGGCCGAGACGGCCGGGATCGCCCCACGAGAGGTCCGGGCGATCCTCACTGGGGGCCTGTCCGCCGAACCGTGGGCGCAGGCCATCGAAGGGATCGACGCGATCGACCCGGACCTCACCCTCAAGGGCCTGGCCATCCTGCACGCCGAGCTGCGCGGCGGCCAGCCGCTCGAGGTCGGGCCGCGATGAGGGTCCCGGAGCCCGATCGCGGCGACCGTGCCGGGGACGGTCGACTCATCGGTCGGCTCATCGGCCTGGGGGTGACCGGCTCGATCGCCGCCTACAAGGCCGTCGAGCTCGTCCGGCTGCTGCGCGCTGAAGGAGCCGCTGTCCAGGTCCTGCTGACGCCATCGGCCGAGCGCTTCGTTGCGCCGTTGACCCTCGCGGCGCTGAGCGGCCACCCGGTGGAGCGCGACATCCTCGAGCTCATGCCGGATGGCCGGATCGGTCACATCGTGGTGGCCGATACGGCCGATGCAATCGTCGTCGCCCCGGCCACCGCCCATTGGCTGGGGGCGATGGCCAATGGCCTGGCGGCGGACCCGGTCACGGCGACCTGCCTTGCCACGACGGCACCGGTGGTCGTGGCACCGGCCATGGACGGCGAGATGTACGCCCATCCGGCCACCCGGGCGAACGTCGCTCGCCTGCGGGACGTGTTCGGCTACCGCATCGTCGAACCGGAAACGGGCCCGCTCGCCTCGGGACAGGTCGGCGTAGGCCGCCTGGCCGAATTGGCCCGGATCGTGGACGCGGTCGTGGCGGCGGTCGGAGCCCGACCGGTACGCGCCCCGGATCCGGCCGCCCGCCCGGCGCCGCTGCTCGATCAGCCGCGCGAGGCGGACCTCACCGGCCGGCACATCGTGGTCACCGCCGGTGGCACGGCCGAGCCGATCGACCCGGTCCGGTTCATCGGCAACCGCTCGACCGGCAAGATGGGCGTCGCGATCGCGCGGGCCGCGCTGGACCGTGGCGCCACCGTCACGCTACTGGCCGCAGGGGTCAGCGTCCCGCTGCCCGCCGACGCCCGAATCGTGCGAGCCGAGACGACCGGGCAGCTCCGCGGAGCACTCCTGGCCACGCTGGGCGGCGATGCCGGGCAAGCCGGCTTCGACGCCCTCGTCATGGCGGCGGCCGTGGCTGACTTCCGCCCGAGCCGACCGGCCGAGACCAAGCTGCTCCGAGGGGCGGCGCTGACCCTTGAGCTGGAGCCGACACCCGACCTCCTGGCCGAAGTCGCCCGGATCGCCCGCGGTATCGACGCCCAGGGGCAGCCAACGCGTGCGCCGCTCCTGCCCCGCCCCGTACTCGTCGGGTTCGCCGCCGAGACCGGCTCACTGGCGCGGGCCGCCGACAAGTTGCGGGCCAAGCGAGTCGACCTGCTCGTTGCCAACGACGTGACCGAGGCGGGCTCCGGATTCGGCACGGATACCAACCGGGTGACGCTGTACGCCGCCGATGCGCCGCCCGAGGCCTGGCCACTACTCTCGAAACGGGCGGTCGCCGACCGGCTGCTCGACCGGATCGCACGGGCACTCGACGAGCGCGACTCGATGCTCCCTGGTCGCGCCACCTGAGCCCGCACGGAACCAGCGCTCGGTCCGTACCGTCATCGGCACGCGATCCCGACCACCATGGTCGAATCGCCGGATCGGGAGGTACAGGAGATGCTCGGACGCACGAGTGGCGGACGGCTCGGACGATGGTTGACCATGGCCAGCGGGGTGACGCTCGCCCTGGCCGCCTGCTCGTCAGCGGCATCCCCGGCGGGCGGCGCCGGCTTCGCGCAACCGGCGGACCAGCGAGCCCCCTCCTCGAGAGAGGCAGCCTCGGCGGCGCCCGCCATGGCTCCCGCCGCGCCTGACGCCGGCTCCATCAACGTCGGCATTCCTGGTCAGACCGACCTCCTCGTCATCAAGACCGGTTCGCTCGAGCTGGGAGTCAAGGCGATCGACAGCGCGCTCACCCAGGCCAGCGCGAAAATCGCCGGACTCAACGGCTACGTGAGCGCCTCGCAGCGATCCGGCGACGGAGACCAGGCTGCCGCCAGCGTGACCTACCGGATCCCCGCCAGGAACTGGGACAGCGCGCTGGGCGCGCTCCGAAGCCTGGCCGACAAGGTCCTCGGCGAACAGACCCAGACCGTCGAAGTCACCGGCCAGGTCATCGACCTGGCGGCCCGGATCACCAATCTCCAGGCGACCGAGAAAGCGCTCCAGGCGATCATGACCCAGGCCACCAAGATCAGCGACGTGCTTGCGGTCCAGCAACAGCTGACCGACGTACGCGGCCAGATCGAACAACTCACGGCCGAGAAACAGCATCTCCAGGAACAGGCGGCGTTCGGCACACTGACCGTCGGCTGGACGCTGGCGACGCCGGCCGTGGTGCAGGCCCAGGGACGCTTCGATCCGGCCAAGGAGGTCGATCGGGCCTCGGCCAGCCTGGTCGGCCTGGGCCAGGCGCTGGCTACCGCCGGCATCTGGTTCGGCATCGTCTGGCTGCCTGTGCTGCTCCTGCTGGGCATCGTCAGCCTGGCGGGCCTGCTCGTGGCCCGGCGAGTCCGCGGACGGCGCAGGCACGCGCTCACGACGTAGACTGGGCGGGTAGCGCCAACCCACAGGAGCCCCGAACGTGAGCGCCACCCTCAATCCGAACCCGAAGTCGAGCGCCCCGCGCGGTGGCCCCGTCCGTCGCATCACGGTGGTCGATCTGGCCCGCATGTATGCCGACGGCGAACGGATTCCGATCCTGACTGCCTACGACTACCCAACCGCCCAGATCCTGGATGAGGCCGGGCTGCCAGCCGTCCTCGTCGGCGATTCACTCGGCCAGCTCATGCTCGGCTACGAGTCGACCGTGCGGGTGACCATGGACGAGATGCTCCACCACACCAAGGCCGTGGTTCGCGGCACCAGCCACGCCATGGTCATCGGCGATATGCCGTTCCTGTCCTATGCCACGCCCGACGAGGCCTTGGAGAACGCCGGGCGATTCCTGCGCGAGGCGGGCGCCCAGGCGGTCAAGGTCGAGGGCGGCGTGCGCACTGCCCGGGTCGTCGAGACGCTGGTCCGGGCGGGCATCCCGGTCATGGGCCACATCGGGCTGACGCCCCAATCGATCAATGTCATCGGCCGAGTCCGGGTCCAGGGCAAGACACGCGATCAGGCCCGCGCGCTGCTGGCCGACGCCCTGGCCATCCAGGAGGCCGGTGCCTTTGCGATGGTCGTGGAACTGGTCCCCGAACAGCTGGCGGCCGCCATCACCGAGCGGCTCCGGGTACCGACGATCGGGATCGGCGCCGGCGCCGGTTGCAGCGGCCAGGTCCAGGTCGTGACCGACATGCTCGGTCTGGGTGACTTCGTGCCTCGGCATGCCCGGCGCTACGCGGACCTGCGTGGGACGATCCTGACGGCCGCGCAAGCGTGGGTCGCCGATGTCACCGCGGGCACCTTCCCCGGTCCAGCCGAAAGCGTCCGGATGGACGACGCCGTGCTGGGCGAGACACTCGGCCGGTCACCCCTCGATCGAGCCGTTTGGGACGTGCCGGCAGGCGGAATCCCGCTGGATCGCGACCTATAGCCGCGGTGACCCAACTACTGCGAACGCGAGCGGAACTTCGGGCCGCCCTCGCCCAGGCCGCCCGGCCGGTGGGCCTCGTGCCAACCATGGGTTGGCTCCACGACGGTCACCGGACGCTGCTCCGGCGGGCTCGGGCGGAGAACGCCACGACCGTCGCCACCATCTTCGTCAACCCGCGCCAGTTCGGCGAGTCGAACGACTTCAACGGCTATCCCCGCAACGAGGCACGGGACGTCGCGATCTGCGACGACGAAGGGGTGGACCTCGTCTGGGCGCCGCCCGTGGAGGAGGTCTACCTGGCCGGCTTCGACACGACCGTCTCAGTCGGGCAGATCGCGCGGCCGCTGGAGGGAGCAGCTCGGCCCGGCCACTTCGACGGCGTCGCCACGGTCGTCGCGATCCTGTTCGCGCTGGTTGGCGCCGAGCGGGCGTACTTCGGCCAGAAGGACGCCCAGCAGCTGCTGGTCATTCGCCGGATGGCGCTCGACCTGGCTCTGCCGACCGAGGTCGTCGGCTGCCCGACGGTCCGCGAGCTGGACGGCCTGGCGCTCTCGTCGCGCAACGTCCACCTGACCGCCGACCAACGGGCTGCGGCAGCGATCCTGCACCGGGCGTTGCTGGCTGGCCGGGCCAGCTGGACCGCCGGCGAGCGATCCGCCGACGCGCTCCGCGACAATGTCTGGGCAGTACTGGCGGGCGAGGCGCGCGGCTCGCCCGAGTACGTCAGCTGTGCCGACGCTGCGACCCTGGCCGAGCTGGACCAGGTTGCCGGACCGGCGCTGCTGTCGCTGGCGGTCCGCTTCGGATCCACTCGCCTCATCGACAACGAGCCGCTCGAATAGCGGCGGTGGCTGGTCAGAGCGCCAGCGACCGAGCCGCGTTGCGCCAGCGGCGCAGTCAGCGGGCCACGGCCAGAATGCGCTCCACGTCCAGATGCTCGGCAACAAGTGCCTTGATCAGCTCGATCTTGCCAGCGTCGGCCGGATGGGTCTTGACCAGCAGGTCATGAATCTCCGAGGCTACCCGGTAGGTGTCCTCATCGACCAGGGTGGCAAACAGGTCAGACCAGCGGATCTCGTCGATGACCGTCTGGCTGGGACGGTAGCCACCGGTCAGCACCAGACCGAGGGCGGCCCCGCCCGCCTCGCCGTGCGCAGCGGTCAGCTTGAGAATGACGTCCTCGCGGTCGCCGGGGACGATAACCAGCGTGCCCGGACCGATCCGTTCGAGCATGTGGCCCGGCTCCATCGCACCGATCGCAACATCGTCGACCGTCCGGTCGAGATCCGGACCCGGATGGAGCGTCTCGCCCCTGACGCCTTCGAGGACCATGGCCAGCGTCGGGTTGGACAGAATCGGACGGTAGGGCAGGACACCCAGCAGCGGGATGCCGTGGTTGGCCAGCCCTCGTTCCAGAATCCAACGCAGATCCGGCTGGGCGTCCAGGTCCACCTTGTTGACAATCGCCCCGGCAACCTCGACGCCGTGGGCGGCGAAGTGCGACGCGTTGAGCACGATTTCGTCGATCGGCCGACCGACGCCGCCCTCCGACACGATGATCGCGGGCGCCCCGAGCATGGCGGCCACTGACGCGTTCGACAGGCCGATCACCGCCCCCACCCCGGCATGACCCGTCCCCTCGATGAGCAGAAACTCACGGTTCGCCGCGATCGCACTGCTGGCTGCCCGGACTCGCGCGCCCAGGTCGTCCACCACGTGGCCCTGGATATACGCCTTGGTGAACCCACGCGGGATGTGCACCGGGCTCATCATCGGCATCGGGTCGGTCAGTCCGAACACGGCGCGCATGAGCACGGCATCCTCGTCCGCCGGGACGCCATCCTCGATGACCGTCCGCTGACCGACCGGCTTCATGAAGCCGGCATCGAGTCCGCGCCGTCGGAGCAGGTCGAACAGGCCCAGGCTGGTCGTTGTCTTGCCCCGGTTCTGGCCGGTCGCGGCGAGGTAGATCTGGCGCATGGAGCTGGCCGGTCGACCGTCAGGGGCGGTCTGCGGAGATTGCCGCGACGCCCGTCAGGGCCGCGTCGTCCGGCGCTCGATGAGCTGGACGGCGTCTTTCAGGCGCGACAGTGTGTCGCCGTCCACCGCGTCCGGCTCCAGATAGGGCGCCAGCTGCTCCATGATGTCGGCCACCAGGCCGAGATAGACGCTCGCGTCGGCCACGAAGAACTGCGGTTCGTTGTTGTAGCGCACGAGCGTCAAGCGCCCCTGCAGGACGCGCCGATCCTCCACGTGGGCCACCTGGGTGGCGAAGGTATGGCCCTGGATCCCGTCCGGGTTGTTGAGGTAGTTGAGGGCGTTGTCGATGGCCAGCCCGAACCGAGCTCGCCAGGCGACCAGCCGTTCGTGGACCTCTGCCGGGATGTGGACATCGGCCACCTCCTCGAACACTTCGGGAGCCACGGTCAACAGCCCGACCAGCGTCGTGCCGGCCCTCGCGCCGAGCATCACCTGGAGGCTGCGTTCCAGGGTGAACACCTCGGAATCGAAGCGCGGACTGGTGATGACGTCGGTCAGCAGATCCTCAACGTTGTCGAGGATGTTGGCATCCCCGATGGCATTGGCCAGGTGGAGGATCTCCTCCTTGAACAGGAATTTCTCTTCGTGGTCAAGCATGTCGGCGATGGTACACCGCGCCGCCGGACGGGCGGCCTACGGGTACAGGCCGCGCATGGCGGTGGCGTCGGCGACTCGCTGGACGGCCAGCAGGTAGGCAGCCGTGCGCATGTCGCACGATTCGCGCTGGGCGATCGCGAGAACCTCGGCGAAGGAGCGGACCATGATCTCCTTGAGCTTGTGGTTGACGATCGTCTCGCTCCAGTGGTCCCGATTGAGATCCTGGACCCACTCGAAGTAGGAGACCGTCACACCGCCGGCATTGCACAGGATGTCGGGGATCATGAACACGCCGCGACGAGCGAGCTCGATGTCCGCGTCGGGGGTGGTCGGGCCGTTGGCCGCTTCGGCAACCAGGCGAGCCTTGATCCTGGAGGCGTTGCGCGCCGTGATCTGATTCTCGAGTGCGGCCGGGATGAGGATGTCGCAGTCGACTTCGAGGACCTGGGCGTTGCTGATATCGGTCGCGCCGGGGAAACCCTGGACGGTTCCGTGCTCTCGCTTCCAGGCCGTCACCCGGGCGATATCGAGGCCGGCCGGGTCGTGGATGCCGCCCGTTGAGTCAGATACCGCGACGACCTTGACGCCTTCCTGGCCGATGAGTCGGGCAGCGATCGAGCCGGCGTTGCCGAAACCCTGGATGGCGACGGTCGCACTGGCCAGGTCCAGGCTGAGGTGTCGGGCTGCCTCGACGATGCAGAAGACGGTCCCGCGGGCCGTCGCTTCATTGCGCCCTTCCGAGCCACCGAGCGGGATCGGCTTGCCTGTCACCACGCCGGGTACCGTGTACCCGACATGCATCGAGTACGTGTCCATGATCCAGGCCATCGTCTGGGCGTTGGTATTGACGTCCGGGGCCGGGATGTCCTTCTCGGGACCGATCAGGATGCTGATCTCCGTGGTGAACCGGCGGGTCAGCCCCTCGACCTCCTTGGCCGATAGCTGCTTGGGATCGACAATGACGCCGCCCTTGCCACCGCCGTACGGGATGCCGACGACCGCGCACTTCCAGGTCATCCACATGGCCAGCGCCTTGACCTCGTCCAGGCTGACGTCCTGGTGGTAGCGCAGACCGCCCTTGGCCGGGCCGCGACCCAGGTTGTGCTGCACGCGATAGCCGGTGAAGACCTGGACAGTGCCGTCGTCCATCTTGACCGGGAAATGGACGGTCAGCTCCCGGCGGGGCTCGCGCAGGACCTTGCGCAGGCCCGGATCAAGGTTGAGCCGCTCGGCCGCGAGGTCGAACTGCTGCTGCGCAACGTGCCAGGGGTTGATGTGCGCAGCGGCCTGCTCGGTGGTCATCGAGGGTAGATCCTCCGTACGGCCCCCGAACAACGGGTCAGCCGGGGTGCTGGGTCGTCTCCCGGACGACCCCACGGGACGCCGTGGCCGCAGGCTCATGAGCGAGCGGGCCCGGCGCGGTGGTCAGAAGCCCAGCGAGTATAGCCGGCAGCGCGAACGTGTGTCGCGATCCGGTTGCGGCAACATTGCGGAGTGGTTGCGCCCCTAGCTGGGACGACGACGCAGGACGGCCGCGCCCAGGGCACCCGGCCCGTGATGCGGCCCGACCGACGGCCCGATCACCTGGGTGGACACCCGACCGGGCTCGATCCCACCCGGCACCGCGGCCACCAGCGCCTGGCTGAAGGCCTCCACATCCGCACTCATCGTGTGCAGGATGGCCAGCCCCTCGAGCGGGGCCGCAGTGAGAAATGCGATCGCGCGCTCGCGCGCCTTGGACCGAGTCCGGACCCGGTCGATCGTGTCCACGACCCCGTTGCGGACCGAGATGAGGGGCTTGATCCCCAAGAGTGTCCCGATCGTTGCCCTGGGCCCGCTGATCCGGCCGCCGCGGCGGAGGTACTCGAGGGTGTCCAGCACGACGATGACATCGATATCTGACACCCGAATCTCGAGCGTGCGGGCGATCGCATCCGCCGGCACGCCCTCCACGGCGAGCTGAGCGCCCAGCATGGCCAGCAGGCCCACGCCCATCGACGCGCTTTCCGAATCGACCAGGTAAATCTCGCGCTCGGGCAGCAGTTCGCGGGCGATCTGGGCGCTCTTGAATGTGCCCGACAGGGTGGACCCAACGTCCACGCACACGAGCGCGTCGGCACCCGCCGCGAAGCACCCCTCGAAGACCTCCCGGAACGTCCCGGGGCTCGATGCTGCCGTCGTCGGGAAGAGCGCCTCCGGCGCAGTCATGCGCTCCCAGAACGCTTCCGCGCTGAGGTCGACGCCGGCTCGGTAGCTGGTCGAGCCAAAGTTCACGATGAGCGGTACAACGGTGATCCCGAGCGCGCTGGCGCTGGCCGGGTCGAGGTCGGCAGCCGAATCGGTGACGATTGCGACGCGGGCCATGAGTGAACTCCGTGCTACGCGGTGGTGGCAAGCATACGGCCAGCGAGCCAGGCCCGGGCGATGCGCCTGGTCGGCCTCATGGCGATGTGCTGCCGGCCGCCGAGTCTCCGGCCAGGAGATGTTCCGCATCACGCAGGCGGCGCAGGGGCACCAGGGCGATGCCCAGCAGCAAGAGCGTGGCTACCAGGATTCCGTCGATGCCCCGCACCTGCCCCGCCACCCCGCCGATCAGGCTGCCGACGATCTGACCCACCGCCAGGAACACCGAGTAGAGGCCCATGATCGCGCCCCGGTCCGCAGGGAACGCTTCGGACACGTCGGCAAGCATGCCCAGGGCGGCCGGGGTAGCCCCAGCCAGGACGAACAGGCCCCCGATGACGACCGCACCCTCGACCAGGCGGGCGAGATGAGGCAGACCGCCGCTGTGGTTGACCGCCGCACCGGCCAGAACCACGGCCGCCCCGCCCAGGATCCCGTAGAAGATGATCGTCGTGCGCCGGTAGGTCCGGAAGCGTTCGCCCCAGAAGGCGAGGCCAATGAAGAACACGATCAGCCCGACAGCCAACCCGGCGCTGATCGCGAGCGAACCAAAATGGCCCATGAGCCACTGGCCGGCGAAGCGCGGCTCGGGCGCCCTGACCAGCTGAAAGATGGACTGGCTGGTCCACAGGCCGAGTGCCGCGTTGATCGCGATCCACGTTGGTGCGAGGAGCCAGACGCTGGGACTGCGCAGGATCGCAACGTAGCGGGCCCGTCCAGGGTGGGTCGCGCCCAAGACCCTCGGCTGGACCGGTTCGCGGGGCACGCCATAGCGATAGATGAGGAACGAGATGCCATAGAACACGGCATTGAGCAGGAAACCGGTCCGACCGATGGCGTTGTAGACCGGCCCGGCCGCCACCAGGCCGAACCCGAGGCCGGCCAGGGTGGCACCTTCGAAACGCGCGGCTGCACGGCCTCGGAGCAACTCGTCCCCTGCCGTGATGGCCGCGATGAAGCCGAGGATGGCCGGCACCGAGGCGGCCGCCGACAGTCCCTCCAGGACTCGCGTGGCACCGATCACGACGAGGTTTGACGTGAAGTAGGTGATGACTACCGCGACCAGGCCAAAGATGGGCCCGAGTTGCATGATCAGGCGGTGCCCGAGGCGATCGGCCAGCAGGCCGAACGGCGTGGACATGATCAGTTCTGCCGCAAAAAAGGAGGCCGCGAACATGCCGATGACCACCGGTTCGACCGTCGGGCCGCCGTGCCTGGGTAGATTGGCCAGGTAGTACACGATCATCGCCCCGGTCAGCCCCGTGCTGAATCGGAGGGTGAAGGTGCCCACCAACACGGCGAACAGCGACGGCGGAATCGGGCCGACCAGTCGGCCGAGCAGTCCGGACGGGCGATGGAGGTCGGGCGTAGTGGTCACGCCGGGTAGGGTACCCGCTGGCACGAGGTCGGGTCGGCCTGTGTCGCGAACGCCGCGCGAAGTCGGTCGGGGCAGTCGGTACACTGGCGGTCGTGACCAGACCACTCGTCCCGATCGCGGTTGCCCGCGGTGTCCATGGCGCCGTCGTCGCTCCGCACCATCTCGCCAGCGCCGCCGGACTGGGCGTGCTGCGCGCCGGCGGACACGCGGTGGACGCCGCGATCGCCACGAATGCGGTCCTCGCGGTAGTCGATGGCAACGCTTGCGGGATCGGCGGGGACGCGTTCTGGTTGATCTGGGACGAGGCGCGCCGGCAGCAAGTTGCCCTCAACGGATCCGGCCGGAGCGGCGCCGGGGCGGATGCACAGGCCCTTCGCCGCCGGGGCCTGGACCGCTTGCCGCTGCGCGGCGGGCTCGCCGTCACCGTTCCCGGTGCCGTCCGCTCGTGGGGGGACGCCCACGGCCGGTACGGCCGCCTGTCTCGCGGGGACGTGCTGGCGCCTGCCATCGAGCTCGCCCGGGACGGGTTCCCGGCATGGGACGGCTTCATCGAGGCGGTCGAGACAAGTGCCGGACGGTTCGCCGAGGCGCTCGGATCGGACGCCGCCTGGTTCGACGTGTACCGGCCGCACGGTCGCCCGTGGCGTCCCGGCGAGCGAGTTCGCCTGCCCGCCCTGGCGGCCACCCTGGAGCGGATCACGACCGAGGGCTGGGGCGAACCGTACGAAGGCGCGACCGCGGAGCGCAGCGCCGCCACGCTGGCCGGTGCCGGTTCGGCCATCCGACTGGCCGATCTGCAGGCCCACACTTCGACCTGGACCGAGCCCATCTCGACCGACTACCGCGGGACCCGGGTCACCAGCCATCCGCCCAACAGCTCAGGCTTCGTTGCCCTGGAGCTGCTCAGCATCCTGGAGCAATTCGAGCCGCCGCCGGAGTCCGCCTTCGCCGGCGGCAGCGGACCCGACCTACGCTGGGTTCACCTGGGCGTGGAGGCCGCCAAGCTGGTCATGGCCGACCGTGACGCCCACCTGACTGACCCCCTGTCCTACCGAACGCCGCTCGAGCGCCTGCTCGACAAGGGCTATGCCGCCGAGCTGGCCACCCGGATCGACCCGGCGCGTGCGGCACCGCCCCCGCCGGCGCGCGTGCCGCGCGGCGGCGGGACCGTCTGGCTGGGCGTCGTCGACGCCCAGGGCAACGCGGTCAGCCTGATCGAGAGCAACTACATGGGCTTTGGCTCGGGCATCGTTGATCCCGCCACAGGGATCGCCTTCCAGAACCGCGGCTCGTTCTTCAGCCTGGACCCCGACCATCCCAACGTCCTCGGTCCCTCCAAGCGGACGCTGCACACACTGCTGCCCGGGATGCTCTTCCGGGACGGTCGACCGTGGGTGGTGACCGGGTCCATGGGCGGCGACGCCCAGCCGCAGATCCACGCGGAAGTGGTCTCGGCGCTGGTCGACGGCGGGTTGGATGTGGCGAGTGCGCTGGCCATGCCGCGCTGGTTCGTGGAACCGGCCGAGCACTTCCTGCCGCCCGATAGGGTCCGGATCGAGCCGCGCTTTCGGCCGGGGCTCCTGGCGGGCCTGGAGACGATGGGCCACCGACTGACGCCGACAGCGCCGTTCGACAGCTGGCTTGGTCATTGCCACGCCATCGAGCTGCTTGACGGCGGCCCGAGTGCAGATGGCTCCCTGGCTGCAGCCACCGACCCACGGAGCACCGGTCTACCCGCGACCTGGTAGCGGGCACGAACCACCGGCCAACAGCCGGCCACTGACGCTCGCCTATACTGCCGGCGTCGATGGGCGGCGCGCGCGGCGCCAGGGCCACCGGCCCCATCCAGCCCTCGCGTGGAGACACCTGTGACGTCCAACGTCGGTCAGAGCTACCCCTACTCCAGCGAGTCCGAGGAGCAGCGCCGTGCCGCGATAAGCGCTCTGGTCGGTGCGCGCGAGGGACTTGCGGCGACACTGGCCACAGAAACGACGCCGCTCGAAGGCAACGATCGACAGTGGGTCTGGAAATGCCCGACGAAGGGCTGCCGCGGGCTGCTCCATTCGGCCGGCCATGCCCTGGATCGCCACGCCCTGTTCGTCGTTTGCGATGGGGCCTGCGCGAAGACCTACCTGCGCTGACCGAGCCGCCCGGATCGTGCTGCCGCCCCATTCGCCCGCGCCGCTGACGCTGGCGGCCGCCCGTCGTCGGCTGTGGCAGGAGGCGGCAGGGATCGCGGTGTCCTCGGCCGGCTTCGGCTTTGTCTATGGGCTGGCCGCCCGGAACGCGGGGTTCAGCCCGATCGAGGCCATGGCGATGAGCCTGCTGGTGTTCGCCGGGGCGGCCCAGTTCGCAGCCGTCGGGTATGTTGCGGGCGGCCTCGCATGGCCCGGCGTGCTTCTCCTGACGGCCCTGCTCAACGCCCGCCACCTGCTCTACTCGGCGGCGCTGGCGCCGTGGCTCAAGGGTCGCTCGCGGCTTCGCCGCGCGGTCATGGCGCACCTCCTCACCGACGAGGCATTCGCCCTCTCGATCGCCCATTTCCAGCGCCTCGGGCGGACCGACGAGCGTGGCTACTGGATCGCCGGGATCGCCTCGACATTCATCCCCTGGAACGTAGCCACCCTGATCGGGGCACTGCTCGGCCAGGGCATCGACAACCCGGCGAAGTACGGACTTGACGTCATCTTCCCGGCCGCCATGGCCGGGCTGGCCGTCGGGCTGATGACCGGTCGACGCGAGATCGTGGCGGCGGTCGTGGGCGCCAGCGTCGGCGTCGTTGTCAGCC
>JANMQO010000307.1:0-14439 GCA_031370565.1 Chloroflexota bacterium
CGGAATCACTGACACTCGACAACCTCGAGGAGCGGCTCGGCGGCGCGGCCGGCATCCTCGTTCCGGGCGGCTTCGGTCATCGCGGCATCGAGGGCAAGGTCCTGGCCGCCCACTACGCCCGTGACCAGAAGGTTCCGTACCTGGGCCTGTGCCTGGGTCTCCAGTGCGCGGTCATCGAGTTCGCCCGCGAGGTGGTCGGCACCAAGGACGCGAACTCCACCGAATTCGACATGTTCACGGAGCACCCGGTCATCGACTTCATGCCCGATCAGCGGGAGAGGGAGGACAAGGGCGGCACGATGCGCCTCGGCCTCTACCCGGCCAAGTTGACGCGAGGGTCCAAGGCCGCGGCGGTCTACGGCCAGGAGGTCATCTACGAGCGCCACCGCCACCGCTTCGAGGTCAATAACCGCTATCGGGCGACCCTGGAGGCGGCCGGGATGGTCCTGTCCGGCCAGTCGCCGGACGGTCGCCTCGTGGAGATCATCGAACTCAAGGATCACCCGTGGTTCGTGGCCAGTCAGTTCCACCCGGAATTCAAGTCCCGGCCCGAGCGGCCACACCCATTGTTCGATGGCTTCGTGGCGGCGTCGCTCGCCGTGCGTGACGGCCGTGAGCCGGTCTTCGCGCCGCGGGACGTGCCGGCACCAGCGGTCTCGACGGAGACGTCTCAGGTCGTATGACCCGGCACGCTGCAGGTCGCCCGCTGCCGGCGGCACGCATGTTCCGGACCGTGGAGGATGGGAGACGGTGCCGAATGGCCCACGTTCGACACTGGCGTAAAATCAACCGGCATCCCGCCCGAAGGAGTCCGCCCAAATGAAGATCTTCCTGGATACGGCCGATATCGAAGAGATCCGGACCGTCGCCCGCTGGGGCGTGCTGGACGGGGTCACCACCAATCCGACCCTGTACGCAAAGGTCGGGGGCTCGTACGAAGACATCCTCAAGGAGGTCTGCAAGATCACGCCCGGCCCCGTTTCGGCCGAGGTCGTCGCGGACGATGTCGAGGGGATGCTAACGGAGGGCCGGCACTTCGCGACCCTGGCCCCGAACATCGTGGTCAAGGTGGCGATGAGCGAGAACGGCCTGGAGGCGATCAGCCGGTTCGCGGACGAGGGCATCCGGACAAACTGCACGCTCATCTTCACGGCCAACCAGGGCCTGCTCGCGGCCAAGGCCGGAGCCAGCCTGATCTCGCCGTTCGTGGGCCGCCTGGACGACATCAACCAGGACGGCATGATCGTCATCCGCGAGCTGGCCGAAATCTTCGCCCTGCACGAGATCGACGCAGAGATCCTGTCGGCCTCCATCCGCAACCCGCTCCACGTCACCCAGTCCGCGCTGGCTGGGGCCCACATTGCCACGCTGCCCTTCAAGGTCCTCCAGCAGATGGTCCACCACCCGCTCACGGACAAGGGGATCGCCCAGTTCAAGGCGGACTGGGCGAAGGCGCGGGCCGAAGCCCAGGCCTGACCGGCTCACCGCGGGCACGGCCCCGGGACGCCGCAGAAGTCCTCGGGCGGGCGAGGTCGTGACCCGGCGCGACTTGTGGCGTGCTCCGTCGAACGCCTCCCATCAACACACGTCGCACGCCCCCATTGACGGCCGCCCGGCCGGGCGTCTATGCTCTGCTCGTTCCCCAAACGAGGCCTGCGCAGCGGACCGATTCCGCGCGAGCCACGGCCCCGCCCCAACTCCTTTGTGAGTCCTGCCCTGATGCCTTCGATCGGCCCCGACCAGCGCGACCGTTCCCGCAATCGCCGTCCCCGCCGCCGTCCCCCGGTCAGTGGCCGCCCGCCCGTGACCGAATTCGAGGAACTCCAGGAGATCGAAGCCGCTCGCGAGCGGAACGACCTCAACATCGCGGACCTGCGCACCATGTCCGAGAAGGAACTCCGGGCCGTCGGGCGCGAGCTCGAACTCGACGCCGCCAGCGGCGAACGCCGGGACGACCTGGTCGATCGGATCCTCCAGCGTCAGACCGAGCGCGCCGGCTACGCATACGCCACCGGGATCCTCGACATCGTCGACGAAGGCTTCGGGTTCATTCGCCAGCACGGCCTGCTGCCGAGCGCGGAGGACGTCTACGTCAGCTCCAGCCAGGTTCGTCGGTTCGGCCTTCGGATCGGAGACCGCGTGTCCGGCGCCGTGCGCACACCGCGCGAGGCAGAGAAGTTCTGGGGCCTGCTCCGAGTCGACTCGGTCAACGGCGTCGACCCCGACACGGCCCGGCGTCGACCGCATTTCGGCGACATGACCCCGATCCATCCCGATGAGCTGATCAACCTCGAATCGGACGCCAAAAACCTCAGCCAGCGCTTGATCAACATCGTCAATCCGATCGGCAAGGGACAGCGCGCCCTCATCGTCAGTCCGCCCAAGGCCGGCAAGACGATGCTCCTCAAGCACATCGCCAACGGCATCTCGACGAACTATCCGGACATCCTGCTCATGGTCGCCCTCATCGGCGAGCGCCCGGAAGAAGTCACCGACATGCGTCGCAGCGTGAAGGGCGAGGTCATCAGCTCCACCTTCGACGAGCCCACCGAAAACCACACCCACGTGGCCGAGATGGCCCTCGAGATCGCCAAGCGTCAGGTCGAGACCGGCCGCGACGTGGTCATCCTGCTCGACTCGATCACCCGTCTAGCCCGTGCCTACAACCTGGCCCTGCCGCCATCCGGGCGGACCCTGTCGGGCGGCATCGACCCGATCGCCCTGTATCCGCCCAAGCGCTTCTTCGGCGCCGCCCGCAACATCGAAGAGGGTGGCAGCCTCACGATCATCGGTACCTGCCTGGTCGAGACCGGCTCGCGCATGGATGACGTCATCTACGAGGAATTCAAGGGCACCGGCAACTCGGAGCTCATCCTGGACCGGCGGCTGGCCGAGAAGCGGATCTTCCCGGCCATCGATGTGCAGCGGTCCGGGACGCGCCGAGAGGAGCTGCTGCTCGAGGAGGGCACCCTCAAGATGGTCTGGACGATGCGCCGGATGCTCTCTGCGGTCGGCACGAACGAAGGCATCGAGCTGCTGCTCAATCGGTTGGCCAAGACGGACAACAACGCCCAGTTCCTGGCCGGGTTGACCAAGAGCCTCGACCAGTAGGGCCGTGCCAGCGTCGATCAGGCTGGCACGGTTGCGCGCTGGCGCCGACCTCTGGTAGGGTGGCCCCGACATGAAACGTCCGGCGACCACCGTCGGATAGATCACGCGATACGAGACCCCCAGCTCCTACCGCGATCCCGCCCGGACGGCGATCCCCCCGCCACCTTCCCCGCGAAGCCGTCCGCTCTCCTATGGAGACCGTATTGCTGCATGCGACGGTCATTGTCCGCGGTGCCCTGCGGCGCCTGCGGCCTGACCGCACCACGACCCAGTCCGACTCGTCAACCCCCAGCGATCGGGTGGCCGCGCCACTTCGTCGCACTGTCGGGCGCGATGCGGCCGCTACCTTCGTGACGCGAGCTGGCGCTCACCGCGCCTCGCGCCTTGACCTGCTGACGGATCGCGCGACGCGCGTCGTACGCGGCGCCGGACGCCGAGCCAGAACCCACTTCGACCACCGTCTGGGCGGCACGGAGCGTGCCCTGCCGATCGGCGTTGCACTGCTCATCCTCCTTGGGTCCCTGTCGGGCGTAGTCGGCGCGACCGGCGGTCAGGCCGGCGCCGGCAGGACCAGCGCCGCGGGAACCGGCAACGCCAACGGCGCCGGCAGCCCTCCCAGGATCGCCATCGCCGCGCTCGAAAGCGGCCCAGCGAACGGCCAGCTGAGGGCAGGTCTGAGCGGACCCCCGGTTGGCAACGTCGACGCCGGGAACCCCATCGTGCTGACCGATCGGCGAGCCGATGGCGCGACCCAGCCGACCGGACCGTACCTCGCCGACGGCACGCTGCTCAAGCCAATTGCCGTGAACACCACCGTCATCGACGGGGCAGGCACACTGCAAACGTATCGGGTCCGATCCGGAGACACGCTGACCGGGATCGCCAACCACTTCGGCCTGTCGATGATGACGATCTGGTGGGCCAACCACCTGCAGTCCAAGGATGCCCTGCACGTCGGCCAACAGCTCACGATCCCGCCGGTCGACGGTACTGTCCACGTGGTCAAGGCCGGCGAGACGCTGGCGGGGATCGCCAAGGCGGCAGACGTCCCATCGGCAGACATCGTCTCGTTCAACGGCCTGACTGATCCGACGGTCGTTGTCGGCCAGACGCTCATGGTGCCGGGCGGCCACGGGGCCAACATCATTGAACCAAAGCCGGTGGCGGCCGTGCGCTCGAGCGGCGGGGTCGGCGTCCGGGTGTCGCCGCCGACGTCGTTCGGTGGCGGGGCATTCGCCTGGCCCGTGCCCGGCGGCTTCATCAGCCAGTACTTCCACTATGGGCACCAGGCGCTCGACGTTGCCGCCGACTACGGGAGCAGGATCGTCGCAGCAGCCCCGGGGACCGTGATCTACGCCGGCTGGAAGGACAACGACGGCGGCTACCAGGTCTGGATTGCCCACGGCTCCGGCCTGTACACGGGCTACTACCACATGTCGGCGATCACGGTCGGCGTGGGCGAACGGGTGGGCCGAGGCGACCAGATCGGGCGGATCGGGACCTCCGGCGCCGCGACCGGGCCACACTGCCACTTCGAGGTCTGGCGCGGCTATCCCTGGGAGAACGGTTCGTTCCGGGTCAACCCGCTGTCCTACCTCTAGCGCGACCGGACAACACCCAGCCGGTTCGCGTAGCCTCGGTCCCTGCGCCGGACTGGGGCGAGTCCAGCGCGACTGTGGGACGATCATCCGATGTTCCTTGACCGTGTGAAGATCTTCGTCCACGCCGGCGCCGGCGGGGACGGTGCCGCCACGTTCCGCCAGGAAGCCCATGTGCCGCGGGGCGGCCCAGACGGTGGTGATGGTGGACGAGGCGGCTCCATCTATGTGCGGGTGGATGCGGGCGAAACCACCCTGCGTGACTTCCGCTACAGCCACCATTTCAAGGGCAAGCCGGGCGGTCGCGGCACGGGTTCACGACGGCATGGCAAGGCCGGTGAGGATCTCGTCCTCGTGGTCCCGCCCGGTACGGCGATCTACGACGACGCTTCGGGCGAACTGCTGGCCGATCTGGTGGCCACCGAACAAACCGCCATGATCGCGCGCGGCGGCCGGGGCGGCCTGGGCAACGTCCACTTCGCCACGCCGACCCACCGAACCCCTACCCATGCCCAGAAGGGCGAGCCCGGCGAGGAGCGCTGGCTGCGCCTGGAGTTGCGGCTCATCGCCGACGTGGGGCTGGTCGGCCTGCCCAACGCCGGCAAGTCGACGCTCTTGGCGGCCCTTACGGCCGCGCACCCCAAGATCGCCGACTACCCATTTACGACGCTCGAACCGAACCTCGGAGTGCTCGATCTGGGTATGGACGACGGGCGACGCCCGACGATCGCCGACGTGCCTGGCCTCATCGAGGGAGCGAGCCTGGGGGCTGGTCTTGGCCATGCATTCCTGCGCCACGTCGAGCGCACCCGGATCCTTGTCCAGCTGATCGACGGCACGGACGGCGATCCCGAGTGGGACTACCAGGTCATCCGTGATGAGCTCGCGGCGCACGATCCGGCTCTCCTGGAGAAGCCCATCGTCATCGCATTCAACAAGATGGATCAGCCCGCGGCCGCGGCAGCCTGGGCCCGCTTCGAGGCGGCCCGCCGCAACGACGGCCTGCCGTGCATCGCGATCTCGGCGGCGACCGGTCAGGGCCTGGACGAGCTGCGGGCGCGATTGGCAGCCGAGTTGCCGCCGGCCGACCAGCTCGACGCCCCGCCCGGTGCCGCCGGTGTCGTTGTCCACCGGATCGAGATGCTGGGCGATGGCTTCGTCGTGGAGCGCGAGGACGAGGCGTTCCGGGTCCGCGGCCGACGGATCGAGCGGGTGGCCGCCCAGACGGACTTCGAGGTCGAGGAATCGGCCGACCGCTTCCAGCGCGATCTGGCCCGGCAGGGCATCGAAGCCGCGCTGCGCCGCGCTGGGATCGAGGCCGGGGATATGGTCCGGATCGGCTCGGTGGAGTTGGAGTGGGACCGTGAAGCCTGGGCTGACCGCTGATGCCGCATGTCGATCGGGCTGTCCGGCCGCCGCACACGGTGGTGCCCGGCTCGATCGGCGTGCTGGGTGGGACCTTTGATCCCATCCACCTGGGTCACCTGGCTATCGCCGAAGAAGTTCGCGAGTCGCTCGGACTCGAGCGGGTCCGTTTCGTGCCGACGGGAATGCCGGTGCACCGACCGGAGGAACCCATGGCTCCGGCGGCTGACCGCGTGGCCATGGTCGAGCTGGCGATCGCCGGCAACCCCGCGTTCGAGCTCAGCCGGGCGGAGGTCGATCGGGTCGGTCCGTCCTACGCGGTCGACACGATTCGCCTGTTCTCGGCAGAGCGGAAGGCCGCCGGCCAGGAGCCGGACTTGACGTTCATCCTGTCCGCCGAGGCGTATGCGGGCCTGGCCGCCTGGCATGAAGCGGCCGCGCTGCTCGAACTGTGCCGGATGGCGGTCGTCCCGCGTCCCGGAGTTCGGTCACCGGATCCAACAGCCATGGCGGCGCTGGTCAAGGGCGCCGATCGACGTACGATCGTGCTCGACGGCCCCCGCCTGGGCATCGCGGGATCTGCCATCCGGGCCCGGATCGGCAGCGGTCGCTCCATCCGCTACCTTGTTCCCGATGCAGTCGCCAGGTACATCGGCGACCATGGGCTCTACGCCGCTCCACTCCAGAGGACCCTTCGACCGTGACCGACTCCGCCACTCCGCCGCCCGCCACACCGCCGACCACACCGCCGCCCGGCAAGCGACCGCCCGCCAAGCGACCGACCAAGCCAGCGACCGACGCGTCTCCACGGACCAGCGCGACCCGCCGGACCAAACTCACGATCGGGCTACCCGCCCGGGAGCGCCCGGCCGCCGTGGACGGGCAGGACTCCCTGCGCATCGCCCGACGCGTGGTCGAGTTGGCCGAGGACAAGAAGGCCGCCGACATCGTCCTGCTCGACATCAGTGAGTTGACGACACTGGCCGACGCGTTCGTCGTGTGCTCGGGCGGATCGGAGCGACAGCTGGACGCCATCGCCGCCGGCGTGCTCGAGGGCCTGCGCGAGGATGGCGTCCGGCCGATCGGCCGCGAGGGTGTCGCCGCGTCGCATTGGGTGCTGCTCGACTTCGGCGGCGTGATCGTCCACATCTTCACGCCGCCCGAGCGTGACTTCTACCAGCTGGAGAAGCACTGGTCCGAGGCGCGGACCGTTCTACGCGTTCAGTAGGAGACGGGTATCCCCGTCCGTGCTCGCTCGGATAGTACCGACGGGTCATGTGCAACTCGGCGCGGCTATCGTTGAATCCGCTCGACGGCGCCAGAGGGTGCCCCGCCGAGAGGTCAGAACCCGGATGACTCGCTCCCGCGAGCGGTGCCCGCGCTGCAGCAACAAGCTCGTCGTCAGCCGGTTCGACACTGCCTTCCGACTGACCGACAGCTCGGAGCGGCTGTGCTTCGCGATCCCGGGCAGCCTGTGCCAGGGCTGCGTTCAGCTCTTTGTGGACCCGGATCTGCTCGAGCTGCTCGATCTTGACCGCGCGGTCTGCACGTTCGCGATCGAAAACGACCTGGTGATCCAGGATCAGGCCTGGTCCGGCAGCCACTGACGCCATAGGGTCGCGCTCAGCGGGAGGCCACGCGCTCCGCCAGCCAGAGCGTGAACGCCAGCCTGCGGGCCCGCTCGTTGGCCATCGTGCGGCCAGCGCCCTTGATCGCGGCGTCCAGCTCGAGCAGTCCTTCGAGCGCGAATTCAAGCTCAGGCGGCGTCCACGCCGCGGCTTGTTTCAAGAGTGTCTCGGCCCGGAACGGATGGAGCTTGAGCAGCCGGGGCAGCTCATTCGGGCGAGTCCCCGTCGCGACGAGGTCGGCCACCTCGATGAGTTCGCGCAGCCGCCGGTGGAGCTGGACGACGACAACCGGTTCGGGCGTCACGTCGAGGACACGTTCGAGCAGGCCGGCCGCTTCTCGCGTACGGCGGGTCGCGATGAAGTCGAGCAGCGCCCAGGTAGAGGCGGGCACCGCTTCGGACACGAGCGCCTGGACGTCCTCCCGACTGATCTCGCCGCCCGGCCGATAGAGCGCAAGCTTGTCGAGCTCCGAGGCGGCGAGCTGACTCTGACGCTGGCGGTCGACGTCGCCCTCCCGGACGAACGCTCCGATCCGGATGGCCAGCTCCTGCGCCGCGCCTCGGCCCAGGCGCAGACCGCGCTCTCGGCCCCGATCTTCGATCCAGCGGGCCATCCCGCCCTCCGTTGGGGCGGCGCAGCCACGGGACTCGCCGCCGGCGGCCACGATCGCGTCGTGGAGTGCGGCCCGACTGGCATCGAGTCCCGTCGGGCTGGCGGCGGTGCGCTTCGGATAGCGTTCCATCGGGTCGAGGAAGACCAGCGCGTTGCCCGGCGCAACGCTGGCCAGGAGTCCGAACAGGTCCGCTCGGGCCGCCTTCGCACGGAGCAGTGGCATCGGTTCGGCCACGATCGCCAGCGTGCCGCCGCCGAACAGCGCTCCAGTGGCGATCCGTTCGCCGATGAGCGCCGTGCTCGTCGATACCGCGCTCGTGCGCCAGTGCCGGAGCGGTTCACCGCCAGGTCCGGCCACGCGTTCGCCGAGCGACGCCGCGGCGCGCTCAATGGCGTGGCCGTCGTCGCCCCAGAAGTAGCCCAGCGGGGCCGTCGGCGTGATGACGGGGGTCATGGAGCGGCCGGGGCGGTGCGGTCCGCCGGGGCGGCGCGGTCCGCCGGGGCGGCGCTCACGGCCGGGGCGGTGCGGGCGGCACTGGCGGCGCTCAGCGCGGCACCGGTCCAGCGCAGTCTCCGGACGTCGCCCGGCGTGACGCCGGCCGCCCGACAGACCTCGGCCTCGAGGCGCGCGACGCGGGCCCGTACGCTGCGCAGCGTCGCCGCGTCCCAGCTCCCGGGATAGCGCCGCAGCCACGACCCGAACCGGGCGTCGACAGACTCGAGTCGCCGCCCGGCCCGCTTGTCCGCGTAGGCCACGATCCGCTCTTCTCGGCTCGCGAATGCCGCCCAGCGTCCATAGCGTTCCGTGTCGGCAAGACGGGTGACCGGATGTGCCGCAACGGCCCGGGCCAGTTCGCCGTGCCCGAGCCGTTCGAGCCAGGCCGCTGAGCCGTCGCCATGGGGGAGCGCTCGGGCGGGATCGTCCCGTGGCAGCACCTTGTCCGCGTCGTGCAGCAGAGCGGCGGCCTCGACGAGCGACCGGTCCACGGGGATTCCGCGGGCGGCGACGCGGGCGGCCAGCCAGCCAGCCACTTCCGCGACGGCCCGGGCGTGGTGCAGGAACCAGGGCGGAGGTTCCAGCTCCAGGAGCAGGGCGGCGGCCGCGGTTCGGTCGGGCACGGTCATCGCCCCGATCATACGGGCCGCGCCGATCTGCCGGAGCTGGCCGTGGTCGTCAGCCGTTGGCGCCAGCGATCACACAGGAGAAGGCGACCGCGGCCGTGCCCAGCGGCGGGGCAGGGGATCGCGCGCTGGGCGGCGCTGTCGCCGAGGCATCGGTCCGTCGCGCCGGACGCACCTCCAGCCCACGGACACCGTCGAGGATCGTGTCGATGGTGCCGTTGCGATCCGTGCGCAGGACCAGCGCTCCCCGGGCAGCAAGCCGAGCCAGCGTCGCGGCCGTCGGGTGACCATAGGGGTTGCCCATCCCGGCGGAGACGATCGCGACTCGCGGCTGCACAGCATCGAGAAACGCCCCCGTCGACGATGTCCGGCTGCCGTGGTGAGCCACCTTGAGCAGGTCCACTCGGGGCAGTCCCCGAGCCAGCAGGATCGGGTCGATCCCTTCCTCGATATCACCCGCCAGCAGGAAGCGTTCGCGTCCGACGGTCCCGAGGAGCACGATCGAGACGTTGTTGATCGACGTGCCGCCGTCCGGCGGCCTGAGTGGCACGGCGTCCGGGTCCGGCCAGAGCACCCGAAAGGCGATCGCGTCGAGGCCGAACCGATCCCCGGTCGTCAGGGACTGGGGTCGAAGTCCGAGTCGCTTGAGCCCCGCCTGCCAGGCTCGGTAGCCGGGTCCAGGCCCGACCATCCCCGGCTCAAAGACGTGTCCGATCCGGTACCGCTCGAGCAGGAGAGCCAGGCCGGCAACGTGATCTTCGTGTGGGTGCGTCAGGACGAGCAGGTCGATCCTGCGGTCCCAGGCCGGGATGCGCGCGTCCAGGTTCACCAGCAGTCGGTCCGGATCTGGCCCCCCGTCAACCAGCAACCGTCCGCCGCGGCCGCCTTCGACGAGGATCGCATCCCCCTGACCGACGTCGAGGACCGTTACGTGGACGGCCCCGTCCGGTCGGTTCGCAACAGCCACCCCGACAGACGCGAGGCTGCAGGCGAGGGCGATGGCCACGACTCGGGTGGGGCCGCGCAACGGGCGCCACTGACGCGACCAAGG
Organism: Chloroflexota bacterium; assembly: GCA_031370565.1. Taxonomy (GTDB): domain Bacteria; phylum Chloroflexota; class Limnocylindria; order Limnocylindrales; family CSP1-4; genus Chersky-267. The sequence continues at coordinate 10,488 of JANMQO010000307.1, forward strand.
CCGAGGCGCCAGGCGCGCCCCGATGCCAAGCCGCGCTCCAATGCCAAGCCGCGCCGCGATCCGCAGACCTGCCCCGGGCACCGCCTGCAACGAGGAGTGGTCGTGCGATGTGACCGGCGCGAGCGCTGTGCGACCACCGCGTGCCGCATGCACCACCCACGCCCGTACCTGTGACCTCCTGCCGGAGGCGGCAATGAACACCACCACCGCCGCTGTGCCGCCGGCCAGCAGACCGAATGGTGGCGGCAGGGTGATGCTGGCGAACGGCAGCGCGGCAGCTCCGCGGACCACCGCGATGAGTGCCGTCAACACGAGCCAGCCGGGCAATCCGAGGACCGTCCCGATAATCGGCGGCGCCCCGGCCAGGGTGAGCCAACCGCCGACCAGTGCGAGCAGTCCGGTGGCCATTGCCGGTGGCACCAGCGGGACGACCGCGAGGTTGACCGCCGGTGCCAGGATGGCGAGCCGACCGAATCCGGCCAGTACCACCGGGAGCGTCGCCGCCTCCGCCGCAAACGAGACGCCCAGGCTCTCTGCGAGCCAGTCGGGCAGGCGGTGGCCGCGCCACGTGCGCAGTCGCTCGGTCAGAGTCGTGCCCCAGGCGAGCAACCCCGCAGTGGCCAGCACGGACAACTGGAAACCGGCGTCGCTGACCGTTCGCGGGTCGGCCACGAGCAGCAGCGTGACCGCCCAGCCGAGTGCCATTGCCGCGGCCCCCGCGCGACCGGACTCGCGGGCCAGGAGGACGACCGCGGCCATGACCGCAGCGCGCACGACCGATGCGGACGCACCCGCCGCGATCGTGTACGCGATGATGGCTGCGAGCGTGGCGATTGACCTCGGTCGGCGCCCCAGCCGGCGTCGCAGCAGCGCCGTCACAACCGCCGCCACGATCGCGATGTTCCAGCCCGAGATCGCCACGACATGGGTCACCCCGGCCGTCGTGAAGGCCGCGGCGAGATCACGATCCACCCGGTCTCGCAGTCCGATGAGAATGCCCGCGGCCAGCCCGGCATGGGGCTCGGGGAGTGCCCTGGCCAGGGCCTCGCCCGCGCTGCGCCGCAGGGCTTCAATCCGGTCCGTGGGCGTGTTCGCACCCGGTAGCAGATCGAGCGTGCGCGCTCGGATGGTGGCCGTCACCGCGATCCGCCGCAGATACGTGCCATACCCGCCGTCATCTGCCGGAAGGGGTTCGAACCGACCGCCGAGACGAACTCGATCGCCCGGAACGACACCCGGATAGCGCGGCAATGTGGCGGCTGCCCGGACCTCGCCGCCCTCCAGCTGAATCGTGGCGACCTGCTGGCCGCCCCGCGGTGTGCCGACCGTCTCTACGACGGCGACCCAGGGCCCGCTGCCCTCCGGCGTGGGCATTGTGGCGGCCGGACCCGCGCCGCCGATCGCCAGTCGCCAGGCGATGACACTCGCACCAAGCCCGATTGTGGCGAGCGTACGAGCGCGGCCCGTGGCCCGCCGCGCGCACAGCGCAGCCACGGCCAGGGCGATGCCGACGCCGATCAGGCCTGCCGACGTCCACAACCCGAATACGCCGGCCACTGTCGGCGCGACCAGCGCCACGCCGACTGCCCCGATCGCCAGCCAGCCACTCCGCGGAAGGGCGCTGGCGCCAGCGGCGCCTTCGGTCCGGTCGCCGGTGCCAACGGCCCTGCCGCCAACGGCCCCGCCACCTTCGCTCCTGCCGCCGGCCCGGCCGTGGCCACCAACGCCACTCGTTCCGCCTCGGTCAGCCACGCGCTGCCGTCAGTGCACGGTGACGTGGGAACGCAGGCGGGCGAACACGGACGGTCCCACGAGCTTGCGGTCGCGCAGCTCGGCGACGGACCGAAACGGTCGCTCCTGCCGCGCCGCGACGATCTTGGCCGCGGTCACTGGCCCGATGCCCGGCAGGGCGTCCAGTTCCGCCACAGTGGCGCGATTGAGGTCAACCAGCCCCGCACCGCCGGCCGCGCCGCCCGATCCAGCGGCATCGCTCGCGCCGCCAGCACCGATCGACGCCGATCCGCCGCTCGCGCCGAGACCCGCCGTCGGATCGTCGCGCGATGGCACGATCACGCGGTCGCCGTCTGCCAGATGAGCTGCGAGGTTGAGTGCTGCCGTGGTCCGCGCGGCATCGACCCGCCGCGAGTAGCCACCGGCCGCGGTGATCGCGTCAGCGACACGTGCCCCCGGCACCAGATGGTAGAGGCCTGGGCGGGCAACCGCGCCGGCCACCTCGACGACGATCCCGCTGCCTGCGCCGGTCGCGCTCACGGTGCCCCCGCCGCTCAGGCTACCGGAACCGGCGGTGCCCCATGGCTCGTTCGTGCCTGAAGCCGCGGATCCACCGGAAGTGAGGCCATTTGCCCCGGCCGGCAGGTCGATGGCCGGGTTCGTCGCGCCAACTGCCACGGCGATGGCCAGGGCGACCGCAACGACCGCGAGCACCGTCCCGGCGATGAGCCACCCGATGGACGCACCCACACGATCCTGGCCGGTGGCCCGAGCGCGCGCGTCGGCGTCTCCCCTCTTGGTGACGCCCATGCGCGCGGCCGGGTCCCCCGGGTAGGGTGCAACCGGGCCGTCACGGTCCGGTTGCGGTTCCTCGAGGACACGCCAAGGCGCCGCGGTTCGATCCACGAAAGCACTCCCCGGCGGGTCTTCGGGGCGGGTACGTGTATTGCCGGTGGCGGCGGCCGGTGGGTCGAGGTACGCCCGCTGCGTCGATGGGCACGTCCGGCGCAGCGGGCGTCGAAGAGACCATAGCCCGCGCCGCTTATCTGGCGCTTATCTGCTCCGAGTACAGATGCCCCAGGCCCGCGTCAGCCGACCGCCCCAGACCTCCGCTTTCAGCCTCGTCTCGGCGCGTTCAGCATTGCTTCAGCGCTGCTCCCAGTCCACCCACCGAAGGCCGTCCCACCAGCGGTGCCATGTCCGGCCGTCGCGCCCCAACGCGAAGACGTCGAGTCGGTCCGGGCCCCAGGATGACGCCGTGCAGCCACCCGCTGGGTCCAGCTCGCCACCGAGCGACTCCCAGGGATGCCAGCTCGTGCCGTCCCAGTAGCGGTCCCAGAGCTGCCCGTCGGGGAAGACGGCGAAGACCTCCAGCGCATCGACTGCCCAGGCCGTCACCGCCGGCGCCGAGGCAGGCGTCCCGCCGAGGTCCTCGAGCTCGGACCACCCCGCGCCGTCCCACGACCGATGCCACAGGCCACCGCCGTCCGTGAGTCCGAACAGGTCGATCCGATCCGGACCCCAGGAGGCCGCGGCCAGCCCGTCCGCAAACTTCCCAGCCATCGTCACCCGCCGCGCTCCAGCAGTGGCTTGACTTCGGTCATGAGTCGGGTCATCGACTCCTCGTCGTAGCTGGCCGGAAAGCCCGCGATGAGGTGGCGGTAGCCGAGTTCCAGGTACGGAGCGAGCCGTTCGGCGACGTCTTCCGGCGTGCCGACCGGCTGGTCCGTCCACATCTCGGTGATCCCATGGCGCTCCAACGTTGCCCGGAATTGGCGCTCGGCATCCGCCCGATTGTCCCGGATGATAACGACCCCGATGCCGGTCGTGCGCTCGATCTCGCGCTCATCGCGACCGACGGCCGCGCAGTGCTGGCGCAGGATCGCGTCCTTGTGCCGGACGGCTTCGACTCCACCGCCGATGTTGCACGCGTCGGCATAGCGGGCAACGAGCTTGAGCGTCACCTTCTCGCCGTCACCGCCCACCAGGATCGGCAGGTGCGCCTGGATCGGCGCCGGCAGGTTGCGGGTGGCCTTGGAGCGGTAGTGGGGCCCGCTGGCCGTGGGCTCGGTACCGTCGAGCATGCCGCGGATGATCGGTAGCGCCTCGCCCAGCCAGCGCAGTCGCTCCGGCGGCCCATCCCCGAAGGCCAGACCGAACGCCTCGTGCTCTTCCTCGAACCAGGCGGCCCCGATGCCGAGGATCGCCCGGCCATTCGAGA
>JANMQO010000073.1:0-5344 GCA_031370565.1 Chloroflexota bacterium
ACCCGGATCAACTTGCCGCTGCCGGTGATCCCGATCCGCTTGGCGGCCGCCTTGTGTGTCTTCATCTTCGGCAAGGTGGTCTCACTCTCCTGCCGGAGTCGGGGCGGTGGCCTCGGACTCCGTCTTGCTGGTCTTCGGTCGCGCCGGCCGGGAGGCCGGTTTGGGCGCCGGCACGTCCGTCGGCGTCTGGGCCGACGTGCCGTTGGTCGTGGTCTCTGGTTCGGTCGCCCGCTTGGCTCGGCTGGCCGGCTTCGGTGCTGCTGCGGCGGGTACGGTCTCGACGGGTGCTGCTGCTGCGGCAAAGCTGGCCGGTGCTGTCAGTTTGGCGGGTGTCTCGGGTTCGGTGCTTGTTGCGGCGGTCGCAGCAGTTGCGGCTGGTGCTTCGATCGCGGTGGGCGCGAGGGTTGCGGCCGGCTCACCGGCTGTTTCGTCAGACGGTTCCGCGTTCGGCACCTCGGCGGCTGTTTCGTCCGACGCCTCGGCGGCGTGCTTGTCGACGTGCTCGATGACCTTGGGCTTGTGCACCGAGGCCACCGTGATGTGCATCGATTTTCCTTCGAGGAGCGGTGACCGCTCCACGATGCCATGCTCCTTGATCTGCTCGACAAACTTGGTCAGCAGCCCTCGCCCGATCTCAGGGTGGGTCAATTCCCTGCCCCGGAACTGAACGGCTACCTTGATCCGGTCCCCTTCCTCAAGGAACTCGATCGCCCGTCGAACCTTGGTATCGAAGTCGCCGATGCCGATCTTGGGCTTGAGGCGGACCTCCTTGAACGTCACCGAGCGCTGCTTCCGCTTGGCTTCCTTTTCTCGCTTCGTCAGCTCGTACTTGTACTGCCCGAAGTCGAGGAACCGGACGACCGGCGGTGCCGCCATGGGTGCCACCTCGACGAGGTCGAGTCCCCGTTCCTGCGCCATCGCGAGGGCCTGCGGCGTGGGCATGACGCCCAGCTGGCTCCCGTCTTGATCGACTACCCGGACCTGGGGGATCCGGATCATCTGGTTGATGCGCAGGTCTCGGCTGATGGTTGACCCCTTCGTACGTTGTCAGGTGCCTGCGAGGCTCGTCCGGGCACACGTCGCCCAAGCCAAGTCCGCAGTTCGGGAGGATAGCACAGGCGTTCCCGGGAGGACAGACCCGACGTCGGGTCTGTCGGTCGCACGACGTGGCCTACGGCGCTGGTGGCAGCGTCTCAATGCCCGGCGCGTGCGGTTTCAGCGCGTCCGGGTCGAGCGCATCTCGTCGCGAGACACGCACGTCAGGGTGCGGCCGGTGGCGTCGTGGTCGGAAGGACGAGGAGCGGCGTGTCAGCGAGGACTTGACTGAGGGCGGAGATCGGCACATCGCCCTCGAGTGGCGTGTGGACGGTTCCATCCGCATTCAGTGGCCAGGCCCAGAGTACCCATGGATCCAGGCTGCGAGCGTGCTTCGGATCCCATTCGGGCGCAAGGAAGAAGACGTAGCTTCCACCTTCCTTGAGGACCGGCTCGTTGCTGAAGCGGTTCGAGTCGCAGCCGATGGCGCCGCCCTCGACCCGTGCGCCGACGACCGACGAGGGGACCCCGCGAAGCGCACTCTTCGGGGTGATCTTGATCGGGCGGTAGATCCAGACCCCGAGTCTCTTGTCTGCATCGGTCGCCACGCGTTCGCCGTTCGGTGTATTCCATTGCGCACTGCCATACCCGTCGAACGTCCCCACGACGACCGCGGTCGAGAACTTGGCGAGGTTCTCCATCGTGCTCTCGACAGCGTTGACCACCGACGTCTGGGTGATGCATGACGATCCCGGGCTCGGATAGCTCGTCGGTGGCCCGACGCCGCTGGGCGGAACCTTGCCTTCTGACGCACCCGGGGCGGCCACGCAGGCCGAGACCAGGCCCACTACCGCGAAGAGCGCGACCAGACGCACCAGTCGCGGACCAACCGAGATCTTCATCTGACGCAAGACGCCAGAGCCGAACCCGTAGTGCCCCAGTCCTTCGGCGTGTCCCATCTCGTGCGAGATGCAAGTCCAGGAGTCGCAGTCAGGCGAAGGGTGCGAAGCCGTGGCGCGACCGCTCGCAATCAAATAGAGTCGCTGTCTCGACCAGAAATGGGGGAAGGTCCGTGCGGATCTACGAACGCACATCGGCAAAGGTAGGTGCCCGGTGAGGGGCTGGCCACCTGTTGGTTCCGTGCTCGCCATCCCGCCGGAGCTCGCGGCAGTGCTCGCCATAGCCGTGTTGATCGCGCTGGTCCGGGTGTGGTTCACGGCTCCGGCCGTCGGGGCGCGGATCGGCCGTCGGCCCCGGACGATTCGCGCCCTCAGCGTAGTGTCCGCCGTTGCCCTCGGGATTGGCTCTGCCCTTGTCGCGGATGCCCCGTCGATCGGTCCTGGCTCCACATGGGGCGGTGACGATCCACGGCTTGTGGCGATCGTGCCCGTGGACGGCGTTGACGAGGTCTTTGTGTACGCCTATGAGCGCCATGCCGAGATCCGCCAGATGATCTCGATCTGGAACACCGGACCGGTACCCATCATCGTGCTCGGGCTTGGCGCGATCCGGAGCCCCTACGTCGAGAGCGTGACGCTGCGCCTTGCTCCCGGCGGTCCGACGCTCGATGGCGTACTGCTCCGTATGGGCGCGGCCGGCCAGCGCTGGTTCAGCGAACCGTTTGCACCCTTCGAGCTCGAACCTGGCCAACAGACCAACGCCGCCCTTGCTGTGCGCCTCACCGACTGCCCTGCCATCCGCCCAGTGGCTACCCTGGCGCCGGGAATTGCCATGCCGTCGGAAGCGCCGACGGGCACTGGGTTCACGGTGCTCGATACGCTGCTGGTGCACTACTCCGCGCTCGGGATCGAGCGCGAGGCACCCGTCCATGTGCAGGCTGGCATCTCGGTAGCGGCCGCCGACGGCACCCTGTCCTGCGGGAACTGAGCCCGCCCGACAGGCTCAGTCCGACGCGCGGCCTCAGGCGGAGAGCTGCGGCGAACGGGCGGCGGCCTCGGCGGCGAGACGGTCGGCAAGTGACTCCCAGACCTCGGCAGGTTGCTGCTCGCCGGCGCGAGTGCGCGGGGCTGCCGAGCGCGCTTCGATCTCGCGGTCGCCGAGCACAAGCATGTACGGGACCTTCTGCTCCTGGGCCAGCCTGATCTTGTTCTGCATCCGGTTGTCCGAGGTGTCCACCTCGATCCGCAGTCCGCGCGCCCGGAGGACCGTGGCCAGCTCCTCAGCCGCCGGGACGTGTCGGTCGGCGATCGGCACGACGACCGCCTGGACGGGTGCCAGCCAGAGCGGAAACGCTCCACCGAAATGCTCGACGAGGATGCCGATGAAGCGCTCGAGCGAGCCATAGACGGCGCGATGGATCGCAATGGGGCGCACTGCGGCGCCGGTCTCATCGATGTAGGTCAGGTCGAAGCGTTCGGGCAGCATGACCAGGTCGATCTGGAAGGTGGCCGTCTGCCAGGACCGCCCGAGGGCGTCCTCGACGTGGATGTCGATCTTGGGGGCGTAGAACGCGCCATCCTTCGGCTTGAGGGTCCAGGCCAGGCCGGAGGCGTCCAGCGCCTCGTGGATGAGCGACTCGGCCCGCTCCCAGAGGGCAGGATCGCCGAGCGCCTTGTCCGGCTTCGTCCCGAACTTGAGCTGCGGGGTGAGGCCGAACCAGCCGTACACCTCCTGCACCTCGGCCAGCAGCGCGGCGATCTCCGCACCGAGCTGATCCGGCCGGACGTAGATATGGGCGTCGTCCTGGACGAAGTGGCGGACTCGGGTCAGCCCGGACAGCGTGCCGGAGCGCTCGTTGCGGTGCAGCCGGCCGTACTCGGCCAGCCGGAGCGGCAGGTCCCGATAGGAGCGCAGCCGGCTCTTGTAGATGATCGTCGACTCGGGGCAGTTCATCGGCTTGAGGCTGAACGTCTGGCCCTCGGACTCGATCAGGAACATGTTCTCCCGGTACAGGTCCCAGTGGCCGGATTGTTCCCAGAGCTTCTGGTGGACGATGAGCGGCGTGCTGATCTCCTGGTAGCCACGCCGGTCCTGGAGTTCGCGCATGGCGCTCTCCAGGGTGCGCCACAGCCGCTGACCCTTGGGATGCCAGAAGGCCGAGCCGGGGCTGACATCGTGGAAGCTGAACAGGTCGAGCTGGACGCCAAGCCGACGATGGTCGCGCTTCTTCGCCTCGGCGCGCCGCCACAGGTAGCGCTCGAGGTCCTCCTGGGTCGCCCAGACGGTGCCGTAGATGCGCTGGAGCATCGGCCGCTTCTCGTCGCCGCGCCAGTACGCCCCGGCGACCGACAGCAGCTGGAACGGGCCGATCCCACCGGTGCTCACCACGTGCGGACCTTTGCACAGGTCGATGAACGGACCGTGCTCGTAGGTCGACACGGGCGGCATCGGTTGGCCGGCGGCGGTGGCTCGCGCCCCGAGGTCGTCGAGGATCTCCACCTTGTAGGGCTGGCCGCGCTCGACGAAGAAGGCTCGACCGTCTGTCGGTGCCAGCTCGTGGCGGACGAACGGGTGATCCGCCGCGATGCTGGCGGCCATCCGCGCCGTGATTGCACTCAGATCGTCCGGGGTGAGCGCCCGGGGCAGTTCGAAGTCGTAGTAGAAGCCGTCGTCGATGGCGGGCCCGATGCCCAGCCGCGTGCCGGGGAAGAGGTCGACGACCGCCTCGGCCATGACGTGGGCCGCGGAGTGGCGCATCGCGTCCAGCTCGCTATGGGCGCCAGCGTCGAGGAGCTCCTCGGCCGACCCGCGCTCGGGCGCAACGAGGGCCTCGTCGTCCGCCTCTCGCTCGTCCGGCTGTCGCTCGTCCGCCATCTCGCCCTCCTTTGAATCACGAAGCCCCTCGTCCACTGACAGGACGAGAGGCCGTGCCTCCCGCGGTCCCAGCCGCCTTGGCGGTGGCGGGGTCGCTGCCGACCCGTTGGCTGTCGCCTGCCGCAACGCGCCGGGGTTGCCGGGTTCCGGAACGCGTCCCGCTCGACGCATTCGCTGTGCGATGGTGGGCGACACTGGACTCGAACCAGTGACCTCTTGCATGTCAAGCAAGTGCTCTAACCAACTGAGCTAGCCGCCCGCGCAGCGCGGTTCCGTCGCGCTGCCGGCGAATGATACCGCAGGGCCACGCCGGAGCGTCAATGGAGGGAGCGCGACGCGCACGATCGGGTGGTCCGGGACGGCGGAGCGGCCGGGCGGGTCCCGCGGCAAACGTCACCCGGCACGGGACGGCCGTCCGGGTGCATCATCGGCAGATGCCGAACACGATGGATCACGAGTTGCTCGACCTGGGCGATGCGCGTCAGCTTGAGCGGTTCGGGCAGGTGGTGCTCGATCGGCCTTGCCCGGCTGCCGC
>JANMQO010000106.1:0-6255 GCA_031370565.1 Chloroflexota bacterium
GTGATCCGGCTCCAGACGGCGGGCACCACGCGCTGGTCCGGCCACGGGGCGCCCTCCCGGGCCAGACGATCGTCCCGCGAACGGGACGCTGCTGCGACTGCAGGCTGGCTGGTTTCGTCGACGCGCATGGGACTCAGCCGAGCCGGGGTGCGCGGCCGGAGCGCAGGGTGGTCGCCCCCACGAAGATGACCGCGGTCAGGAAGACGATCGAGCCGATCACGTTGATCTGGGCGGGCAACGCATTGCGGATGATGCCGTACGTCCAGATCGGGAACGTGTTCGTCGTGCCGGACACGAAGTTGGTGATGACGAAGTCGTCGATCGAGAGCGAGAAGGCGAGCAGACTGGCGGCCATGATCCCCGGAAAGATGAGCGGGAAGGTGACCTTCCAGAAGGTCGTCCACTCGTTCGCCCCCAGGTCCATCGCGGCTTCTTCGAGGCGGCGATCGAACCCGGACAGACGGGCTTTCACCGTGACCACCACGTAGCTGATGTTGAACATGATGTGAGCGATGAGGATCGTCGTGAAACCCAACGACAGGGTGCCGGCCGGCAGGTTGGCCAGCCCCGGGGGCACGATCCCATTGTGAATGCTGATGTTCACGAACATCGTGAGCAGGCTCGAGCCGAGGACGATTTCCGGGGATGCCATCGGCAGGAAGATGAGCCCGTTGAGCAGCCCCCGGCCGTGGAACTGGTAGCGGGTGAGCGCCAGGGCAATGAGCGTGCCCAGGATGGTCGACACGAAGGTAGCCAGCGCGGCGATGACCAGGCTCGTCCGGATCGCCTGGCCGAGACCCGGCCAATCGAGCGGATGAAGCCAGGCGTTGAGTGTGAAGCCCCGCCAGATGAAGTTGAACTTGCCGTCGTAGTCGTTGAACGAGAAGACGATCATCACGGCGATCGGAATGAGCAGGTAGATCATGGCCACCGCGGTCAGTACCGGCAGCCCCCAGTGGCCGATGGCCCGGATGGCTCGTCGTCCGCCCTGCGGTTCCGGTCTGGTGCGTTCGAGGGTCGTGCTGGTCATGGTCAGCCCGTCAACTGCTCGGTGCCCAGGGCCCGGGCATAGACGAAGACCGTGACCAGAATGCCGGCCATGAGCACGAACGACAGTGCCGAGGCGATCGGGTAGTCGTTGAGCTGCAGGAATCGACCCTGGATGACGTTGCCGATCATGCGCGTCTTGGGGCTGCCCAGCAGCTCGGCGTTGATGTAGTCGCCCAGGGCCGGGATGAAGGTCAGGATCGAGCCGGCGAACACGCCCGGCAGGGCGAGCGGCAGGGTGATCCGACGGAACGCGGCCCACTGGCTGGCGTACAGGTCCATGCCCGCTTCGATGAGGCGCGGATCGATCTTCTCGAGCGCCACGTAGAGCGGCAGGATCATGAACGGCAGGAAGTTGTAGGTCAGTCCCGCGATGACCGCGACCGGGCTGTACAGGACCGAGAAATCGGTCGGGATGACGTGCACTACATGCTTGAGAAGGGCCAGGACGGGGCCTTCGTCACCGAGCAGGATCTGCCAGCTGATCGTGCGGATGAGGAAGCTGGTGAAGAACGGGGCGATGACCAGGAACAGGAGCAGGTTCTTGTAGCGTCCGCCCCGGAACGCGATCGTGTAGGCGACGGGGAAGCCGATCAGAAAGTCCAGGGTCGTGCTCACGCCGCCGTACAGCAGCGAATGGAGCCACTGGGTCGGAAACCTGGTCAGCGCTTGTTCGTAGGAGCGCGTGGTGCCGGTCACCTGGAAGCCGCTATCGAGTGTCCCGCTGGAGATCGACATGAGGAACATCTGGACGGCCGGCCAGATGAAGAAGTAGACCAGCCACAGGACGCCCGGGGCCAGCAGCAGATAGGGCGCGATGCCGCGCAGCCGTCGACGCCAGGGGCGGGGTGCAGCCGCGATGACCACGGCGGCTGCCGTCATCGCGGCTGCACCGGACCGGCGCGCATCAGCCGCCGGTCAGGTCGAGGAACAGCTCGTCGAGCTTCTGCTCGAGGTCCGCGCTGAGGAACTGAAAGTTGTGCTGCTTGGCGACCACGTCGTCCGGCGGGAAGAGCAGGCTCAGGTGGTAGGCATCAAGCGGGGCTGAGGCGTTGAGCGCCTCAAGGGCCTCCTTGGCGCCCTTGACCGGTGAGACGTAGTAGACGAAGTTGGCGATCTGGCCGGCGATCTTGGGGTCGTACACCCAGTCCATCATCAATTCGGCCGTGTACTTGCTGACGGCACCCTTGGGAATGAGCATGTTGTCGGTCCAGATCATCGTGCCCTCGGTCGGCGCGATGAACGTGTCGCCCTCCGTCCCCGAAGAGGCCAGGTCGCCCGACCAGACCATGGCCGCCCAGGTCTTCTTGGCGGCAAAGTTCTTCAGGTACGAGTTGTCGGCGAAGATGAGGCCCGCATCGACGAGCGGCTTGATGTCGTCGTGGACCGCCTGCAGGTCGTCGGCAGTGGTCTGGGCCGGGTCCGCGCTCTTGCCCAGCTTGAGCAGGCCCAGACCGAAGGTATCCCGCGATTCGGTCAGGAAGCTCAGCTTCTTGGCCTCGAGCTTCCACAGGTCGGCCAGGCTCTTTGGGGCGGGCTTGCCGGCGGAAGCCAGAACCTTGGTGTTGTAGCCGATCCCGGTCATGCCGGACTGCCACGGATAGTGGTAGTCGTTGCCCGGGTCCCACACCTGGTTCCTGAGCGGGTCGCGCAGGTTGGCCACGCAATTCGGCACGTTGGTCTGGTCGATCTTCTCCGCCCAGCCCTTGCTGATGATCTTGGCCGCGAGCCAGTCTGTGACCGTGATCATGTCCCAACCGGTCGGCGCGCCGGCCTGCAACTGGGGTTGAATGGTGGCGTAGAACTGCTTGTTGTCCTCGACCTTCTCTTCGTAGTCGACCTGGACGCCGTACTTCTTCTTGAACTCCTCCAACGTCGGCGAGGAACCGGGCAGGTACTTGCCCTGCACGCTCGCGTTGCCCACGAGGTCGATGTAGGCGGGCCACTGGGCCCAGTGCAGGGGTCCGGTGATGACCTTGGGCGTGGCCTGTTCGCTGGGGGCCGGCGTGACCGGCGGCGGCGTCGGCACCGGGATGGAGGCAGCGGAGGCGGGTGTTGAGGGCTGGGCGGAGCTGTTGCCTGCCGAGCAGGCTGCCAGGAAGGCGCCCACGCCGGTCAGCGCGGTCCCTTGCAGGAAGCGTCGTCGGTTGACCGTCCCTCGGGGCCCGGTCTGATCGTGTTCAGGCATCGGATCTCCTCCGTCGGTTCGCCGCTGGCGCGACGAGCTACTGGGTTGCCCCGGACTCAGGTGTGGCGTCCCCGGGGACGACGAACGTGTGATCGGGTGACCATGTCAGGCGGACGTCGTCGCCGGGCCGATGGAGCGAGCCATGACTCGTCCGCTCGACGTTCTGCTCGTATACGGCGACTCGACCGCCGTGCCTGGTCTCCACGATGTACTGGGTGCTGACACCGATGTACGAGGCGTCGCGTACGGTCCCGACCAGTTCGTTCAAGCCGTTCGGCGTCGTGGCGTCGACCGGACTGAGCCGGATCTTCTCTGGTCGAACGCCGATCTGGATTCTGCTCGACCCACTTGCCAGGGCACGCGGCACGCGGACGCGCTGGCCGTCGACCAGCTGGGCCAGCGCGTAGTCATCGGCTGTGCCGTCGATCGTCGCGGGCAGCAGGTTGCTCACCCCCAGGAAGCCTGCCACGAAGGCCGTGGTCGGGCGCTCATACAGGCTCTCGGGGTCTCCGAGCTGCTCGTAGCGCCCCTTGTTCATGACCGCGATCCGATCGGACATCGTCATCGCTTCTTCCTGATCGTGGGTCACGTAGATGAAGGTGATGCCGACTTCCTGCTGGATCCGCTTGAGCTCCACCTGCATCTGCTTGCGCAGCTTGAGATCCAGGGCGCCCAGCGGCTCATCGAGCAGCAGCACGGCCGGCCGATTGATCAGCGCTCGGGCAAGGGCCACGCGCTGCGCCTGGCCGCCGGAGATCTGGGTGGGCTTGCGTTGTTCGTAGCCGGGCAACTCGACCAGCCGGAGCATGTCCGTGACGCGCGTCTTGACCTCGTCACCCCGAACGCCGCGCCGTTTCAGCCCGAACGCCACGTTTTCGTAGATGCTCAGGTGGGGAAAGAGGGCGTAGTTCTGGAAGACGGTGTTGACGTTGCGCCGATACGGCGGCAACCAGGTCACGTCCTGACCCTGCAGCTCGATGAGTCCGGAGGTGGGCTCCTCGAATCCGCCGATCATGCGCAGGGTGGTTGTCTTGCCGCAGCCGGACGGACCGAGCAGGGAAAAGAACTCGCCGTCGAGGACTTCCAGACTGACATGGTCGACGGCGGCCACATCGCCGAAGCGCTTGACGACATCGACGAGACGGACATCGACGACGGGCACGGTGGTGTTCGAACTCCTGCACGAATGAGGGTCCGGAGCCGTCTGTGGGGAACGGTCGGTGCCACGGCTGACGTCCGTCCTGCGGGCGACGTTCGCGAGCAGTAGGTGGCCGGATGGTAGGGCACGCCGGAAACGGTGTCAATGCGCCGCCTGTGCGACGGACTTCGCATCAGACGATGCCTTGGCGTGCGAATCTCGCGACCATGGCCCGGAGGCGGCGGCCGTCCGCCAGGCCATCCGCCAGGCCATCCGCCAGGCCGTCCGCCAGGCCATCCGCCAGGCCATCCGCCAGGCCATCCGCCAGGCCATCCGCCAGGCCGTCGGCGGCTCACGCCCGAGCCGGGTACGATATCGACACGATTCCTGTCAGAACACAGACTTCACCGCCGCGGAAGGGACCACGACCCCGATGACGACCCTCACCGAAGGCGCCGTGTACGACGCTTTGCGCACCGTCCAGGAACCCGAGCTGGGCCGGGACATCATCACGCTGAACATGGTCAAGTCGCTCGAGATCCGCGACCACCACGTGGCCTTCACGATCGAGTTGACCACGCCAGCCTGCCCGTTGAAGGACGAAATCGAGCAGAACACCCGGGCCGCGCTAGCCACCATTGGCGTGGAGTCCGTCGCGATCACGTGGGGGGCCATGGTCCGGCGGGCCAGTCCGGCCCAGCCGCAGGCACTCCTGCCGGGGGTCAAGAACGTGTTGGCGATCGTGTCGGGCAAGGGCGGCGTGGGCAAGAGTACGGTCAGCGTCAACCTGGCCGTGGCGCTGGCCCAGGCGGGGGCCTCGGTCGGGCTGCTGGACGCCGACATCACCGGTCCGAACATCCCGCTCATGATGGGCCTGGTTGGCCAGCCGACCGCCAGCGCCAACAACAAGATCAGCCCGCTGGAGCGTCATGGGGTCAAGACCATCTCGATCCAGTTCTTCGTGCCGGACGGCCAGCCGGTTGTCTGGCGCGGTCCGCTCGTCGGGGGAGCCATCCAGCAGTTCCTGCGTGATGTGGAATGGGGCGAACTCGACTATCTCGTGGTGGATCTGCCGCCCGGAACCTCGGACGCCCAGTTGACCCTTGCCCAGGCCGTCTCGATCAGCGGGGCGGTGCTGGTCACCACGCCCCAGGAGGTCTCGCTGCTCGACGTGGGCAAGGCCTACGGCATGCTCCAGCGGATGAACGTGCCGGTCATCGGGATCGTCGAGAACATGTCCGGGTTCTCGTGCGCGCACTGCGGCGAGGTCACCGACATCTTCGGCCGGGGCGGCGGGCAGCGGTTCGCGGCCGAGCACGGGATTGAGTTCCTGGGCGCGGTGCCGCTCGACGTCACCGTCCGTCAGGGCGCCGATGTTGGCATTCCGGCCGTGGCCCAGCGAGAACCGGGGCCGGCGGCCAGGGCACTGACCAGCCTGGCCCACATCGTGGCGGCGCGGATGAGCGTGGCCGCCGCCCGGCATGAGGCGCCGATCCTGTCGATCAGCTGAGGCCAGGCTTGGTCCTGCGGGCGGGCTCGGTCCGGCCGGCGGGCTCAGTACCGTCCGGCAGCGCCTCAGGCCTGGCCGGCGGCGCCTCAGCGCGGCGCGAGGAGGTCCACGACCAGGTCCGGCTGGGCGATGACCACGGCTGACCCAAGGGTCGCGACCTGTGCCGCCATCGCCCTGCGCCTGGTTGACGGATAGTGCGTCACGAGCAATTGCCGGGGCCGTGCCTGACGCGCCACCTCGAGCGTCTCCTCCAGGCTCAGGTGGCCGCGGCGGACAGGATCGTCCTCAGCCACGGAGCCTAGCGTTGCCTCGCAGACGAGCAGGTCGGCTCCGCTTGCTGCCGCCACCAAGTCTGGGTTGGGACCAGTGTCG
>JANMQO010000140.1:0-3474 GCA_031370565.1 Chloroflexota bacterium
GTGACGGATAGCTGCTTGGAGACGACCTTGAGGACGGCCACCCGATGTTTCGACATGCGCCCGACTGTCACGCATGTCGCGACTCATCAGACTCGCATCACCTGACGCCTATGTCGTGAACTCAGACACTGTCGGGCGCGCCATAACAGCCTCTGGCAGCGCGAGCGCCATTCCGTGCCGATACGCCGCCGGTGTGAGGCGCAGGCCGACGAAGCGCGGCTGCTGGCCCTCGCGCGAGTCTTTGAAACGTCGGTCGAAGAATTGGCCGCTCCGCAGGCACATGTCCGCCATCGGGTGAACCACGAGAGGGCCGAGGCTCGGGAGGCGATCGCCCGGTTCGAACGCTGCGTGGAGAACTCGTTGTTCATCGCGAGGCCTCCCGCGCTATATGACCAAAGCTGAGGCCGCCCTCGCCGCCGCGGGGCTCCGCCACGAGCTGGGCATCGGGACGGACTATGTCGACGTGTTCGATGTCGTGCGGCGACAGGGAATCGAGCTCTACATGGCTCCGTTCGGTGACGACTCGCTCGAAGGGGCACACCTCGTCCAGGATGGCCGCGCGTTCATCTTCGTCAACACGTCGACCTCGATCACGCGCCAGCGCCTGACGGCTGCCCACGAGCTCGGGCACCACGTTCTCCAGGGGGCGGCGGATGGCTCAGCGCTGTACGAGGCGAATGTCACGGCGGGCGGCAACGACCCCTAGGAGTGGGCAGCCTATGCGTTTGCCCGACACTTCTTGATGGACCCTGAGGGGGTGCGACGGCTCGCAGAACCGATCGACGACGCCGATGAGCGAGTTGCGGCGGTCGCCTCGAGGTTCGTGACAAGCATCGACGTGACGTGCATCCATCTGGCCGAGCTGGGCGTGATCACAGCCGCTGCCAAGAACCGGCTGCTTGAACGCGCGAGGAACGGCGAGGTCAAGCCTGCAGCCCTGCTCCGAAGCTTCGGCTACCACTTCGAGCCGACGCCGAGGCCGGAGGGGCCGGACCTGGATCCGCGCTATGTCCGCGCAGTAATCGACGCGTACACGCATGAATGGATCGCCTTCGCCGCGTTCGCCGACATCCTCAATCTCGACCCGGAGGTAGCGGCCGGCCTGCTCGCCGAGCACGGCCTCACCGTACGCGAATTGGCCTGACCACCCTTGTCGAGTCGAAGGTATCGGTCGGATGGAACGGGAACATTCGACCCCACGATGGAGTGGCCCCCGCATCCTCGTCGCCTGTTGCTCGCTCACGCGGTCTTCGACACGATGGTTCCGGTGGCGCTGGCTAGGGCGAATCGACATCAGGTGCTTCGCGAAGCGTTCGCGGGGCGGGCGCACATCCCCGACCGAGTGCGCGGTGAAATCATGGGCCACGCTGGAGGCGACCACAGAATTCGCTCCCTGTATGACCCCGAGTGGTTCGCAGAGACCAGTAGGTGCGCCACGCGGCCCTCGTGTCGGGCCGCCACTCCGGGCGGGCCCGCGGGCGGCGCACAGGTGCCACCGACGCGTCTCGGGGGGCGCGCCGGCGCCTGTGCCCCAGCAGCTTCTCCGGATCCTTGGGGAGCGGGCCGCGGCTACCCACGGGGACCTCCCCCGCTCTCGCGGCGGTGCTTGCCGCAGACGGGACAGGTCACTGGAGCACGGCCTTCCGGCCAGTGAACGCCTGCCAGCGTTCCAGCGCGACCTGGACGTACTTGGGGTCGATCTCCATCGCGTAGCAGCGCCGGCCGAGGGTCTCGGCCGCGATCAGCGTCGTGCCCGAGCCGAGGAAGGCGTCGTAGACCGCCTCGCCCGCCTCGAGGTGGTTCCGGATCGGGATCTCGGCGAGGAGGACCGGCTTCTGCGCCGGGTGGTCGAACTTCTCCACGGTCGATCCGCCCAATGATCATCTTCGGGCTCGGCGCTCGCCAGACCGTGCTCTGGTCGCGATGGCCGTGGAAGAGATTGGGGACGCCCGGCTTGCGCACGACCCAGCAGGGCTCGTGGCCCCAGTGGTACCAGGACCGACCCATCGCGAATAGGCCCTTGTCCCAGATCACTTGCGACGCGATCTCGAAGCCGACTCGCTCCAGCCCGGTGGCCGCGACCACGGCCGCGTACACGCCGGCGTGCCAGACGTAGCCGACCTCCAAGCTGGGGACGAGGGCATAGGCGTCCGACCAGTCCACCCGGGTGTCACCCGAGAGGGTCGTGTTCTGGTGACCCTCGATGCGCATGTAGGGCTTCTCGGCCGGGCCGAGCCCGTTGTGTACAGCTGGTCTCGCCAGGTCGGGTCGAGGCTGACCCCGTACGGGGGATCCGTCGCCAGGAGCCGCGGCTCCGCACCGCCGAGGAGCCGGGCGACGTCGTCGGGGTTCGTGGCGTCGCCGCACAGCGCGCGGTGGTCGCCGACGAGCCACAGGTCGCCCGACTTGACGTAGGGGTCGTCGGACGGTTCGGGCACCTCGTCGGGGTCGGTGATGCCGGGCTTGCGGGCGCCGAGGTCGCCGAGCAGCCGCAGGAGGCCGGCGTCGTCGACCGTCACCTCGGCCAGGAGCTCGTTTAGCTTCGCCTCGTCGGCGGTCGCCATCGCGCCGATCGGGTCGAGGGTCGCGAGGACGAGCGCCTCCTCGTCGGGCGAGAGGTCGACGTACAGCACGGGCACGCAGGGCTCGTGCCGGCTGATCGCCAGCGCCACCCGGGCGTGGCCGTCGACGACGAACCCGGTCTGCCGATTGACCATGACCTGCTGGACCCAGCCCACCGCGTCGAGGGAGCCCGCCAGGGCGGCTTGCTGGTTGCGCGGGTGGAGTCGCCAGTTGCGCGGGTTGGCGAGCAGCTGGTCGGGTGCATCCTCGCCCGTGCCGACGATCCGGCTGCGCCAGGGGGTGGTCGGGGCCGCGGCGACGCGTGTCTTCGTCGTCATCGGGCGACTCCCGATCTTCGACCTTGCATCGTCGCGCCAGCCGAGTGATGGATGTCCGCCCCAACACCAGATCGGGGTTGGCGAGCGAAAGGACGAGAGACATGGCGGACATGCGGAAGTGCATCGGATCGGCGAAGTTCGGGATCGAGGCGCACGAGGCGCCGGCCGACGAGTTCCCGGTCCAGCCCAGCCAGAAGGACGGCCTCGGCCGGATGTGCAAACCCCACTGGAACCAGTACACGAGCGCGCTTCGCAAGGCGGCCCTGGCCCGCAAGGCCGCCGAGGCCGTGCCGACCGAGCCGGAGCCCGACGCGACGCCCGAGCGGATCCGGACGCGGGCCCCTCGCGGGCGCAAGACCGCCGTGCCGGAGGCTGGTTCCCAAGGCGACGCCGGATAGTCCGAGCGCCACCAGTCGACTCTCAGGCCCCGGGTGCCAACCCGGGGCCCTTCTTCGTTTGGTCGCGCCAGTGGCCAGCATCTCGGTCATCGGCCCACTCCGGCGCCCTGTGGCGCCCGTGGGCGAACGTGAGCGCCTCCCGAAAAACGAGAGAAACCCGGGCGGAGTGCGAGCAG
>JANMQO010000144.1:0-1695 GCA_031370565.1 Chloroflexota bacterium
GGCAGCTCGCACCCGGCCGGCTGGTCTCGTCCCGGGGTCCCGGGGTCAGCTTGTCGGGCCCGAGTGTCCCGGTCGACCAGACGTGGGACCCGAGCGCTGGCCAGGTCCCCCCGGTCGTGGCGACCGCCGTGTTCCGCGACCGGGTCCTGCTCGCGCCCCGTGATGATGCCGCCCTCGAGTCGGTCGGCACTGAAGGCTCCGGGACAGCCCGCCTCGCCATTGCCGCCTGGCGCATCTCGGCGGGGTCGCGCTTGGTGGCCGTCGAAGGCAAGGATCTGGGTAGTGGCGCGCCCACGCTGGCGATCTCCTCCGATGGCGTCCACTTCGTGACGATGTCCCTGCCCGCCGAGTTCGCCAGTGCCTCCACCGACTCGGTCCAGGTGTTGGCGCTCGACGATCGGGTGCTGTTGACCGACTGGCCGCAGACTGCCGATCCCGCCGACCAGGTGATCCACGTCTGGTCGGTGCCCGTGGTCGGAGTGCCCGAACCGCCCGCGGCGCCGACGCCGGTGGCGACGCCGGCGATCCCCTCGGCGCCACCGGCGGAGGTCACCTCGACCTGGGCGCCCATAACCTTGCCCCGCACGGTGTCGAACGGCGCGTTCGGCGGTCCGGGCGGCGGGATCGCCGCGCTCCCGGGCGGTGGTTTCATCGACTTTGTTGCGGCAGCGCCGACACGGACGCTCGTCTTCACGTCCGCGGATGGGTCGCACTGGACGCAGACCGGCGAGGTCACCGGAGAGGACGCTGCCGGCATCAGCGGGCCCGTGGCGACGAACGGGCAGGTCTACGTGGCGCTCGGGGCGCAGCGGGGCGGGACCTACTACCCGCAGCAGTCGAACGGGGCGGCCTGGGCCAGTCCGGACTTGCGCCACTGGACGAAGGCGCCCGATCAACCGGCGTTCGGCGGAGCCGAGTTCGGCGACGTCGCCGCCGGTCCGGCCGGCTTCGTCGCGACCGGATTTGACCAGGGGGGCCAGTCGGTGTGGGCGTCGGAGGACGGCCTCCGCTGGAGCGTGGTGACCGACCTGCGCGCCTTCCCGCCGAATGTCAGCAGCCCGGGCCGGATCGTCCGCACGAGCGGCGGCTTGCTCATCGTGGGTGCCCTGAACGAACAGGCTGCCGTCTGGACCTCACTCGACGGACAGAGCTGGACCGTCCACTCGCCAATCTCGGGGGCCTCAAACGTCCTCTTCGACGGCCTCGCGCTTGGCCAGGCCGGCTACGTGACCCTCGGGACGGCGGCTGGTGGTCCGGGCATCGAGGTCTCACCTGGCGACTTCCGCTTTCCTGTCGTGCCATTCGTGTCGTCCGACGGCCTGGCGTGGCGGGCCGGTCCGTCCAGTCCGGCCCTCTTCGGCGCCCGCATCGGCGGCACGTCGCTCGTCGCGGCACCCGGCGGCTTCGTCGCGACCGGCATGGTCGGCAGCGAGGTCGAGCTCTGGACGTCCCGCGACGGCCTCGACTGGGTGGCGGTCGGCGGCGTGGATCTCACGGGTGTCAATGAGTCCAAGCTCGTGTCGGACGGGCGGCACGTGCTGCTCGTCGCCAGCGGCCAGAGCGACACGCTCGCGCTCGTGAGTGCCGGGGTCGTCCGCTGAGCGCTCTGGTGAACGCGGCCCGGCTGGCCGGTCGCGCTCCGCGGGAAACGCAAGTCGTCACCGGCTGGTCGCATCTCAGCCGCGGACTGCGGCG
>JANMQO010000155.1:0-3391 GCA_031370565.1 Chloroflexota bacterium
GACCGTCGGGCGACCATGCCGGGGTCCGCCACGATGAGCAGATCGCCGTCGCGGACGAGCACGACGCTGCTGGCCACCCGATCGCGCGCGTAGCCGGCATGGAGGAGATGCACGGTTGCCATGGTCGGCATGGTAGCGGCCGGGCGGGCATGGTGCCGCCGGCCGGACGGCCTGTGCCGTGCCGTGGATTGGGGATCCCGTTCCGTGGAGCGCGTTTGCTGACGGGCTTGGCTGGAGGACGTGGCATCATCCCGGCCCCAGGCATCGCGCCGCACCCATCGCGCCGCAGACCGTCCCGCCGCCCGCCATACCGTTGCCGCAGAGGAGCGTCATGCCCCACGAGCTATTCGCCGACCTGGTGCTGCGCGGCGGGGCAGTCCATACCGTCGATCCGCTCCAACCCGCTGCCCAGGCTGTGGCGGTCGGGGCCGGCCGGATCGCGGCCGTGGGCTCGGACGCCGAGATGGTCGCCCGGATCGGGCCGCGCACGCGCGTCGTGGAACTGCGTGGCCGGACGGTCCTGCCGGGCTTCCAGGACGCCCACGTCCACCCCATGATCGGCGGCCTCGCCCGGCTCCGCTGCGAGCTCCACGACAGCCACGGGCGAGAAACCTACCTGGCGATCGTCCGGGACTACGCCCAGCAGCGGCCGGACGTCGAGTGGATCACCGGCGGCGGCTGGTCGATGGACGACTTTCCCGGCGGGACGCCGCGCCGCGAGGATCTCGATCGGGTGGTTCCGGACCGGCCGGTCTTCCTGCCCAATCGCGACGGCCACGGCGCCTGGGTCAACTCACGCGCACTCGAGCTGGCCGGTGTCGATGCGACCACGCCGGACCCGGTCGACGGCCGGATCGAGCGCGACCCAGACGGCACGCCGACCGGCACGCTCCACGAGGGTGCGATGCACCTGGTCGAGCGGCTCGTCCCGCCGGACAGCCAGGCGGACCTGGAGGCCGCGCTCGTGCTCGCGCAGGGCTACCTCCACTCGCTCGGAATCACCAGTTGGCAGGAGGCCTGGCTGACGCCGGACATGCGGGCCGCGTATCGCGCGGTGGCAGCCCGCGGCGAACTGACCGCCAGGGTGGTCGGCGCGCTGTGGTGGGACCGCAGCCGGGGGTTGGAGCAGGTCGACGAGCTGCTGGCGGCGCGGGCCGAGGGACACATCGGCCGCTTTCGCCCGACCAGCGTGAAGATCATGCAGGACGGTGTCCTCGAGAACCACACTGGGGCGCTGCTGACGCCGTACCTCGATCTTGATGGCCGGGCGACCGACAATCGCGGGCTCTCGTTCGTCGAGCCGAAGCTGCTTCGCCAAGCCGTCACCCGCCTCGACTTCGAAGGGTTCCAGGTGCACGTCCACGCCATCGGCGATCGGGCGACCCGGGAAGCGCTCGATGCGTTCGAGGCGGCCCGCGCCGCGAACGGTCCGACCGACGGCCGCCACCACATCGCCCACATCCAGCTGATCCACCCGTCTGACCTGCCGCGCTTCGCCGAACTCAACGTGACCGCCAACGCGCAGCCCCTGTGGGCCTGCCACGAGGCGCAGATGGACGAGCTGACGATCCCGTTCCTCGGGCCGGAGCGGGCCACCTGGCAGTATCCGTTTGGGTCGCTCCTGCGGGCGGGTGCCCGGCTGGCGATGGGCAGCGACTGGAGCGTCTCGAGCCCGAATCCGCTGGTGGAGATGGAGGTCGCGGTCAACCGGGTCGCGCCGGACTCACGGGACGTTGTGCCGCCATTGCTGCCGCGCGAGGCGGTCAGCCTGGAGGACGCGATGCGGGCGTTCACGATGGGCTCCGCCTATGTCCAGCACCACGACGACACGACGGGCTCGCTCACGCCCGGCAAGCTGGCCGACCTGATCGTGCTCGACCGGAACGTGTTCGACCGGGCGGCCGGGCCGATCGGCGACGCCCAGGTGGTGGCCACCTGGATCGAGGGCGAGGCGGTCTTCGAGGATGGGGCGTTCGATGGGTAGCTCGCGCCCGGCCCGCCGCGGCCCGTTTGCGTCACAGCCTCCACACGCACACCGGGACTGCCGCGCCGCACCCAGGCTCATCGGCCCTCAGTCCAATTGATCGGCGCGTAGCACGTCGTTGGGAACGTCGATGTCGCGAGTCCACCCGGCGGCAGGGTCGAACGGGCGCCAGGCCTCCTCGGGGATGGCCGCCACGTCCAGCGCCGCAAGCAGCGCCCGCAACCGGCGCTCGCCGCTGGCCAGAAGCGATCCGGCCTGCGCCAGTGCAGCCTCACGATCGAGCGCGCACGGGAGCGGCCGGGTGACACCTGCTTCGTCGCGCAACGCGGCGGCTCGGGGCGAGTCGGGCAGGGCGGCGCCCGAGTCCGGCAACGCGGCGGCTCGGGGCGAGTCGGGAAGGGCGGCGCGCGACGAGTCGCGAACGTGACCTCCCGGCGAGTCGCCCGCGACGCCGGGGTTCGACGCCCGGCGAGACGCGGCTTTCGTCTGTGCCAGGAACCCGAGGAGCTCCGGCCGCAGGCCCGGCTGATCGCCGGCGACGACGACCACCCACCGACCGGTCGCAACGGCCAACCCGGCGGCTAACCCAACCAGCGGGCCGCCGAACGGCTCGGGGTCTCGGGCGACACGCACGATTGACGCGACGTCCGGCGGCAGGTCCGGAATGGGCATTTCCGGTGCGAGCACGAGCACAACCTCCCGGCAGACGGAAGCCACGGCGCGGATCGGCCGCCAGAGCAACGGCTCGCCGCCGAAGGGCTCGGCCAGCTTGTCGCGGCCGAACCGGCTCGAACGACCGCCACCCAGCACGATCCCCGCGAACTCCCCGGCGAACTGGTCGCGATCGCCAATCATTGCGGGGTTCGCGGCGCACGCGGTCCGGGGACGTGCCCGTCGGGCGTTCGGCGCAGGATGCCGCGACGGTCGAGATCCTCGAGCAGGGCCATGACGTATTTCCGGCTCGTCCCGCTCGCATCGCGCAGGGCGGCTGGTGTCAGTGGCCCAGGCATGGCCAGGCGGATGGCGAGCGCCTCGAGCTCGCGATGCGTCGCAGCGGCCCAGGCCAGGTCGTCCTCCAGGCGGACGATGCGGCCAGCTGCCTCCAATGCCCGGATCCCCTGCGCGGGACAACCGGCGGTCCGCGCCGCCTCGGTCAGGCCCGGCGGAGCAGGCACCGTCAAGGCAACCTCCAGGCGGGCCATCGCGGCGAGGAGGCTCGGCGGCAGGTCGCTCACCGGGCGAGCGGGATCCCGGAGGTACTGGCCGACCCGCTCGATCCGACCTGCGGCGACGAGCTGGTCGAGGAACGCACCGGCCAGCGCGTCGGCTGCTCGCTCGGTGAGGCTGGCCTGGCGCCGGAAGGATCGCGCCACGCTCCGACGGATCTCGGCCAGTGGCACCCCGGCA
>JANMQO010000206.1:0-15492 GCA_031370565.1 Chloroflexota bacterium
GCCGGCTCCCCGGCGAGGAGGATGTGGTTCGCGCTGTCAAGCTCGACGAGGCGAGCATCCGGAATCCGGCCGGCGACCCTGACGGCGTTGGCGAACGCCGTCGCCCGATCGCCGAGGGCGTGCAGGATCAACGTCGGCGCATCGACGCGCGGGAGCTCGTCGGCGACCTCGACAGCCTGGTGGGCCAGCCGGCTGGCCACCGCGTTCTCGGGCGAGGTCGACATCCGCTGGAGGTCGTCGAACCAGCGCATCTGCTCCTCGCTGGCGTTGGGGATGTAGATGCGAGTGAAGACACGGCGAAACAGGGGGTCATCCGTCGCCCAGCCGACGCGGATCATGCTCCGGAACGTCTCCTCGACCTGGAGCTGGTGATCATCGAACGTCGTCGGCTCTGCGCTGACCGTTCCGTAGAGCACCAACCGCGTCACCCGCTCCGGGTGCCGAGCGGCATAGGCCATCGCAACCGGGGACCCGCCCGACATCCCGAGCAGAGCGAAGCGCTGGAATCCGGTCGCCTCGACGAGCGCCTCGAGGTCTCCGTGGCGCGCCTCGAGCGAGAAGTCCGTGACGTTCCAGTCGGACATCCCGAACCCGCGTTCGTCGTAGCGGACGATCGTGGCGAACTCGCCGAGGTCGCGGAGGAAGTGCTGCCAGACGGGGCTGCGCCAGTCGTGCTGAAGGTGGCTCAGCCAGCAGGAGACGACGATGATGGGCGGACCGCTTCCGTGGATCGCCCATGCGAGCCGGGCGCCGTCACGCCCTCGGCAGAAGCGCACATCCTGGTCTGTGCTGTGGCGTGTGCCCCGGTCGGGCAGGACCGCGGGGAGCTTCATGGCACTGCTGATCTTACCCACCGGGGTGTCCCGCTCACGAAGGTCAGCTCCTATCGGCCAAGCAGCCGGCGACCTTGCTTGCGCTGGAAGGATCAAACACCCTGATCAGGTGGTCAAAGGTCAGAGAGCCTGGTGCCCAATGAGCCGTCACGTGAGTGTGCCGGTCAGGCATCTCTGTCCGATTCCGGGATGAATCAAGCACACATCCCGGGACTGGTTGGACGCGCATAGTATTCCTCCAATGAGTCAAGCGCCATCGGGGCGGTCGACCCCGAAACCGCCGCGCGCCAGCGGACGTGAGCACAGCTCCTTGGGCTCGGAAGCCTCTTGTCTGGGTATCGATCTGGGTAGCATCACGGATGGCATCGCAGCTCCGTCGTGACAACCTGCCTCCATCGACCACACGTGCCGGCGGGACGCTGGCGATCGAGGACTACCATGCGCTTCCTCTTCACGACCATCCCGGGGTCCGGGCACTTCCACCCGCTGGTTCCCACCGCGCGGGCTCTTCAGCGTCGCGGTCACGATGTCGCATTCGCGGCATCACCGACCTTCGCCCCGGCCATCGAGACCGCCGGCTTCGAGGCACACCCGGCCGGCCCGGCCTGGGTGGAGCGGCTCGGCGACCCGGTCATGCAGAAGATCATGGCCGGCGAGTTCTTTGTCGATCTCATCCGGATGGGCATGGTCGAAGGGGTCATCCGAGCCGCAAAGGCGACCGGGGCCGATGCCATCGTCCGCGGCAGCGGCGAGCTGGGCGGTCTCGTGGCCGGTGCCATCCTCGACCTGCCGGTGGCTTCCGCATCTCCCGCTGCCGCCAAGTTCTACGAAGCGATGATTCGGCCAGGCGTCGCTCGTGCCGCCGCCGAGCATGGCCTGGACGGCGAGCGCGTGACCGACGTGGACTTCGAGATGCTGAGGGTCGACCGCACGCCACCCAGCCTGGAAATGCCGGGCTACGTCGCCCCGGCGAACGCGATCAACGTTCGACCTGAGCCCTATGACGGCGGCGGCGAGCTGCCCGCGTGGTTCGATGACCTGGGCAAGCGGCCGCTGGTCTACGTGACCCTGGGGACAGTCATGAACGGCAACGTGCCGCTCTTCAGGCTGATCGCGGATGCTCTCGCGGACCAGCCGTTCGACGTCGTCATCGCGCTCGGGCACGGGATTCCGCGCGACGCCCTCGGCCACGTCGCCGACAACATCCGGGTCGGCGGCTATCTGTCTCAGGCCAGAATCCTGGAGCGCGCCAGCGCGGTCGTTAATCACGGGGGATACAACACGGTGTCAGCCGCGCTCGGTGCCGGGCTGCCGCTCTTCCTATTGCCTATGGGCGCGGACCAGCCCTACAACACCGAACGCTGCATTTCGGCTGGAGCCGCCCTTGGCGTGATCCAGCCACAGCCCGACGGGCCGCCGTCGGCGGCACCGCCCCCGTTCACGCCACCGGACGCTGCCGTCATCCGGGACGGGACACGTCGACTCCTCGACGAGCCCGCGTTCCGCGAAGCGGCCCGTGGGATCGCGGCGGAGATCGCCGCCCTGCCGCCTGCCGCCTATGCGGCCGAGCGCCTGGAGGAGGCCGTCCTGGAGCGCCAGGCGGGAAAGCTCCGAGGATCTGGCGCGCCGATCAGCGCCTAGGCCCATCCACTGTCGATCGGCTTCGCGTGAACCAGGCGGCCACCTGGGCTCGGTTGTCCAGCCCGAGCTTGTTCATCACGTTGAGCAGGTGGTTCTCGGCGGTCCGGACCGACAACCCCAGCCGGACCGCCACCTCCTTGTTGGTGAGGCCGTCGGCCACCAGGGCGGCGACCTCCAGCTCGCGAGCGGTCAGCGGACTTCGTCCGGCCTTCAGCGCCGCCAGGGCGTCCGCGGCACGCCGCCGGAGCGGCTCCATCCCGAGCTCGGTTGCGCCACGTGCGGCCGCTTCCAACATTGCGCTCGCACGTTCCCGGTCGCGCGTCAGGCCGTGGCGCAGCAGGGCGCTCGCCCAGTCGAAGCGAGTCTCGGCCACCTCCCCGCGGGCGCCGGTCTCGAGGTTGCGCCGCATGGCACGGGCGAAGTCGGCCTCGACTCGATCCCATGCACCCGTGAGGGTTGCCATCTGGCCCAGATAGCGACTCACGCTGCCGCCGGACGTCGCCTGCCCGGAGGAACCGACGGCCAACTCATCGGCGAAAGGCTCGAGGGCCGCGTAGATCGCCGGAGCGGCATCGGCGCGATCCAGCGACCATGCGACCGTGGCAAACGCCATGTGGGTCATGACCTGGAGGTGGCTCCCATCGAGCTCGTCCATCACGGGCATTGCCAGCGGGAAGAGCGCGGCTGCCGTTTCGAGGTCACCAGACTCGGCAGCGACCATCGCCCAGAAGATCCGGAATACATCGGGGCCGCCCCCCCTGCCATGGAGCACCTCGTCCATCGACCCTGCGCCGGTCTTCATGCCACACGTATGGACGAGGATCCGATAGTAGAAATCCGCCGCCTGATGGCCGCCACGGGCGGCCATCTCGAGTGCCCCGGTCGCGAGCCGGACGGCCTCGGCGAACCGAGCCTCGTGCTGGGCCAGCGCGGCGCGGGCCATCATTCCGCGCCACACGGCCAGGGCGTCGTTACGCCGCTCGGCATACTCCTCCAGTCGGGCGATGGCATTGTCGAGTGCCGGCCGCAGCCCGAGCTGAAAGAACACATCGACGCGCCAATACAGTGGCCAGGCGAGCTCGTCCTGGAGGTCCGCGTCGTGGCAGAGACGTTCAACGCGCTCGGCGATCTCCAGACGGCGCATGGCATTCAGCGGGCCGGCCGCGACCATCTGCATTGCGTGCAGCGCTTCGACCAGGGCGCGCTCGTCGCCTGAAGCCTCGGCCGTGAGCAGGTTCTGCTGGGCTTCGAAGCCTTCCGTCGGGACTCGAGAGAGATCCGACGACAACATGATCTCCTGGCTGTGCAGGCGTGAGCGGAGCACCACATCGTCGCCAACGCTTCGAAGGGCGTCGCGGCAGAGGTCGAGGAGGATCTCGCAGGTGTCGCGATCGGCGATCCCTCGCACGACCAATGCCGTTTCGGCGAGGAGCCGCCCGTCACCCGCGGCCCGGGCTTCGCTCGCGACCTGGCGGCACACCGTCACCGCCTCGGCGAACGCCCCTGCGCGGAAGAGGCAGCGTGCCCGCCGGATCGCCAACGGTCCGGCACGGTGGTCGTGCTCTCTGGCCGCGACGTCGGCCGCACGCTGCCAGTGCCGTGCGGCGCCTGCCCAGTCGATGGCCCGCTCGGCGGCATTGGCAGCATCGTCGAGCGCACCGAGCGCGGGCCCGAGGCCGAGGACCGCCACCGCGCTCGCCCGTTGCTCGGCGATGGCGGGCAGGTCGCGTGGTCGCACCCGCTCGAGCACGTTCGCGGCATGGGCGTGAGCCGTCGCCTGACCGTGCGAGCCAAGCTCCTGGTAGGCCTGATCGCGCCTGCCGGGGGTGAACCGGACGATGCCGCCCTCGACGACGACAAGACCCTCGCGTTGGGCGATGTCCAGCGTCCGGAGCAAGTCGGCCGGCGCCAACCCGCTGATCTCGGCCGCGAGCTGAACGTCGAACAGGTCGCCCAGGACCGATAGGGCGCCGATCACCCGGGGTGCCGCATCGACGTTCCCGTCCATCCTCACGACAGTAGCCCCTGAGTAGCCGGCTGGGTAGTCCTCCCGATGGCACGCGTGGGATCCCGGAACACGCTCCGCTCATCGATTGGAAGTGGAGGACCTCAGCGTGGCAATCGAAGCAACGATCCCGGCGACTCAATCGGGGGACGCGAGTGTGCGGGCGGCCGCCGCTTCGTCTGGCGACAGGAGCACCGCAATGTGGCTCCTGCCGATCGCGGCACTCGTCGAGGCGATGATCACGGGATTGGTTATGAGCAGCATCGGGTTCATCCCGCCGCTCGTGGTGTTCCTGATGCTCCTCGTGGCGATCGCAGTCCTGGCGCTCGCCCGCCCGCGGCCGCGAGTGTTCGTGACCGGCGGCATCCTGTTGCTGGCATTCGTCGGGCTGAACCTCCCGTTCGCCGTCGACGGGCTCATTCACCCGATCGGAAGCAGCCACGCCTGGACCGACATCATCGCCATCCTCGTCGGCCTTGCCGGCTCGATCGCCGGGTTCGCCGCCTTCGTGGAGCTGCGCCGAGGCAAACCTGCCGTGCGCGCCCTCCGCAGCCCGATCGGCGAAGCGCTGGCGATCCTCGTCGTCGGCACTCTCATCGGCACCAGCTACGTTTCGGTCAGCGGCTTCAAGGCCCTGGAAGGGACGACCGGCCTTGGGGTGGTCAACGGCGTCCAGAAGGCGCCGACCCAGGCTCCCGCCGAGCTGGATGTGCCCGGCACGACCTTCACCCAGAAGACCCTCCAGCTGGGCACCGGCGCAGGCACGGTCTACGTGGTCAACACCGATACCCACCCACACACGTTCGACATCGATCTGGACGGCCGCCATGTTTCCTACCCCGTACCGGCCAACTCCACGACGGCGGTCGTGCTGAACCTGGCGGCGGCCGGCAAGTACGCGTACTGGTGCGCCATCCCCGGACACCGCGCGACCATGGAAGGGACGCTGGAGGTGATCCAGTGACGACAACGAGAACCGAGACCACGAACTGGCAGCGACCGGTGGCCTGGATCGCGTTCGCGAGCGGGGTTGTCGCGGCCATCGGCCTGGCGTTCCTGATCGCGATGTACGCCTCGTTCGGCGTCGGCGCGTCGTCGCTGGCGATGACCCTCGGCTGGATCAACGACGTTCTTGGCGTCATCGGGGGCCTGCTCATGTTGCCGCTCGCCGTGGCGCTACATGTCCTGCTTCGGCCCCGAGCGCCGATCCTGAGCGGGCTC
Organism: Chloroflexota bacterium; assembly: GCA_031370565.1. Lineage (GTDB taxonomy): Bacteria > Chloroflexota > Limnocylindria > Limnocylindrales > CSP1-4 > Chersky-267. Next base: position 5,701 of record JANMQO010000206.1, read on the forward strand.
GCGATGACGATCGGGATCGGCGCGATGGTCGCGATCGTGGTCCTGCAGTCGCTGCTTGTCGGCGGAGCGCTGACGTTCGAGGAAGAGATCGGGCCTGTCTCGATCGCCTTTCTCGTCCTCATCGTGTGGTTCGTGATGACGGGCTACCTGGGGCAGTCGAGCGGAGCCCTGCCCCGCGGCGTCCGCATGGGTTTCCTCGGCGCGACGTACGTCGGTTACCCGATCTGGGCCTTCTGGCTGGGCCGCCACCTCCTCCGACTGGCAGGGGACCCCGTCTCGGGCCTGGTCGTCGGTGCGGAACCTCATTTGGCGACGACCCATGACTGACGGTCTCACCGTCGCTGCGGTGCTCCTCGTGCTTGGCCCGGTGATGCCCGGCGTCGCACTGTCCAACCCGGCTCTTTTCCGTGTCTGGTTCGTGCCACGGGACGAGCACCTGGCGTTGGTCCGCGCCCATCGCCGAGGGTGGGCGTCGATCAACGCGGGCTTCACGATCGCGACCGTCCTCACGACGGCAGGTCTCGCCGTGCTGGCGGAAAATGTTGATGCGGCTGACGGCCCGCGGGCCGTCTTGACCTCCGCGGCGGTCGTTTACGCCATCGCGGGATCCCTCTGGTGCGTCGTCCTGGCGATCCGGGCGCGGACCACCCCGGCCCTCGCCGATCTGGTTGTGGCCGGCACACCCACGGAGCCCGCGGAGACCCTGCTCGGCGCCGCGCTCGGCGGACTTTTCGCAGCCTTCATCCTCGCGACCAGCGCAGCGCTGGCCGTCCTCGGCGCCACCCTCACGGGGAGCGGCCTTATCGCGGCCCCCGTGGGCTGGTTCACAACGCTGATCCCGGCAGTCGTGATCGCGAGTTTCCTCAGGTCCGGGGACGCGGTGCCCGCCGTGCTCTATCTCCCGACGCTGCTCGTTGGCGTCGCCTTCCTGTTCGGCTGGACATGAGTCCCGGACAGTCGCGACACCCCGCCGCGCGGACTTCCTGGGTAATGGCAGTGGGAGGCGATGATGCGTGGTTCTGTGAGACATCGTCGGGTGCACAGCGTGGGAGCCACTGATGAACAGGCTCGGAATCGCTGGGGCCCTGTGGCTCGTAGCGGCCGGATTCGCGATCGCGATGACGCTCATCTTCAGGACTGACCCCGTCCAGTGGGTCGTCACGATTGTGATCGGCGCGGTCGCCGCCGTCGTCGGTATGTGGCTGATCGCGAGCCCGGGTGCCCTGGTCGTGTCCGCGTCGAGTGCCGTCACTGCGGTGTGGATCGTCGTCTATGCCGTGCTCACCGTCCTGCAGTCTGACGAACTTGAGGCATGGACGACGGACGTCTTCCTGGTCGCGATTGGTGCGGCCGCAGGAGTCGTCGCATACCGCGCGGCAGCGAGAGCGAAGCTCCGGGGAATGATCTCGTGACCGCTGCCGGCGAGGTGTACGGATCGCGACGCTGCGTCGCTCAAAACGAGTGCGCCTGATTTTTCGCTCCGGCAATCCGCTCAAGCCGGCAGTGGGGCCTACACAAGATATTGCGGTCGGACCTGACCAAGGCCCCCGCAGGTTGTGGTTTGGCTGGCGAGGAAGGATTCGAACCTTCGATCTCCTGATCCAGAGTCAAACGCCGGATTCAGGGCTCGCGAGCGATCCAGTGAGCGTGAAGGACAGCGATCTCTGTCCGATTCCGGGATGAGTCAAGCGCACATCCCGGCACTAGTTAGGCGCATATCGTAATCCGCGAATGAGTCAAGCCATCCATGGCTGGTGTGCTCTGTCGGTCGCGACCGCGAGAGGGCCCTGAAACTCGACGTCGCCCTGCATAGCGCCCCGCGATCAGGCCGTGGCCACGTCGTGCGATCCCGGTATGGCGCGAGCCGCCCGAATCCCGGGCGACAGCGCGAACAGGACGCTCGACGCACCGGTCAGCGCGGCGATGATCAGGAGCGTCGGGCCGCCATGCAGCGCGTCGAGAAGGATGCCACCGATCAGCAACCCGACTGGCTGGATGCCGACGGAGATCGTTCGGGCAGTGCTGCCGACCCGGCCCAACAGCTCATCTGGTGAGTGCGCTGCACGCACGGTGATGTAGGCGACAAGCACGATCGACTGAAATGCCCCGCTCGCGAACGCGAGGACGAACATCACCGGCAACGATCCGGTGAGCGCCACGCCGGCGGTCACGAAGGCTACGATGAGGTTGCCGACAAGGAGCCGCGGCGCGAGGCGACCGGCCAGGCGGCGGCCGCCCAGCAATGCACCGAGGAGCGTGCCCACGCTGTAGGCGGAGATGATGAAGCCGAACGCCGCAGGACCCAGCCCACGGTCGATCGTGACGTAGTACGTGACCGCCGGGATCACCGGGGCCGAGGCGAGACTGATCACGCTCCAGAACGCGACGACGTCACGGAGAACCGGGTGGCGGACGACAAACCGGACGCCTTCGGCCATCTCCTCGACAAGCCGCGTGCCCTTCTGAGGCTCGGACCGCCGAAGCGGGCGCCGGATCATCGTCAGACTGATCGCGGACACGGCGAACGACAGCGCGTCGATGGCAAGGGTGGGGCCTGCCCCGATCCCGCTGACCAACAGTCCAGCGACGGCGGGGCCGACGATGAAGCTTCCGCCGCTGATCGCCTCGAAGATGCCATTGGCCCGCCCGAGCTGCCGACGGCCGACCAGGTTCGGGATCGCGGCGGTCCAGCCGGCCATGAAGATCACGCGGCAGACATTGATCGGGAACGAAACGAGCAGGACGACCCCCATCACCGGCAGCCCCAGAACCGCGGCCAGCGGGATCAGCGCCGTGAGGCCAGCTCGACCGGCATCGGCCCAGAGCATCATTCGGCGGCGATCCCAGCGATCCGCATAGGCGCCGGCCGGCAGGCCGAACAGAAGATCCGGGAGACGCTGGAGGACGCCGACGATCCCCATCTGGAGTCCCGAGCCGGTCAGCGCGAGGACGAGGAGCGGCATGGTCGTCACGCTGATCGCGTCGCCGACCGCCGAGATCCCCTGCCCGACCAGGACGATCCGAAAGTCGCGATTCTGGCGCAGGCCCGGATTCGCATTGTCGTCCAGGTCGACGAGGATGGACCGATCTGCCCGAGTGAGCACCGGGGCATCGGTGTCCGGCTCCACCTCGTCGGCGAGATTCACGGGCACCAGCGGAACGGCCGGGAGCATCGGGAAGGCGCCTCTGATATGGCGATCGGCTGCGGGCCGGCCGGTGATGGTACTTGACGCGGGCGGAGACCGACGCTTGCCGGGCGGCATCGCCGCGCGACCGAACCGACGGGTGCGGCGCACCAACCGTCCTTCAACCGCGTCCGATTGACACACCCCGAGACCTGCGGTACAAGCAGAGTTCGCGACCGGTCCGGGTCGTCCGTCTATGCCGCGGGAGGTCCGTCGTGGTCTCGCCCCACTTCAAGTCCGTTGCTCGCCGGTTCGGTGTGGGCGCGACTGCGGCGTTGCTCCTCGGCCCATCGCTGATCGTCATTGCGGCACCTTCCGGCTCTGTACTTGCCGCTCAGCCCAATGCCGGGTCAGTTGAGGTCTCGGGCGCGGTCCATCACGACCTGTCGGCTCCGCTCAGGATCATGGCTGCGTCCGACGCCGGTTCCGCGAGTTCGCACGGACCGCAACCGCAGACGGATCGTCCGCTCCGGTCGATCCCCCACGGCAACCCGAATGGGCCCGACGGGGCGCTGCAGGGGACCGCCGGGCCGGCAGGTGCGACGACACCCGGGCTCGGCTTCCCCGGCGTTGGGAACGGCGATTACGGCTTCACCCCGAACGCGGCGCCACCCGACACGAACGGCGCCGTGGGCACGACGCAGTACGTCCAGTGGGTGAACGAGTCCTTCGCAGTGTTCGATAAGTCGACAGGATCGAAAATCCTCGGCCCGGTGGCCGGAAATACGCTCTGGTCAGGATTCCCCGACAGCTGTGCGACCGCCAACGACGGTGACCCGATCGCCCAGTTCGACAAGACGGCCCAGCGCTGGGTGATGACCCAGTTCGTCGTGAGAACGACCCCATATCTTCAGTGCGTCGCCGTTTCGACCACGTCGGACGCGACCGGGACCTGGAACCGCTACTCGTTCACCTATGGGAACAGCCAGTTCAACGACTACCCGAAGCTCGGCGTCTGGCCGGATCCCGCCAATAACGCCTACTTCATCAGCTACAACATCTTTACCAACGGCACGTCATTCGCCGGCGCGAAAGTCTGTGCCTTCGATCGGGCAAAAATGCTTGCCGGTACGGCCGCGACGCAGCAGTGCTTCCAGCTGTCGAACGCCTACGGCGGGCTTCTGCCTGCGGATCTCGATGGGCAGACCCTCCCGCCGGCCGGGTCGCCGGGGATGTTCCTCAACTTCACGAATAACTCCCTGAATCTGTGGCGGTTCCGCGTCGACTGGGGAACCACTGCCAACAGCTCCCTCACGGGGCCATTCAGCATCCCCGGGGTCGCGTCGTTCACGGCGGCCTGCAACGGTGGCACCTGTATCCCGCAGAAGGGCGTGTCGCAACAGCTCGATTCTCTCGGCGATCGGCTGATGTATCGCCTCGCTTACCGGAACTTCGGCGACCACGAAGCGCTCGTCGTCGATCAGAGTGTCACGGCCGGCTCGTCAGTCGGGGTCCGCTGGTATGAGCTCCGTAACGCCGCAGGCACGACCATGGCTGCCGCCGCTCCGACCGTCTATCAGCAGGGGACCTATGCCCCCGATGCGACGTTCCGCTGGATGGGAAGCGCCGCGATGGACCGTGTAGGTGACATTGCCGTCGGCTACAGCGGATCGAGTTCGTCGGTCTATCCGTACGTCGCGTATGCCAGCCGAGCGCCAGGCGATGCCCTCGGGATGCTCTCGACTGAAACCATCGTCAAGCCCGGCGGTGGCTCGCAGTATTGCCCCAGTCGGCTGTACTGCTCGAGCCTCTCCCGGTGGGGTGACTACAGCGCGATGAGCGTCGACCCGGTCGACGACTGCACGTTCTGGTACACGAACGAGTACGAGAAGAGCTCCGGCGCGTTCAACTGGAGCACGTGGATCACGTCGTTCAAGTTCCCGGATTGTGGCGTCCAGCAGGCGCCAGCCATCACGAGCGCCAGCGGGGCGACGTTCACGATCGGCACACTCGGCAGCTTCACGGTCACGACCACCGGCTCGCCGACGCCCGTGATCTCGAAGACCGGGGGGCTTCCAGGCGGAGTTGGCTTCGTCGACAACGGCAACGGTACGGCGACCTTGTCCGGTACCGCGGCCGCCGGCTCGGCCACCAGCTACTCGATCACGATCACTGCCGCCAATGGCGTCACGCCGGATGCCACCCAGAGCTTCACGCTCACGGTCAATCCGGCGGCATCGCCCCTCGTCATTACGACCACGAGCCTGCCGAGCGACCGCAAGGGCGTTGCCTACCCAACGACGCAACTCCAGGCCGACAATGGAGCCGCGCCGTACGCATGGGCGGTTGCCTCGGGTGCCCTGCCGCCGGGATTGACCCTGAGCCCCGGTGGGCAGATCAGTGGGACGCCCACGAAGATCGGGACATTCAGCTTCACGGTGCGGGTGGACAGCGCCGGCCAGACGGCGAGCGCCACGCTGTCGATCAAGATCACCCAGCACTGATCCCGACAGGGGGCGTGGTCCACGAGTCGTGGGTGAGGCGCGTCTTGATGCCCGTAGCGGTCAGGGACCGGGAGTCGCCGAGAGCCAGCTGGCTGGCGAGGAGGTCGACGGCCCGCGCCGGCGCCGCGCGAGGCTGGAAACGGGCTTGTCGCGAGACCTTCAGCCCGAAATATCCTTGAGAAATATCCAGCCACTGTTGCGGATCTGGGTCAAGCGCCAAGGGTGCCCGAAGGGCCCGCGCCGGCATCCCCATCCCCGATCTGGGGGACTCAACGGCGACGCAACTAGCCGATCCGATGGCCTGGGCAACCGTTGCCTGGCAGAAGGTCCCGGACCCGTTTCCCAAAGCTGACCCGCGGCCGCTGCGGATTGATGGCCTGACCGCTGGAAATGGCGTTGTTGTCGGTTGGGGTCGGGTGGCCGCACCCGGTCAAAACCAGTTCAACGACATGGGCGCCGTGTTCATCTCGACTGACGGCCGGCACTGGCGTGCGATTGCCCTGGACGACGGTGTCGCCGCGACGGACACCTCCGAGCCGAACGGTGTGGCCATCGGCCCGTCGGGCATGGTCGCCTTCGGCGGCGTCTGCTGCGGGACCGAAGAGCGGGCAATATGGGGATCCCTCGATGGCCTCATTTGGGCAAGGGTCGCGGTCCGGCCCGACTTCAACCAGCGAGCGAGCGGGATACAGCGGATCGTTGGATTGCAGACCGGCTGGGTCGCCGTCGGAGGCCAGGGAGAGGAGGCCACGATCTGGACATCGTCGGACGGCAGCAACTGGCAAGCCGTCGATCGGGCCGTCGCGGGGCTGGGCAAAGGCGTCGTATCCGACGTCGCCGCCACGCCTGACGGGCTGATTGCGGTTGGCACGATAGATGACGTAGCAGGCACTCACGATGGCGCGATCTGGGTCTCGAAGGACGGCGGCAATTGGGCCCGAACCGCGGCCGCAGACCCAGCCCTCGTCGGCCCGGACGAGACCGAGTTGTCGCGAGTGGTCCCGTTCGCCGGGGGCCTGTTCGTTGTTGGGAACTTCGGGACCCACCAGGAGCGCGTCCAATGCGAGAAGTTGATCGGTGTCGCATCCCTAGTAGCCAAGCCCCTTCCGGAGACAGCGCTCTCTTGTGGCTGGGGTCGGGAGCATCATTGGCTCTCGCCGGACGGCTCCGCCTGGGTCAGGTTAGCGGCGCTCGACCCGCTGCCCGGTCAGCCGCCGAATCTCGTCCAACGCCCGATCGAGTTCCGCGTGCTGACCGCCGGCGGTCCGGGTCTGGTGGCCCTTGGTGAGGACTCGGTGCCGCCAGAGGGCGATGCCCGTGTGTGGGTATCGGCTGACGGGAACCGTTGGCGGTCACTCGATCCGCCCTTCCCGGCAGCAGGAAACCCCCAGGCCGGCCTGGTCGTGGTGGGCAGACAGATCGTCGCCATCGTCGAGCCAGCTGGGGCTGGCCAGGGGGTGGCTGTCGCCATTGGGACAATCCCATAGCCGGCGGAACCTTCGTGGGTTGCCGTGCGTCCCGAGCGATGTGAGCGCCCCAGCCCTCGTCCGGTTCGAAGCTGCCTTCGAGCAGCACCACCGCGCCGTCCTGGCGTACGCCCTTCGACGCACAGGCACGGAGGCCGACGCCGAGGACGGAGTCGCGGAGGCGTTTGCGGTGGCCTGGCGCCGGGTTGACCGCCTGCCCGACCCGGAAGCCGCGTTGCCCTGGTTGTTGGCGATTGCCCGGCGAGTCCTGGCGAACCAACACCGCGGGACAGAACGCCGCTTCCTCCTCGGGCTCCGTCTGCATGCGCAGCCGCAAGAGACAACCGCAGTCCATGCCGCCGAGACGCCTGCCGTGGAGGCGCTCTCCCGATTGCGCCCGGGCGACCAGGAATTGCTCCGCCTGCTCGCCTGGGACGGCCTCAGCCAAGCCGAGGCGGGCATCGTGCTCGGCATCAGCGCGAACGCAGTCGCGATCCGTCTGCACCGAGCCCGACATCGATTTGCCGAGGAACTTGAGCAGGTGAAAGGTTCCGACGCCGGCCGGACATCTAGCGAGGTAGAGGGCAGGATGTCTGGTCGCCGCACTCACGAGGAACATGCACCATGAACGAGCACCTCGAGCCGGATCCGCTCGATGCGCTCCGGGCCGCAGATCCCGTTGATGCCGACCGCCTGTCCTCCGCGAGCCTCGCCCGCATCCGCGCGAGGGTCAACGAGGATGTCATGACTGCACCTACTCGAAGGCTTCCCTGGGGGACGCGGACCCTCGGCCTGGGCGCCGGCGTTGCCGCCATCGCCGCTCTCGCCCTCGTCATCGCCCTTGGCGGCCGCAGCGCCGCACCGGGAGTCACGCCGGGCGGTTCTGTTGGAACCGGCTCTGCCTCCTGTGTTGAGCCCTACAGCAAGACCGCCATCACGCATCGAACGTTTGCCTTTGAGGGCACCGTCAGCGCCATCAACGGCGAGCAGGTGACCTTCGCGGTCGGCAAGGCCTACCGCGGTGCCGCCGGCGGGACGATCACCCTTGATGCGCCGGGCATGACCGGCACCGCCATCACCTCAGCCGGCGGGCCGAACCTCGCGGTCGGCGAGCGGTACCTCGTCGCCGGGGACGACCACTTTGCGTGGGCCTGCGGCTACACCCAGCCCTACGACGCCGCGGCCGCCGCGGAATGGGCGGCTGCGCTCGGCGGCTGACTCGGCCCGGCTTCGCGTCACTCTTCACCGAAGGAGAACATCCCATGCGCCGTATCGCGCTCGTCTTCGCCCTGCTTGCCACCATGCTGGTGCCAGGCTCCGTCGCCGCGGGCTCCGCCCGCTGCTCATTGGTCATCAGCCCGACGGCCGGCTCTCCGACCGACGTCTACCGCATCACCGTCTCGAACGTACCCGTGGATCCGAACGGCGGGTCGGTCGAGGTACGCACGGACATCCGCCGCCTCGGATCGCGCGAGGGCTCGATCATCTTCGCGTTCCTGATCCCAGGGGCCACCGAGTTCTTCTTCGACTACCACGTCGCGTACCCGGACGAGCCGGCTCCCGATCCGCTTGCGCCAGGTCGCTATCAAGTGACCGTCGCGACGCCGCACATCAGCGGCCCGGAGGCCTGCCACGCCGCCGGTCAGTTCCTCGTCGGCTAGCTGTGGTGACCGAGGACGTTGTTGACAGCCGCCTGGGGCACGAGCCCTCCGATCGCGGTGTGCGGACGTCCTCGATTGTAGAAGTGGACGAAGCGGCGGAGCGCATGCAATCGATCACCGTTGGAGCGATACGGCCGGGCGTAGGCCCACTCGTTGAGCAGGGTCTGGATGAACCGCTCGGCCTTGCCGTTGGTCTGCGGCCGGAATGGCCGGGTCCGCTTGTGGCGGATGTCGGAGCCGGCCAGCGTGTCTCGGTAGACGTGGCTCCGATAGCTCGAGCCGTTGTCGGTCAGCATCCGCTCGATGTGGATTCCGACCTCGGCGAACTGGCTGATCGCCTGCTCGACGGCCCACGAGGCGCTCTCGGCGCGCTCGTCGGCGACGGGCACGACGACGGCGTAGCGACTGGCATCGTCGACGAAGACCTCGAGATGGTCGTAGCCGGCGTTGGAATGGCCATGGTGGCCATCGAGGCCCCGGCCGAGGACCCGCCAGCCGCCGCCGTCGGGCACCCGGCCGAGCTTCTTGTGATCCTGGTGGACGAGCGCGCCCGGATGGCAGGCCACGTAGCGGACCGGAGCCGCCGTCACCCGATCGGTGTCGCGCAGGCGGTTCAGGCCGGCTCGGCGGAGGACGCCGTAGATCGTCGAACGAGGATGGCCCGTCAGCGGCGCCAGGCGGGCCGGGCCGTACCGTCGCCGGGCCCGTGCTCGAAGGATCGTCGCGGTCACCTCGTCCGACGAGCGGCGCGGCGAGCGATGGGGTCGCGAGCTGCGGTCCTCGAGCCCGGCCAGGCCGTCGGTTCGATAACGACGGACCCATTTGTACGCTGTCGCCCGGCTGATCCCGAGCTGGTCGGCGACCGTCGCCGTCGGCCAGCCGTCAACGATCACCCGCTTCACCAGGAGCTGCCGACTGAAGACGGTGAGACGAGCACTAGGATGTGGCACGAGAGCCTCCGACCGGTATGGGTACTCAACACCTCACACCGTGTCGCGGGGCTCTCGTTTGTCAACAACGTCTTGAAGCACCACAG
>JANMQO010000228.1:0-3512 GCA_031370565.1 Chloroflexota bacterium
CGGCCGCCCATGGGGCGATTCCGGGCCGGGTCACTCGGGCGAGGGGTCTGGCGGACCGCGTCGTTTCCCCCCCAACGAAGGGGTCCGCCTGACTTCCTGCTACACGTGTGGCAGCGCCGCGAGCGCCGCCCGGACCTTTTCGAGCGGGTATTCGTAGTCCTCCAGTGCGCCCGTCAGATAGCGCTCGTAGGCGGACAGGTCGAAGTGTCCGTGCCCACACAGGTTGAACAGGATGACCTTGGCCTGGCCCGCCTCGCGTGCCGCCAGGGCCTCATCAATGGCCACCTTGATGGCATGCGTCGGCTCGGGAGCGGGCAGGATCCCTTCCGTCCGGGCGAACCGGACCCCGGCCTCAAACGTCGCCCGCTGGTGCACGCTGCGCGCCTCGATATGGCCGTGCTCTTTGAGCAAGGACACCAGTGGCGCCATGCCGTGGTAGCGCAGGCCTCCGGCGTGGATCGGTTCGGGAATGAAGTCGTGGCCAAGGGTGTGCATCTTGACCAGAGGCGTCAGCTGGGCAGTGTCCCCGAAGTCGTAGGCGTACACGCCCCGGGTGAGACTCGGTGCCGCCTCCGGCTCGACTGCGATCACCTTGTAGGCCGTGCCCTCGCGGAAGTTCTTGCCCAGAAACGGAAAGGCCAGTCCGGCGAAATTGGAGCCGCCGCCGGCGCAGGCGATGATGACGTCCGGATCTTCGCCGGCCATCTCCATCTGCAGGATGGCCTCCTGGCCGATGACCGTCTGGTGCAGGAGAACATGATTGAGGACCGAACCAAGGGCATATTTCGTGTCGTCGCGGGTCGCGGCGTCCTCGACCGCCTCGCTGATGGCCATCCCCAGGGAACCTGGATTGTCGGGGGTCGCGGCCAGCACGGTGCGCCCGTAGTTGGTAGTGAGCGATGGGCTCGCCACCACCTCGGCACCGTATGTCTCCATGAGCATCCGGCGATAGGGCTTTTGGTCGTAGCTCGCCCGGACCATGTAGACCTTACTTCAAGTCCGAAGAGCGCCCCAGCGAATGACAGCGCGGTGCCCCATTGACCCGCGCCGGTCTCCGTCGCGATCCGCTTGGTGCCGGCTTCGTGGTTGTAGAACGCCTGCGGGATGGCCGTATTGGGCTTGTGGCTGCCGGCGGGGCTGACGCCCTCGTACTTGTAGTAGATGTGGGCCGGGGTATCGAGCGCGCGCTCCAGTCGATGGGCGCGGAAGAGTGGACTGGGCCGGTACAACCGGTATGCGTCGCGCACCGGTTCGGGGATCTCGATGTCTCGCTCTGTGCTCACTTCCTGGGCGATGAGCGCCATCGGGAAGAGCGGGGCCAGGTCATCGGGGCCGATCGGCTGGCCGGTACCCGGGTGAAGCACGGCCGCCGGCGCCATCGGCAGGTCTGCCACGATGTTGTACCAGGTACGCGGAATGCGTTCCTCGTCGAGGATGAACTTGGTTTGCCGCGAGCTCGTCTCGGTCACATCGGTCCTCCTTGGTCAGCGGTACATCCGGCCGGCGGTTGGTGCGCAGTCGGACCGGCAGCCTACCTCGCGCGCCGGTCGCGCGGCAAGATCCCGCTGCGCTGGCAGGTGGACACTCAGCGAACGGTCGAGCCGGTCAGGATCACCACCAGCGCAGCGGCCGCGAGCAGCACATTGACGGTGCCGAGGGCCAGCACGGTCTGGATCCTTCGGGCGCGGAGATCGTCGATCAAGCGGCTCCTTGCGGTCAGTCGGCGCGGGCCTCGTCGCTCCCTACTCAGGGGTGACGGTGGAACGCTGGGATGCTAGCAGAGGACGGATCAGCCGGTGGCCAGGCCCAGAGGCGCCTCTGCGAGGGGTACGTAGCGGGCCGGGCCGCCACCGGTGACGCTCTCGTACAGGACAATCCGGTCGAGGGTCCAGGTCAGGACCATCTCGCCCACCGCCGCGGCCAGCAGCGCTGCCGTCCGAAATCCGGCCGCAATGCCATCGGAACGGGCCAGGGTCAGATGGGCGTCGAACGGCCGACCGTTGGTCGGCCAGCCGCGGACGCGCAGTTCGCTGTCGAGCGCAGCGGCCAGCCCGGCCAGTGATCCAGTTCCATCGGCGATGCCAAGCCACAGCGCCCGTGGACGTCCCAGCGGCGGGAACGTGCCCGAGCCCGCCAGCGAGACGTGCAGTGGCTGGCCGCCGGCCGCCGTGGCCCGGACGGCGTCCTCCGCCTGCAGCACGCCCGGCTCGGGCGTGGGACCCAGGAATCGTAGGGTCACGTGCAGGCCGTCGAGACGAACCCAACGCACCTCGCGATCACCCGGTGAGGCCGAGATCCGCACCCGTGCCACGATGTCCGCAATGGCGCTCCGAGCATCATCCGGCAACGGCGCGGCCACGAAGATCCGGCGGCCTGCCATTCCGGCGTACGGATCGCCACGCCGACCGCTGAAGACGGGCCGTCCGGCCGGCACGAATGTGTCCGTTGCGAGGGTGGGCTCGGGTTGATCCCCCTCGGCCGAAGGTGGCGTCACCGGCCCGTGGGCGCCCCGCCATGCTCGCGCTGCCAGGTGACGTGGTCCGCCCGCAGCACTTCCAGTGCCCGATCACGGTCTTCCCAGCCGAGCATGTCGACCGTCTTGTCCTCGAGCAGTTTGTATGTCTCGAAGAAGTGTTCGATCTCGACCAGGCGGTGCGGACGCATCTGGTCCAGGCGTTCGATGTGAGCCTGATTGGGGTCGCCCAGTGCCACGCACAGGACCTTGAAGTCGAAGCCCTTCTCATCACGCATCTCAAGCCCGCCGACAGGACGGGCGAACACGCGACAGCCCGGAAAGGTCGGTTCGTCGATGATCAGCAGGGCATCCGTGTGGTCGCCGTCGTCCGCTCGGGTCTGTTCGATGAAGCCGTAGTCGAAGTTGTAGAAAACGGCCGACGACAGCACGCGGTCCAGGCGAAAGACACCGGCACCCTCATCGTATTCGTACTTGTTCCGGCTCCCGCGCGGAATCTCGACGACGATCTCCACGACGGCCGGGAACTGCGCCGCCATGGCCTGCTGGTCAGTCGTTGTAGAGTCGCTCTTCGATGAGCTTTTCCTGAACGGTTCGTCCGTTCGGGTCGAAGCACGAAAACTCGAAGTGCTTCTCAAACTCGAGGTCCACGTTGTCCTGGCCGCCTCGGTTCTTCTCGACCGAGACAACCACCCAGTCGCGGAACCGCTGCGCCTGGTAGGGGTTGAACTCGATGTTGACCTTGGCCACGATGTTGTACTTCTCGTTGACGATGAGGATGATGTCGGCCTCATAGTTGATGGCGGACGATCCACGCAGGTGATGGTTGCGCAATCGAGCCGCCTTGAGGCCTTCCTTGTCCGCGGCCACGATCGCGATGACCGGCACGCCTTCGGACAGCGCGATGTCCTTGAGGCCGTTGACCACGTAGGTGACCTTTTCCGACTCGGTCGGCGGCTCGGGATAGACCGGTACCTTTTGCATGTAGTCGATGACCAGCAGGAGGCGGCGATCGCCCGACAGCTCACGGTGCTGGCGA
>JANMQO010000250.1:0-9102 GCA_031370565.1 Chloroflexota bacterium
CGATGCGCACCACCCCGGTCCGCGGATCGACCACCTGGATCACGCTCGTGTCCCCGGACGGCGTGCTGCCGCCGATGACGTAGAGCGACCCTGCCACGACGACGACGGCCGGATAGCGAACACCCACGAGGAGCGTGGCCACGGTTTGGAACCGGACACCATCGGTCGTCGCCAAGACCCGACGGTCTGGCCGCGCGGGCGTGCCGCCGCCAACCACGACGAGCTTCCCATCGACCGCGACCGCCGCGAGGTCCGCCCGGGCCGCGGGCAGGTGACCAACCACGGTTGAGCCAGCGGTTCCGTCCACCCGCTGGACGACCGAGCCGGGGCCCAGCCGTCCGCCACCGAAGATGAAGGTGAGGCCGCCCAGCGAAGCTGCCCCGGCATCATGGACGGGAGCGACGAGGCGCCCGACGGACGTCGTGAGACCGGAGGTCAGATCGATCCGCAGGATGGTCCCGCTGGTCGTGCCTGCACTGGTCAGACCGCCGCACAGGAGCACGGTACCCCCGAATACGACGGCGACGGCTCGGCTGACGGGCGAGGGCAGCCGAACATGCGCCCGTGCAATGCGGATGGAGGCGGGACCGACCGACGCCGACGCCGTGGCGGGCACGGATCCAATCGGCGAGGCGCCGCCTGTGGTCGACGATGCAACGGCCGCCGGAGAGGAGGTGCCGGAGGGCGTCGAGGAGACGGCACTGCCTGGCCTCGACGACGACACCGGGCTGCAAGCTGAGATGGCGAACATCGCCGACCACAGGATCACGGACACCGACCGGGGCCAGCCGGCGTTACGGAACGATGACCGGAGGCCGTGGGTCGTCAACGAAAGGCGGGTCACAGCTGGGACCGTACAGCACATCTTGAAGTTCCGGTCCACATCGCAAGGAAGACGGGCGGTATCAGGGCCGGCGGCGTCGACCGCCGCTCACGACGATCCGGGGATCCCCAGCGCAGATCGGCTCATCAAGGGCAGTGTTTCCACCAGCGCGGCGTGCTCGGTGTGCAGGTAGACATCGGTCGTCAGGTACTTCAGGCCGCTGTCGACCAAGAGCGTGACGACAGTGGCCGCAGGTCCCAGGCGCTCGGCCACTCGCAGGGCAGCCACGACGTTGGCGCCGGACGAGGCACCAGCGAAGAGTCCCTCCTCGCGGGCGAGTCGCCGGGCCATCTCTTCCGCCTCGTTGGTCGTGACGGACATGATCTCGCTCGCGTCGGCTGGCTCCCACAGCGGGGGCACGTACCCGATGCCCATGCCCTCGATGCCGTGCGCACCGCTGCGGCCCTCACGCAGGACGGGTGACTCCGCCGGCTCGACCGCCACCGTCAGGATGTCTGGCCGGTGCCGGCGCAGGGCCGTGGTCACGCCGTGGAACGAGTGCGCGGTGCCGACGGAATGGACAAACGCATCGACCGTCCCGTCGGTTCCCTCCCAGATCTCGTCACCCAGCGGTTCGTAGCCGCCGGCGGCGTCGTGATTGTGAAGTTGGTCCACCCACCAGGCGCCGGTCTCGGCGCTGATCCGGCGAGCGACCTCGATCATCGTCTTGATGAGCTGCTCGGTGATCTGCTGCTGGTCGCTCTGCACGAGCGTGATGCGGGCGCCGAGGGCCGCCTGGTGATCACGCTTTTCCTGGCTGAACGCGTCAGAGGTGACGATGTGGAGCGGGTAGCCCCTGGCCGCGCAGACGAGCGCCAACGATGTCCCGGTGGAACCGCCTGTGTACTCGACGACGCTGCCACCCGGCAGCAGGGTCCCATTCCGCTCCGCTGCCTCGATCGCCGCCCTGGCCATTCGGTCCTTCATCGAGCCGGTCGGGTTGGCTCCCTCAAGCTTCACGAAGACCCTGGCCATCCCTGGCCTGACCAGGCGCTGCAGCTGAACCATCGGTGTGCCGCCGATGGTGTCCACGACGGCGGCTGCCGCAGGCGGTGATCGTCGGGGCGCCGTTGCCACATCGATCGAAACGTAGCGCTCGTCGCCCTCGACCCATACGTCATGGCCGGGATCAAGGACAAACGCGTCGCCTGCTCCGTAGTGGAACTCGGCGCCGCCCCGTTGCCGACCGGCCATCTGCCCCGACACGACGTAGCCAGTGTGCGGAAACGGACACCAGTCGAGGCCCAGCGGCCCGCCGACATCCCGGGACCAGATCCAGCCCGGCTCGAGTGTCGAGCGGCTGAGGGTCCCCCGAGGCAAACGGGCGATCGCGGATTGTCCCCTCGGGAACTCGCGCAGCTCATCGGGCTGCTCCATGGAGCGAACAAAGACGCGCGATTCGCGGGCGGGGTCCATCTGAGTACCTCTGACGCTGCGTTTGTCCCGGCCGATCGTGCAGGCTGAAGAGCGCACCCGTCAATGCGGGCCAGCCGCGGGCCAGCCGCGACCGAACCCGGCCGGTTGACCGCGCAGTTCGGCTGAGGGTCCGGGTTCGACGGCGACGCGACCTTGCCACTGACGGCAGCAGGCCGGGCGTGGTCGCCTCCCCGTATCCTTGGCACCATGTCTGTGCTTCCGGCGTGAACCGCGGCTTGCGCAAGGACGACGCTCGCCCGCCGCGTACCCCTCCGCTCGACACGCTGACCCCGGCCGAGCGGGCACTCGCGGGCGCAATCGATCCGGCCCGCCTGGAACGGGATCTGGCGGCACTCCTGCGGATTCCGAGCCTGACCGGCGACGAGGCCGGCATCCAGGACGCCGTCGCGGAGCTCCTCCTCGAAGCCGGGCTGGCGGTGACTCGCCTGGAGCCGGATCCGACGGCCGTCGCGAGCGACCCCGATTTCCCGGGTTCGGAGGTCGAGCGAACGCGACTTCCGATCGTGTTCGGCCGTATCGGGCGCGCCGGCGGCCGACGGGTCCTGCTGGTCGGCCACGTCGACGTCGTTCCGGTCGGCGATGTGAGCCTGTGGCGGACACCGCCCTGGCAGCCGACCGTCGTCGGCGACGCGATGTACGGGCGTGGCGCCGTGGACATGAAGGGCGGGCTCGTTGCGGCGATTGGTGCCGTCCGGGCGCTCGCCGCGAGCGGCACCGCGCTGGCCGGACAGGTGCTGCTCGTCGCGGTCCCGTCCGAGGAGGACGGTGGCCAGGGGATGCTCGCGGCCATCCGGGCCGGCGCGACCGGGGACGTCGCGGTCATCGCCGAACCGTCCGGGCTGGACATCGTCACCGCGCACGCCGGTGCGCTCACCTTTCGGCTGACGGTGACGGGCAAGGCGGCCCACGCCTCGATGCGCCGAGAGGGTGTGTCGGCGCTCGACAAGCTGGGGGTCCTGACCGCGGCGCTCGCGTCGGATGAGACCACGAGGAACGTCGCCGAGACGCATCCCAGGATGGTCGAGCTCGGGCTGCCCTACCCGACCAACATCGGCAAGGTCCAGGGAGGCGAATGGGCGTCGACGGTCATGGATCGGCTCGTCGCGGAGGGCCGCTATGGCGTCCGGCTCGGGCAGACCGCCGCCGCCGCCGAGGCCGAGCTTCGGACGTGCATCGAGCGAGCCTGCGCGGCCGACGACTGGCTGCGCGACCACCCCGCGGCAATCGACATCGTCGGTGGGCGGTTCGCCTCGGCTGAGGTCCCGGACGATCATCCGCTACCACAGGCACTGGCCGCCACGATCGAGGCTGTCGTGGGCCGCCGACCAGCGTTCCTGGGCAAGCCCTACGGCGCCGACATGCGCCTTCTCGTCCACGAGGGGCGGACACCAACGGTCATCTTCGGTCCCGGAGACGTCGCCGTCGCTCACGCACCAAACGAGCACGTCCCGCTGTCGGAGGTGGCTGCCTGCGCCCGGTCGCTGGCCGTCTGGCTCCTCCGCGAGATCGGCACACGAAGCTGACCGGCGTTGCGACCCGGTCGACCCTCGCAGCCCACCCTGCAACGCCATTGCAGCGTCCCTTGGGCAGCCGTTGATACTGACGCAAGGGTGCACCCGTCAGGCTGCAGGAGCGTCGGTCCGCACGGGCTGATGCCCCTGCCCCGGGGACCGGGGAGCCCAGGGAGGTTGGCGCATACCAACCGACCAATCAGGAGATCCAACCATGACCGTTCAGGATGAACGCACTGTCGTTACCAATGAGCAACCGCCGACCGGCCGCGGCGGACCAATGACCAGCCAGTCCACCGAAACACGCCGGGTCAGCTCCCAGCCGAGCGGTGCCGAGTTCGCGCGGCGGGTGATTGTGCTGGTCTTCGGCTTGGTCCAGATCGTGATCGGCCTGCGGATCGTGTTGTTGCTGCTCGATGCGCGCACCGGCAACGGCATCGTTTCGGCGATTCTCAACATCAGCCAGGTGTTCGTCGGACCCTTCGAGGGGATCCTGAAGACCGACGCGCTCCACGCCGGCGGGTCGATGCTCGACGTAGCCGCTGTCGTCGCGTTGGTCGGCTGGACCGTGCTCGAGGCGGTCATCCTGTGGGGCGTTGGTATCTTCCGCCGCGACGCCACGGCCGCGTAGCGTCGACTCAGCGGGCCTCGGCGGCCCGCCAGCAGCAGCCGTCATGCCGGGCCGATCGGAGATCGGTCCGGCATTTGTCTGGGTGCAGACTCGTCAGCCTGCCCGGCTACTCGGTTGCCAGCGGCCATCGCGGTATGCGTACCAGACCGCGTCACGTCCGCTCAGGTCATTGGGGTGAACCCGTGCCTGTGGGTAGCGCCCGTGGAGACTTGCTTCGAGTGCCCCGACCTCGATGTCGGGCCTGAGACAGGCCTGCACGAAGCGAGCGAACTCGCCATCAGTCGAGGGCAAAGCCACGACCCGCGGCGGCGTCACGTGAGCAGCACACAGCACATAACGCGACGATAGCCGGTCGTGGCTCGTGCTCAGCGTCCAGCGCTGGCCCTGAACGTTTCATCGGCGTTGCAACACTCGGGTACGCCGGCCTCACCTCGGAACGAACTCCGCCCCTTTCGAACGAACGCTACTGCTCCGGAATGACAGGCCGTGGGAGGGAGGGCGACTGGGCGCAGGGTCCGCCGCCCTCCACGCGCCGCTTTGTCACGTCGACGCAAGGGCTGGGGCCGGTCGAGTACCTGTTGCCGTAGTGCCTGATGGCCGATCCTGTCTCCAGGCGGATCACCGCCAAGGGAACCAGGAGGCAACAAGAACCATGGGTATCATCGCGTGGATCGTCCTTGGGGCGATCGCGGGCTTTGTCGCGAACATGATCGCAGGCGGTCGTGAGGGCATCATCGGGACGATCCTGCTCGGGATCGTCGGGGCGGTCGTTGGTGGCTTCATTGCCGGTTCGCTGCTCCACGTGGCGGATGTCAGCGGCTTCAATCTCGAGAGCATCCTGGTCGCCATCTTCGGGGCCGTCGTCGTCCTCGTCGTCTGGCACGCAGTGGGCGGCCGCCGCGGCGCAACAAACCGGATGTGATCCGCCCGACGCCGGGACAGCCTGCGTCAATTCTCGCTCATGGACCAGCGGCTCGGTTCTGCCCCTCCCTGGCAGGCCGAGCCGCTACCCATGCCCGGAGGATCCTGGTGCGTCGGAAGGAACGCGCCACGCCGAGCTGGGCGCGGACCGGATCGTCGCCTGCTGTGTGCGATACTCGGCGCTCGTTCCGAGGGGACCAAATGAGTCCGCTGATTGCCTCAACGCCGCGCCGATCGCCTGACCGGAGGTGGGCTGGAGCAGCCTCGTTTGGCCCCGCCGTCGCCGTTCCCATCGTCGCGATCGGGCTGACCTTCGGGATCAACCGGGCGCTCGGCGGCGACACCGGGTTCGCGCTCTATGTCATGGCCATCGCCCTGGTCGGCTGGCGCGGCGGTCTCGGGCGGGGTCTTGTCGCCACGGCGATCTGCAGCGTCGCTGAGGCGGCCTGGATCCTCGACTCGGCCGGATCGGGCGCTCTGCAGTTGACCAGCTTCGTCCTGTTCGTCCTGGCCGGGATTGGGGCCAGCCTGATCACGGACCGACTCCGCACCGCCCAGCAGCAAGCCGTGGAGCGTGGCCGCGCCGTGCGCGAACGCGAGGAACGCCTGCAGCTCACCCTTGACGCGTCCCAGACCGGCGTCTGGGACTGGGATGTCCGGCTGGACTTGCTGACGTGGAGCACGCGCTTCGACGACCTGCATGGCGTCGGTGGTGGCGGGGCGACGGCGGTTCGGATGACCGACCTGCTGGCCTCCATCGTGGAGGACGACCGCGTGGTTGTGGCTGCGGCCATCCAGGGCAGCGTCGAGACGGGCGATCCCTACGACATCGAGTACCGAGTGCTGGCCGCCGATGGCTCGACGCGCTGGCTGAACAGTAGCGGCCGTACGACAGCGTGGGTCGGGAGCAGACCGACCCGGATGGTCGGCATGGTCCGCGACGTCACGGCCCGACGGGCAACCGAGGCCGACCGGGATCGCCTGCTCGCAGCCGAGCGCCACATCCAGCGAATACGAGACGCATTCATCGAAGTCCTGTCGCACGAGTTGCGGACACCGATGACCACGATCGTCGTCGGCGCCGAGTTGCTCGAACGTAGCCACCTGTCGGCCGCGCGCATCCGCGAGGTGGCCCACGATGTGCGCGAAGAGGCGGAACGGATGATCCGCCTCATCGAGGACCTGCTGGTCCTCAGCCGGGCAGAACGAGGCAGTCTGGAGATCAGCGACGAGCCGGTCCTCGTGCAGCGCGTCGTCGACCGGGTAGCCCGGGACATCCAACAGCGCCAGCCGGCGCTCGTCATCGACATCACCATGGCGGCGGACTTGCCGCCGGTCCGTGGCGAGCCAACGTATGTCGAACAGGTCCTGCGCAACCTCGTCGGAAACGCGGCGAAGTACGGCCCGGCCAGCGGGCCCATCCAGATCGTCGGCTCGGTCGTCGATGACCGAGTGGAGGTCCGTGTGCTCGATGCCGGGCCGGGCATCCAGGATGATGACCGGGAGCGCGTCTTCGAGCTCTTCTACCGCTCCCGGGAGACCGCGTCGCGGGTCAGCGGTGCGGGCATCGGCCTGTTCGTCGGTCGCCAGCTCGTTGAGTTGATGGGCGGCCGAATCTGGTGCCGGGCGCGTCCGACCGGTGGCACCGAGTTCGGCTTCACCCTGCCCCTGGAGGTGAGCGACGACCTGACCTAGGCGTGACGCGCCGATGCCGTGCGCCCAGGCAGGACGCGATCGCATCGCCGACCGTATGATCGGTCCCACCTCCAGCTGTGCTGGGCGGGAGCAGGTCAGGGCCGAGGAGGATCACGTGGCCAACCAGCCGCTCGTACTCGTGGCGGACGACGAGCCCCGGATCACCAAGCTCGTCGCCCTCATCCTGCATGACGAAGGATTTCGTGTAGTCACCGCGTCAGGCGGCGAGGAGGCGTTGCGCAAGGCCGAGGAGATGCGTCCAGACATCGTCCTGCTCGATATCGTCATGCCCGATCTTGATGGCATCGAGGTGATGAAGCAGCTCCGGGAATGGCGCCCGGTACCGGTGATCCTGCTCACCGCCAAGGGAGCGACGGCCGACAAAGCCAGGGGCCTCGACCTCGGCGCCGACGACTACATTGCCAAGCCATTTCACCCCGATGAGCTGGCCGCCCGCGTGCGGGCCGTCCTGCGCCGCGCGTCGGGCGTAGCGCCGGGCTCCGGGATCGTCCGTATTGGCGCGGTCGAGGTGGATCTGGAGCGGCGGCTCGTGACCCGCGACGGCGAACTCGTATCGCTTAGTCGGACCGAATGGCTGCTCCTGCAGCACCTCGCCGTCAATGCCGGGAAGGTCGTCCTCCACACGGAGCTGCTGACCAAAGTCTGGGGGCCAGAGTACCGTGACGATCTGCAGTACCTGCGCGTCTGGATCAGCCGGGTCCGGCGCAAGCTCGGGGCCGCTCCGGGCGAGCCGGGACCGATCACGACGTTCCAGGGGATCGGCTACGTCCTGAACACGGACGATGCGGCGGTGCCACCTTCGGTCGAGACGGTCCCAGCAGATCCGGCCCAGGCAGGCGACGACGCCCGGACCCCGAAGGCCTCCGCCGGAGCCGCGACGGACCAGTGATGTCGGCCACAATGATCTGCCTCGGGCCGGCCGACGATGGCCAGAACCCGACTCGCGGCGACCATCGCGCCCGAAGGCTGCTCGAGGCAGCCCACTTCATCGAGTTGTCGGAGACCTTCGCCTAGCGGTTCGCCGCTGGAGGCCGGGCGGCGTCCAGGGCCCCGACCTCGCGGGCTGCCCGTTCGACCTCACCGGCTGCCCCGGCGACGTCGTCTGGCCCTGGCTCCCCCGGCTCCTCGGGCGCCTGCGCCGTCGACCCGTCGTGCACCCGGAGGCGTTCTGCCACGACTCCAGCAGCCGCGACGATCGGGACCGCCAGGAACGCTCCGACGATGCCGCCGGCCGATCCGCCGACCAGAAGACTCACGATGACGAGCAGGGGCGACATGCCGATCGCGTTGCGCATGATGAGCGGCACCAGCACGTTTCCTTCGACGAACTGGATCGCGACGTACGCCAGCGCGACGATGCCGACGAGTTGCGGACTGACGGTCGCCGCGACGAGGAGCGCGGGAATCGCACCGAGGATCGGTCCGACCAGGGGGATGGCTTCGGCCAGGCCCGCGATCAGCCCGAGCAGCAGCGCGGATGGCAGGCCGAGCACGGAATAGAGGATGCCGGTTCCGAGCGCGATCGAGCCCATGATCGTCAACTGGCCTCGCACCCACAGCCCGAGACGCTCCTCCACTTCGTTCCACGCTTCGCGCGCCCCCGCCCGACGCTCGAGGGGGACGAAGGCGAGTGCATAGCGCTGCAACCGGGCATGCTCCGTCAACCAGAAGAAGACGATCGTGAGCAAGGCGACCAGGGACACCACCGCCTCGGCCACCGTCAGGCCGACCGTCACGACCTGGTCCGGTTTCGGTACCGTGGCGCTCTTCAGGTTGCGGGCAACCGTGTCGACGAGGGCGGTCAGGCTGGTCGAGATGGCTCGGGGCTGGAGCGTGTCCGTCCAGGCGCGTGCCCGGTCGAGCATGGGCGGGAGGGCCGCCGACAGTTGGTTGAACTGGTTGATGGCAGCCGGGACAGCGACGAACGCGAGGAGCACGACCGATACGAGAAACGCCGCATACGCGAGGAGAATGCTGGTCCGACGACCGACCGGCAAGCGCGC
>JANMQO010000295.1:0-2460 GCA_031370565.1 Chloroflexota bacterium
CCATTTCAGCTACCAGCGTTACCTCGAGAACCAGCTGCGCGAGGCGTACGGCTTCGACGGAACCCCGATCAAGCTCATCTTCCGTGAGCGCAGCGCCGTCGAACTGCCGCCGCGCCCCAGATCCCGATCGCGCGGCGGCGCAAAGCCCGGCGGTGGGAAGCCGCGCAGCACGAAAGCGGCTGGGACAAAGCCGGGTCGCGCGAAGCCACTTGGTGCGCGTGGTTTGACGGCCGTGGCAGCCGTGAGCGTGAACGGAACGGGTCCAAGCGTGGCCAGTCCGACGCAGCTCGTACGCGCCGGTGCCAGGCGTGTGCCCACCAGCGCGGTTGTGACGCCCGCGAAGATTGCCGCAAAGGCGCCCGCAAGAGGGCCTGCAAACGTCACCACGAAGGCGGTCCCGAAATTGCCGGGGAAGCGTCCCGCCACGACCCCCACGACCACCTCCGACAAGGTCGCCAGCCGGGTCGGCAGCAAGGCTACCGGTGCGTCCGCCACAAAGACCAGCGGGCGTTCCGTCCGCCCGGCGTCGTCGCCTGCAGGCCGCCCCAGCGCCTGACCGAACCGCGTCGGTGTGTTGCACGTGAGGGTTGGGGATGGAGGGGATCTTCGACCACACACGAGTCTCTGGTAAACTCGTGTTTCTCGTCGGGGCGTGGCGCAGCCTGGTAGCGCACCTGAATGGGGTTCAGGAGGCCGAGCGTTCGAATCGCTCCGCCCCGACCACTCATCTGAACGTGAAACGGCCGTCATTCGGGCTTTCCGGATGGCGGGCGCTCCGTCTCTGACCCCAGTTTGGCTCACCGCGCCATCCGGAGTGCCCTGTCCATCCGGTGGGCCACCCGCCGGCTGGCCTGATCGGTGAGGTGGCCATAGACGTTGGCCATGGTGGCCAGGTCGCGATGCCCGTGGAGCTTCGAGACGTTCACGAGGTCCTCGCCGTCGGCGAGCAGCGTCGTCGCGAAGGCATGGCGCAGCGCCTGGAACCGGACCCGCGGCAGACCCGCGTCGACCAGGTGGCCCTGGAGGATCCGGTACGCCGTCCAACCCTGCATCGGCCGCCCGTCAGGGTGGGCGAATACCCCGGAGTCCTCGACGAACGGACGCCGCTCGGCGAGCCCCCGTTGCATGGCCCGGACCTTGTGCGCGCGCAGCGGCGACACGGCGAGCGCCGGCAGACCCACCGTGGGGCGGCTGCCCTTCTTCAGCTCGACGCGGTTCAGCCGCCACGTTGGAGCTGGGCACGGACGGTGAGCGTGGATGCATCGAGGTCGATGTCGGACCATCAGAGGCCGCAGTCCTCCGACTCGCGGAGACCGGTCGCGAGGCTGGTCACGATCAGGCATTCGTGCGGGCTCTCGGCGAGGGCGTCAATCAGGGCGTGCGTCTGGGCGGGCGTCAGGAGCGTGATCTCGGTATCCGCGCGCTGCGGCGGGTCGATCAGGTCGCAGACGTGCCGTGACACGGCCGGCTTTCACCTCTCGGTCAAGAGCGATCCGCACGACGCTGTAGACGCAGCGCACCGTCATTGCGTTCAGGCTCGGCTCCGGGCCCTTGGAGGCGGGCAGGCGGGCGACAGGCCCGGGGAGAGATGGGAGAGCGGGATCGAGCCCAGCACGGGCCGGAGGTGGAGGCGGACGGTGTCGTTGTAGCTCTCCAGCGTCCGCCCGGCCAGGCAGTCATGGCTGGTTGCCAGCCACTCGTCGAGCCACTCGCCGCCAGGCACACCGCGGCCGCACCGCCGCTTTGTCCACAACGTCCGCGCTCGACTCGTCCGTCCGACGCTGGACGTGGACTCAACCGGGACTCGCCGCCCGGAGCGCCGCTGGAAGGAGGACAAGGACCAGGACGATCACGATCGCGATGAGGACAAGGCTGCGCAGCGCTTCCGACCCGAGCTGCCTGAGTTCCTGTCCGCGGTCCCGGAACCGCCGCCACAGGGGAGCATTCCGGCCAGGTACGATCGACTCCTCGGTCACCGTCATATCGGCGGCGCCGCGCCGACCACCACCGCGAGGATGAGCAGGACAGCGAGGATCCCCAGGAGGAGGCCGACCGCCTCAAATTCGCCTCGTCGGAGCGCCTGCCGCTCGACCGTGGTCCCCGGGCCGCCGGCTCGTGGCCTGCCAGTCTCGGGGGCCTGGGTGGCCGTCATGATGAGCTCCTCTCAGAGGGCGCCTCATCCGTGCGGCCGCACAACGGCGGACGCTGGGTCGTGCGACCGATGAGGAGGTGGGTGACACGCGATGCGTTTCGTCAGCGTGCCGTCCCGACACGAGGATGTCATGACGCTCCGTCATGCGGCCTCATCCTCGACCCCGAGCAGTCTGGGCGCCGCTGACGACCCGCTGGCCCTCAGTCGCGCGGCCGTCCGTCCGCCTGCGGTCCACCGTCCCAACCGAGGTTCGAGAAGGTGGGGATGAACCGATAGCCGTGCCCTGGGACGGTGGCGATGAAGCGCGG
>JANMQO010000318.1:0-2045 GCA_031370565.1 Chloroflexota bacterium
GCCGCCACCAGCGCCCCGAGCGCGGCGAGGAAGAGGCCCAGCGGAAAGATCGCGAACAGGAGGCGATAGGCCAGCTCGGCCGCCATCCCGGACGCGTCGTCATCCGAGAATCGTTTGAACAGTTCCCGGCCGAAGCCGATCCGCTTGTCGCTCATCGGTCTCAGTCCCGGCCCCAACGAAACCGCTCGGCTGCGCAGCTCTCCAGGAGCTCCGGTACGACGTGGCTCCCGACGAAGCTGCTGGCGCCAGCGACGACGATGATCGACATGTGGTGGCGATCCTTCGGGCGATCCGGGGGCCAGTTCGGGGGCCCACCCTTCCGCGACTCCATTCGGGCCGGGGGCCGGGACGGATGCGGGGCATTCTCCCAAGAAGCGTAGCATCCAGCGATGACCGGTCGCTACGCTGACCACTGACGCCGAAGCAGGCAGCCGGCCGGAATCGGCGATGGATCCACCCTGTTAGCCCGATGCAAGACCGGGCAACTGTCCAAGGGACCGTTTGGCATGGGCCATCGTTCATCATCTCCGGAGAATGCGTCTGGAGGACGATCGATGATCGAGAAGGCTACGAACCAACCACTCGGGGATTCAGCGCGACCTCGAGCCGACGACGTGGATCCCGCGAAGCGGCGGCAGCCCTACGACCGGCGTCCTGGCCACCCTGAATCGATCAAGCCCAAGCCGGGTCAGGAGCCACCACGTGTCGGGCCGGCTGACCCACCAACTCGTCGGTGACGAGCCGGATCGTCCCTGACGGGATGGCGGAAACTGACCGGGGGGCCGACCCGATGATCGCCGTGACCGGCGACGACGATCGCTATGCCCCTGCTCGGCGCAGGGCCATGGCCCTCGCTCGTGCGGGTGGACAGACCCTGATCCTCTATGACTGGGATGCCCCGACGCTATTCGGTGATCCGTTGCCGACGTGGTGGTCGGCCGAGGGCTCCGAGGAGTTGTTCTCGCAGCGGCTTGATCAAACGCAACTCAGGGCTGCCGGCCGGGCGACGATTGCTGACCAGATTGGCGAAGCCGCAGCGCTGGGAATCGAGGCCTTCGGCTGGCTGCCGTCCGACCATGGTCCCGCGGCGCTGGCGAGATATGCACGCGAGCAGGGCGTGTCAACGATCGTGCTCTCCGCGGCCCTCCAGGACGTCGGTGGGCTCGATGCCCTGCTCAACGGCACCGCCCAACCGGCCGCTGCGCTCGCCGCCGAAACGCCGATCAGGGTGATCATTGCCGACGACGATGATCACGTCAGCGACCGTCAGGCCACGCCTCGCTGATCGGCGCCGTCTTCGACGATCCGCCATCGTTGGGATTCACGCCAGCACGGACACCCGCACGTTGCGGCCCTCCCAGTGATCTGCCTCGGACCAATGGAACGTGGCGTCGACAGCCGCGCCGGGCGCCAGACGATCCGATCCCGGGACGTCGGCCAGCCACACCCCGAGGCCCGTATCGCGCGCGTCCAGATCGATCGTCGTCTGCCAGCCGTCCAGCGAACAGTGGACTCGGCAAGGTGCCAGCAACTCGAAGCGCAGCACCCGGCCAGCTGGCATCATCGGCCGGGGCGCGTCGAAACGCCAGGTCGCCCGGACCGCCTTGGGTGCCACCCCGTGGTAGCGCCGCCAAGCCGCATCGGGCCGGTCGATCGCGTGGCCCAACGCGACCGATCGCGCGAGCTTGACGTACTCGGCATGCGCCCAGGCGAGGGGCATGGCGGACCCCGACGGGCGGCCACGATAGAGGCCTGCCGCCGGGATGTCGTCCGCGTCCCAGGCCTGCTCAGGCAGCATGCCGCCATCTGAGCCGAGCCGGCGCATCGTCTCGAGGTATGGCCGCGCCTCATGCCCCGCCGCGAGTTCGTAGTGCCCGCGTTCGCCGACCAGCAGCGGCCAGCCACGTCCGATGCCGGTCCCGTCGAACGGGCCGCCATCGGCGTGCTCACCGTAGCCGTCACCGTTGTAGCGGTGCCAGACGGGTCCGCTCGGCGTCTCCGTGCGCAGCAACGCATCGGCTACCTGCAGCGTGGCGAGAATGTGT
>JANMQO010000334.1:0-5658 GCA_031370565.1 Chloroflexota bacterium
GACCGGTGGCTTCAGCCCGACCGGCACGATCACCTTCAGCCTGTTCGACAACAACACCTGCACCGGCACCCCGCTCTCCACGAGCACGGTCTCGGTCGACAAGGGCAACGCCAGCTACGACTCGGCGTCGTACACGACGACCCACGCCGGGACGTACCACTGGATCGCCAACTACGGCGGTGACGCGAACAACAACGCCACCAGCAACGGCTGCAACGGCACTAACGAGAACGTCATCGTTGCCCCGGCCACCCCGGCGATCGCCACGGTCGCCACCGAGGGCGGCCAGGTCGGCGCCAAGATCTCCGATACCGCCACGGTGTCGAGCGGGTACCACCCGACCGGCACGGTGACGTTCAACCTCTACGGTCCGACCGACCTGACCTGCGCCAGTGCTCCGATCTTCACGAGCACGATCGCACTCGGGAACCTGACCGCCACGGGCGGGACGGCGACCTCGGCTGAGTTCACCGTCGTCCTCAAGGGCACCTACCACTGGACCGCTTCGTACAGCGGCGACAGCAACAACACGACCGTCAGCGGCACCTGCGGTGACGCCGGTGAGACCACCGTGATCACCCAGTTCGCCCCGACGATCTCGACGACCCTCCACTCCGGGAACATCTCCGGGGCGAAGATCACCGTCCTCTTCGGCAGCTCCGTGACGGACCAGGCGGTCCTGAGCGGTGCCAGTGCGACGGCGGGCGGCACGGTCACCTACACCGTCTACACCGACTCCGAGTGCTCCAACGTCTTCGCTGACGCGGGCACCGTGGCCGTGACGATGGGCCAGGTGCCGGCTTCCAGCGCGATCCAGTTCCCGAACGCCGGGACCTACTACTGGCGGGCGAGCTACAGCGGCGACAACGCGAATGCGCCGACGACGAGCGCCTGCACGGACGAAGTCCTGACGGTCACGACCCCGAATCTCGATGTCGAAAAGCTGGTCAAGGTCAACGACGGCACCTTCGTCCACAGCAGCTCGGCCCAGCCGGGTGACGTCCTGACCTACCAGATCACGATCGCGAACAGCGGCGACGCGGCCGCCACGGATGTCCCGGTCTCCGACGACATCAGCGCGATCCTGGCCCACGCGACCTACAACGCCGACTGCAGCAACAGCTGCTCGTTCGGCAGCAACACGCTCACCTGGACGATCCCGACGATCGCCGCCGGGGGCTCCGTCACGCTGACCTTCTCGGTCAAGCTCGACGCCAGCTTCCCGGCCGGCCCGACGGATCTCCCGAACGTCGTCGTCGTCACCGGCCCCGGCAGCAACTGCGCTGCCCAGAGCGAGGACGGCGCCTGCGCGACGGACACGACCGTCGAGGCGGCACCCGACCTGGCCGTGCACAAGCTCGTTGCCACCAATGGCGGCGCGTTCGGCGCGACCAGCACGGCCAACCCCGGCGACACCCTCCACTACAAGATCACGATCACCAACAACGGCAACGCGCCGGCCACGAATGTCCCTGTTTCCGATGACATCTCGGCCATCCTCGCCCACGCCACCTACAACGCCGACTGCAACCTCGGCTGCGGCTTCGCGGCCAATACCCTGACCTGGACGATCGGCTCGATCGCCGCCACTGGCGGGTCCGTCACGCTGACCTTCTCGGTCAAGCTCGACGCCACCTTCCCGAACGGCACCACGCATCTGCCGAACACCGTCGTCGTGACCGGTCAGGGCAGCAACTGCGAGGCCGACAGCAAGGACGCTGCCTGCAGCACCGACACAACGGTCGGGGCTCAGCCCGACCTCAACGTGACGAAGCTCGTCGCCACCGGCGACAGCGCCTTCGGCCCGACGAGCGTGGCCGCTCCCGGCGACACCCTCAACTACCAGATCACGATCACCAATACCGGCAATGCGGCCGCGACGAACGTCCCGGTGTCGGACAACATCTCGGCCCTCCTCGCCCACGGCTCGTACAACGGCGACTGCAGCAATAGCTGCTCCTTCGCCGCGGGCACGCTGACGTGGACGATCCCGACGATCGCGGCGGGCGGCTCGGTCACCTTGACCTTCTCGGTCGACCTTGACTCCACCTTCCCGACCGGCACCACCAACCTTCCGAACGTCGTCGTCGTGGTCGGCCCCGGCAGCAACTGCCAGCCGAACCTCGAGGTCCAGGACGCGAACTGCGACACGAACACGACCGTGACGACCTCGCTCCTGACCATCGCCAAGTCGTTCACCGGCAACACGGCCGGCACCGATCCCGACCTCCTTGTCCCGGCCGCCAACGTCGGCGACACGCTCCACTACACCCTGAAGTACCACGGTGAAGGCCCGCTCACGAACGCCGTGATCACGGACGTCCTGCCGCAGGGCCTCGAGTACATCAGTGGCAGCGCAGCCGGCGACACGCACTTCACGTTCATCAGCTACACCCCGGCGACTCGGACACTCCTCTGGAAGTCCGCGAGCCTCCTGGATCCGCAGCATGACGAGACCAACACGGTGGATGGCGCCGTCACCTATAGCGTCAAGGTCCTCGCCTCGGCCCCGGGCTTCGCCCAGCCGCTCGTCAACCACGCGACCATCGACTCGGATCAGACGGCTCCGGCAACCGCGACCGCCTCGGTTGCGGTCCTGGCTCCGCCGCTGGATCTGACCCCGCCACCGACCAGCACTCTCACGCCGCAGAACGGCACGGGCAATCCGGGCTTCGCCCTGATGCTCATCCTCCTCGGCGTGGCCGGCCTCTCGCTCGGCATCGGGTTCATCACCCCGGTCCCGGCTCGAGTCCGTCGACGGGATCGCCGCGGCTGACCGCCGAGACGACCACCGGTTCGCGACCGGCCGACCGGGTGAGGAATCACCCGACCGGCCGGGCACGGATCACCGTCGAAACCAACCGTGGGTCCCCGAGACCCGGACGGGGCGTCCTTGCCTAGGGACGCCCCGTTCGTATGCCCGGCAGCGATCGGGCCTCGGCCGCCTGTTGCTGGGTTGCACCGCGAATACAGCCCAGCGGGCTGTCCGATCCGTGACATCGGGCGGAAAAGGGTAGTAATACGTCGTTTTCACTAGTACCTTTCTCCCCCCGGCTGGGGGTACTCTTCGCGGCCAACTGTCGGACGCGACCAGCGGGACGACGGGCAAGGGCCCGAAAAACCAGGGGATCGGATCAGACGTTTCGGGGATCACGCCCGATCGGGGATCAGGGCACATCGGGCACCGGCTGCGGCCAGGCCCATCAGGAGGTCACATCGATGCTGTCTCGGGGAGCCTTCCGGCTCGCGAGCTCGCGAACGCGACGGGCCTTTGCCCTGTCGTGGAGCGCGCTGTTCATCCTGTCGCTGCTGCTCCAGTACGCGACCTTCGCGCTGGCGCCGGCCGCCCTCGCCGTCCACAACGACGGGCTGTTCGAGCTCGACAAGAACGCCGTAACGACCACGACCCACGACTGGGACCAGGTGTTCGCCGACGTCAAGAACGGAACAACGACGTCAGGGTCCGATCACGTCATCTTCAAGACGGACGCCATCAACAGCACTGCGGATGAGCATCTGTTCACAGGCGGGTCGACGAAGGACGGGATCGACATCAGCTCCTGGAAATGGACCTCGGGTCCGGGGGTCCAGGACAAGAACGACATCGAACACGCGTACGCGGCTGCATATACGAACGCTGACAACCATCAGATCGTCTACTTCGGGCAGGACCGCTACGCACAGAACGGCGACGCCTTCGTCGGGTTCTGGTTTCTCCAGGGGAGCGTCGGCGAGAACGCTAACCACACGTTCAGCGGCGTGCACCAGGACGGCGACATCCTCGTCCAGGTGAACTTCACCAACGGCGGCACGATCAGCACGTTCCTCGTCTCCAAGTGGAGCACGGCAAGCGGCGGGCTCGTCGGCGTGGCGAACGGCGTCGACTGCTCAGCCGCGTCCACCCCCGCGAACGATCCCGTGTGCGGCGTTGTGAACGCGAGCGAGATCACCTCGCCATGGCCGTACACCCCGAAGTCGGGCACCGCCAACAAGATTCCGGCGGGCGGCTTCTTCGAGGCCGGCATCGACCTGACGCACTTCGGCCTGGACCAGGGTTGCTTCTCGACCTTCATCTCGGAGACGCGGTCCTCCCAGCCGCTCACCTCGACACTGTCCGATTACGCGATGGGTGGGTTCTCGTTCTGCGAGCCGCCGACGATCGCGACCCAGGTCAAGCACGACGGCCAGAGCCTCGGCTCCGTCGGGACCATCACGATCGGTGATTCGGTCACCGACACCGCCACCTTGACGGGCTCCAAGGGCACCGTCACCGGGTCGGTCGAGTTCTCCAGCTGCTTCAATGCGAGCGCCGTTCCGGACTGCTCGACAGCCGGCAGCGGCACCAGCCGCGGGACGAAGACTCTGTCCGGGGGGACGGCGACCTCCAATCCGTTCACGCCGACGGCGGTTGGCTTTTACTGCTTCCGCGTCGACTACACGGCGGCGCAAGGCTCCAAGTACCTCGACGCGAGCCACACCAACGCGACGACTGAATGCTTCCAGGTCCTCAAGAAGCCGACTGCGATCACAACCTCGGCCGCGCAGACGGTGACCGTCGGCACGGCGATCGCCGACAGCGCCACGCTGTCGGGCGCAACCGCTGACGCGGGCGGCACGATCACGTTCAAGGCCTACGGCCCGGATGACGCGACGTGCTCCGGTGCGGCCGACTTCACGAGCGCGCCGTTCGCCGTTTCCGGCAACGACACCTACGGACCGGCCTCGTACAGCCCGAAGACCGCGGGCACCTATCGCTGGATCGCCAGCTACAGCGGCGACGCCAAGAACCTGTCCTCGACCGGCGTCTGCAACGACGAGGGCGAGACCGACATCGTCAACAAGGCCAATCCGGGAATCTCGACCGTCGCGTCCGCTGACGTGACGATCGGCGGCTCGATCAGCGACACCGCGACGGTCAGCGGCGGCAACAGCCCGACCGGGACCGTCACGTTCAAGCTGTATGGCCCGAACGATGCGACGTGCGCCAACACCGCGATCTTCACCAGCGCCAACCGCCCGCTGAACGGCGCCACGGCGACGTCCGCGGCATTCACGCCCACCGCGGTCGGCACCTACCGCTGGGTTGCGACGTACAACGGCGACGTCAACAACAACACCGCCTCGGGCGCGTGCAACGACGAGAACGAGAGCGTCGTCGTCAACCCGGCCCATCCGTCGATCAACACCGAGCTGGCCAGCGGCAACGCAACCGGCACGACGATCTCGATCGCCCTCGGCGCCTCGGCTCACGACACGTCAACCCTGACGAACTCGACCGCGACCGCAGGCGGCACGGTCCACTACCAGGTGTTCAGCGACGCCAATTGCCAGACCCTGTTCAGGGACGCGGGCACGAAGACGGTCACGAACCACCTCGCCCCGAACTCCGACGACGTCCAGTTCAACGGCTCGGGCAACTACTACTGGCAGGCCGACTACAGCGGCGACGCCGCGAACGAGCCGGCCTCTAGCGATTGCAGCATCGAGATCGTCTCGGTCGGCCTGAACCAGCCGACGATCACAACCACTGCATCGGACAGCGTCGTCATCGGCGGCCAGATCCACGACACGGCGACGCTCGCCGGTGGATTCAACCCGACCGGCACAATCACATTCCGCCTCTACGGTCCGAATGACGCGACGTGCGCGACGGTGATC
>JANMQO010000006.1:0-13404 GCA_031370565.1 Chloroflexota bacterium
GCCCGCTAGTACGTCCAGGACGAGTGGCTCGCGCCGTGGCAGGTCAGCGTGCAGCTCCTGCCCGTCTGGCTCCACGGCGTCGCTCCCGTCGTTACGCTCGGGGCGAAGCTGACGAGGCGTTGGTAGGCCGGCTGCGTGCCGACGCGGTAGGTCGTCGAGTGGATCCGGAAGTGGCACTCTGCGCAGATCGCGAACCCGCGTCCCGCCCCCGCTTGGTCGATGTTGTACGAGGTGCTTGTGTTCCGGGGCAGGTTCCCCAAGTGAAATCCGTGGAACCGGAAGTTCGTGTTCGCGTTCGTGCTCCCGCTGATGTCCGCGAACGGATTCTCCCCGTGACACAGGTAGCACAGCGCGAAGTTCCCAGCGCTGTATGCCTCCGCGGACTGCATGAGCGCGCGATCGCGGTAGTTCTGCAGGAGGACGCCGCGGTACGTGTTGGCGTGCGGCGCCAGGTCGGACCCCGCTGCCGGCGGCGTCGCCTGGTTGTACTTCCGGTTGTCGCCGTGGCAGTTGACGCAGCGGATCGTGCTCGTCGTGCTGAACGTCCATTGCTTGTAGGGCGAGGTGGCGGCCAGCTGGTTGGTCATCGCCGCGGTCGTGTTCTTGCCGGCGGCCTCGATCGGGTGGTACGAGG
Organism: Chloroflexota bacterium; assembly: GCA_031370565.1. Lineage (GTDB taxonomy): Bacteria > Chloroflexota > Limnocylindria > Limnocylindrales > CSP1-4 > Chersky-267. The sequence goes on from JANMQO010000006.1 coordinate 635, forward strand.
CGTTGCTCGGGTTGAGCTCCACCCCCTTGTCGAGCTCGTAGCGCGAGTAGGGTGTGGGCGTGCCCGTCGGGTTCGACAGGAGGGTCGTGAACCCGGAGTGGCACTTGAAGCACAGCTGGTACTCGCGAGTGACGGGGTTCGTGGTCCCGTTGAGGAACGTGTAGGTCGGAGCCACGCCGGAGGCTCCGTTCACGACCGAGACCCCGGAGATGTTCGCCAGCCGCCCGGATGCCGTCCAGCCGGTCGTCGTCTGGGTGCCGTTCGTCGCGTTCGCCTTGTGTGAGTTGTGGCAGTCCCCGCACTCGCTGTGGCGGTTGCTCAGGCCGCCGAACTCGTTGAGGTCCGCTCGAGTGTGCGTGGTCGTCACGAGTGCGTCGTGCCGGTAGTAGCTGCGGGTTGTGGCGTCGTTCGCGGGTACGGCCGCGTCTGTGTACTGGGCCTTGACGTTCGTGTTCGCGCCGGAGCCGTCGTGGCAGGTGAAGCACAGGTTGCTCTGGGGCGGTGGCTGGCTGAGGAGGCTCTTGTTCTTGCCGGTGTGCTGTCGGTGGCAGATCGCGCACTGGTCGGCGGTCGTCGAGTAGGGACCGTGCGTCCCGACGACCGGAACAGCCAGGGCCGCCGCGGCAGGGACCGGCGCCGCGATGGCGGAGGCGAGGAGCGCGTAGCGTGGGCCGGTCGATCGGAAGTCAGCCGTGGCGACACCGGCGCCTGGCGCCGATGCGTCGACCACCGTGCCAGTCGGGGGCTGCAACCTGTAGGCGGTGCCCGAGGCGTCCGGCAGCGCAGCCGTGGGTCCGCCGACCCAGATGCCCTGCCGTTGCCCAGGGGACAGGACGAGCGGCGGCTCGGGTCCGATCTGCACGGTGGCCGTCACGGCGCCGTCAAACCCGCCCCCGGCGTCGCTGATCCGGAACTCGTATTCAGCGAGGTAGTCGGCGGCCACGGTGGCGCGGACACTGAACTCGACCTCGCTGTAGGACCGGCCGGGGATCGTCATGGTGGGTGCGGGATTCGGACCCATCGAGTGACGTCCGGGCGCCGGCTGTTCCTCGTTGTCGTCCCGGTCGTGCATCTTGATCTCGGACGTCCCGATCGCAGCGTTCTCCGGGCCGTCCGGCACGTCAGGAGACGTCGGATCGGCCTGCTGGCGGAGGCGCTCCGGCGCGACATAGAACGCGACACCATCCTTGTATTCGCGGTCGGGGACCGCCGTCCATGCGGTCGCGCCTGTCGGGCGGAACTGGAGGAGCGGCGTCCAGGGAACCGGGACGGCGTCAGCGTTCCGCACCTGGAACCGGAGGCGGAACACGCGGAACAACGGCTCGTTGCGGAGGGGCTGGTCCTCAGACTGATACGACACCGCGCCGGTCTCGCGGTCCACCCGGGCCAGCGTCCGATGCTCGATCACGAGAAGCGGTGCCACGAACGCGGTCACGTCCCTCGCAGCCTCCGAGCCGCCCCGATAGCCCAGCCGGGCGGAGAACGTGGACTCAAAGACCGGGGCTCCGTCGGTCGGCGACACGAGCGGGGCGCGCACGGTGAACGACCGGATGAACGTCCGTTTACCTGGGACCTTCCCGAGTCCCCAGGTGATGAGGCGGTGCTGCTCGTCCCACGTGCCCGAGCCCGCATCGACGATCGCCCAGCCGACCGGGACCGTCTCCACGAACTGGGCGCGGGCGATCGTAGCCTGGGGCTTCACGCCGACGCTCACCGTGAGTGTGGTCCCGGGGTCGATCCGGTGGCGGCCCTTCGATGGCGCGTTGGACGAATGATCGAGGTCCACCGTCACCTGGCGAGCCGGGATGACCTCGACGACGGCGAATGTTCCCGGCGCGTCGATCTGGGTCCGAAGCGCTCCGCTCAAGTGACTCGTAGCGAGCATCTGCCAGGTGCCATCCGGACCCAGGCTGGCAAGGCTCAGGTCCGCCGGGTCAATATCCGTCAGGTCGAAGCTACCGGTCGAGACCGCGACGACGACCGGTGTCCCGAACGTGCCGACCGCTGCGCCGGTCTCGGCATCGGCAGCCCTGATCGAAAAGCCCATCAGGGGCGGCGTGCCGTCGAAGTCAGGCAGGCCGCGTTCGCGCCCGACGCTGAACCTCGTCGGGCCGCCGACCGCACCGGCCGGGACCGTCATCGTGACGTCACCCGCATCCACCGTGCCTCCGTCAGCGGAGAGGACGCCCGGCGGCAGCGGGGTCGGGGAGGGCGTCGGACCGGGATCCACGGTGCTGGTGGGGATCGGCGCGAGGCTCTGCCCGGGATCCGAGCTCGGAGCGATCGAGGCGGCCGGGTCGGGTGAAGGTGCCAGTGCGATCGCCGGCGCCGGACCGATCGGCAAGAACGCGAGCGCGAACGCCGAGGTGAACGTCACGGCCGCGAAGAGTGGCTTGGCGCGGTGAACGAGGGAGCCGTTCGTCCGCTTCATGGTCGATCGTCCGTCCAGTGTTTTTCGGCCGAGAGGCCGGAACCCGTGGTGGCCTGCCGTGTGCCAGCGGCCACCACGGGTCCGAGGTCGGCTACTTGTTGTGGCACATCTGGCAGACACCCCGGTTGTCGATCCGGAGAAGCCTGCTGTCGGTGACCGGAATGGCGGCGGTGCCATCCGGGTTCTTGACGGTCTGCGAGGTCGTGCCCTGGGCCGCGTTGGACCCATGGGCGACGTGGCACTGGACGCAGTTCGGCCCGCCGGCGGAGGCCACGTCGGTCTTGTGCCGGTAGGTGAAGATCGCGTCACCGCTGTCGGTCGAGCCTGAGCTCCCGCTCGCGTTGTAGCGGGTGTGGCACGTTGCGCACCAGGCGCTGGCGTTCGTGAGGAACGCCGCGTTGTCCGTTGCGCCGACGGACCAGTAGTTCGTCGTCGTGTAGGCCTTCGCGGTGACCGTGTCAGCGATCGTCACGGCAGCCGCACCGGACTGTTGCGGGATGGGCCGGAGGATCCGGTAGTTCCCGTTCCCGTGTGGGTCGTGGCACGAGCCGCACTTGAGCTGGATCGACAAGCCGGCCCCCGAGTTGAGGACTCCGTTGCCCCAGGCCGTGGCCGTCGTCCCATCCACCACGTGGGTGGACGTGACGGCCGCGCCGAGGCCCCTTACCGGGATGATCCCGAGGGGACTGCTCCCGGAAGCGGCCTGTCCCGTGGGTGTCGCGGAGTCGATCCGGGCGTTGGCGAAGCCGCCGCCGCGCAGCGCGCCGGCAACAGTCCCGGTTGAGCCGGTCCGCGATGCGAGCGTGTACGCGATCCCGCTCTCCACGTCGGTCGAAGCCCCGGTGCCCGCGGCGCCGTGGCAGGTGTAGCAGAGAGCCGGCTGGGCCTGGAGGAGGAGCTTGGGCTGAGTCGCGGTGTGAGCGCGGTGACAACCCGCACACCCGTCCGCGACAGCGCCCGCGCCCACTACATGGGGCCCGTTGTCGGCAAAAGCCGGAACTGCGGCAAGAAGCAGCCAGACCGCGCCTCCTGCAACGAGGAGCGCAAATCGTCTCACTGTCCTGCCCTCCTTTCTCTCGTACGGAGTTGGACGATGAATGCCCGCCGCCTGGGCGGCGCGCGCAGGTTCGCCAGTCTCACCTCCTCATGCCAAGCTCAATAGCTCCACACTTGGACTCGGTTGTTCTCGCGGTCGGTCACGTAGATGCGTGCCCGCGAGTCGACAGCCACCCCGTTCGGATACTCGAACGCGCCCTCCTGGAGGCCTTCCTCGCCGATCGTGCCGACATACTTGGGCCGGGCGTTCTTGTCGGTGCCCACCGCGTAGATCTGCACGTTGTGGGCGGTGGCGTCCACCACGTAGAGGCGGCCCGTGTCGTCGATCGCGACGCCGCGCGGCAGCCCAAGGTCACCGACGCTCACGCCCCGATTGATCGTCGAGAGTTGCTTGCCGCTCTGGTCGAGGATGACGACCCGCCCGTTGTTGCTATCCGTGAGATAGACGTTGTCGCGCGCGTCGAACGCGACCATGTTGGGGAAGTTGAACTGGTTGGGCTGACCGAGGGTCTTCTTGAGGGTCCCATCGAGGCCGAAGATCTCGATGCGCTGGAACGGCGAGCTCAGGTCGATGACCCAGAGGTCGCCCTGCGGACTGAAGGCGAGCCCGAGTGGCTGCCACCCAACGATCAGCGGCTTGGGTTTGAAGGCTCTCGCGAACTTGCCGTCCCTGGTGTAGACGAAGATCGTGCCCGACGGTCGGTCGCTCACATAGACGTCCCCACTCTGCGGCTCCAGGGCAAGGTAGACGGGCTGATGGTCCGACTCGTCCTTGGGCGGCCTGAGCGTGGCAACCGGGTTGCCCTTGGCGTCGAAGACCTTCACGCTGCGGTCTCCGTCCGATTCCGTCACGTAGATGCGGTCACCGGACGGACTGACCGCCACGCCGAGCGGCCGGCTCGTGCCGTAGACGCTGAAGACGTAGTGGGGCAGCTTCGCGTTGGAAATACCCGGGATCGGCAGGTCCGTGAGCGGCTTGCGGGTGACCATGTAGAGCCCGCCGATCAGGGCGAAGACGCTCAGTACCATGAGCAGGAAGAGGAGCAGCGCGAGCTTGCGCCGACGACGCCGGCGCTCGTCCGGGGCGGCGTCCGATGCGACGGTGGCGTCCGCCACGACGGGTGCTCCGGGTGTGGCGGATGCCGCCTCGGCCTCGGGGATGGCCTCTGGGGACGTCCCGGGCGTGGTCATGTCAGCTGTTCCCTTGCGGCGCCGGGCTTGCCGGACCGTCGCTCGGGTGTGCCCCGCCGGGCACCTCGACGCCGAGGCGTCCGAGGCCCACTCGCGCATTGAAGTTTTGCGGGTCGACCACGACCACCTTCTGGTACCAGCGGGTCGCCGCCTCGCGGTCGCCCTCGGCCTCCGCGATCATCCCCAGACCGAGCATCGCGTCGACCGCGACGGGCCCGCTCGTCAGGGTCTCGAGCCGCTGCTTCGCCTGGGCGGGCCGCTTCTCTGCGAAGTCGACCATGGCAGTCGCGTATTCCGACTCGGCGGTCTTGCCGAGCAACTGGTACGCCTGAGCTAGCGTGGCGTAGGGCTCGCTCCAGCCGGTCGGCACGAACAGGATCGCCTTTCGGAGCGCCCCCACGGCCGCGACTCCTGCACCGGCCTTCAGCTGCGCCCGACCGAGCAGGTTCCAGGCGTCCGCGTCGGTCGGATCGATCTTCAGTGCCGCCTCGAGCGCCGCCACAGCGTCCGGGGTGCGACCCTCTTTCAGCGCGATTGAGCCGAGCTCGAAATAGGCCTGCTCGAGCTGCGGATCGGCCCCGGCGAATTCCCCACCCTTGCCGGTCGTGGAGTCATTGACGATCTGTTCGAACGACGACGCGGCGCCCCTGAGATCGCCCCTGGCCACCTGCACCTGGCCGCGTCCGAGGAGGGCGCCACGATGGCCTGGCTGGACCTTGAGGATCTCGTCGTATTGCTTCAGCGCGTCATCCGGCCGGTTCGCCGCCACGTAGACCGCGGCGAGCTGGAGGCGGACCCCAACGCTGTTCGGCGTCTTTCGGACGGCCTCCTCGGCAGTCGCGAGCTGGCGCTGGACGAGCGTCGGGCCTGCATCGACGTATCGGTCCATGAAGTAGACGACTCCGACCACGGGGATCCCGATCACCAGGACGAGGACGCCACCGATGAGCAGCCGGTTGAGCGTCCGGTCTGGGAGGGAGGCCAATCTTCGAGGCACTTGCATCGCGAGGCACCTGTTTTCGTCGCGAATCCGCGAGACGTTCACCCGTGAGACCAGGGCATCCGATCCGCCGCGGGCGACGAATCGGGCGGGACCCATGACCCCTCATGTCGATGGTGGCCCCTGGGCCCGCAAGATCCCATCCGTCGGCGGGTAGATAAGCGGTACAGGTGCGGCGGCGCCCCGGTGCCGCTGGATCTCTATCGGCAGAACCGGCCCCCCGTGCGCGCGTCGGCGCGAGGCCCGGGTTCAGGCCCGCCGATCACGTTCCCGTCGACCGCGACAGCCGGGCGGGCCTACGCCGATACATCCTCGTGGTCGATCCTGCGCCTGAGCAGGAGCAACGCCAGGATGTTGATCAGGATGAACCCCAGGACGACGACCATGGCTTCGCGCCGGAACACGCTTTGTTGCAGCTTGGTGTCGGCGAACTGCTGGGCCTCGGCGGCCTTCGCTGACGCCTCGTCGGCGAGGGCTGCGACCAAGGTGAGCTTCGTCGTGTGCACCGCGGCCCGCGCCCGAATCAGGCTCGTCCGGGCCTGGGACAGGGTGACGTCGGCGTCGGACACGATCATGCCCGCCCCGGCCGCCTCGCCGATCCGCCCCTCGGCCTTCTGGTACGCGGCGTTCGCCCGATCGAGCGAGCCGTAGATGCCCTGGGCCTGCGAGTAGAGGATGGATCCCTGGTGGTGGCACGTGTCGCAGCGGCGATCCTGGTCCTTGCTGAATCGATCAGCGTTGAGGATCAGGGTCCGGTCGCTGGGGTTGTGGCAGGTCGTGCAGTCGATCTCGGGCGGCTTCGGGTGGAAGAAGCGGGACTCGTCGGGCTGGGCCACGTCATGGGCGCCGTGGCACGTCCAGCACTTCGGGCCGACGGTCAGCTTCGCGTGCCGGCTCTGCTCGTAGAGCGTCTGGGTCGCCGTGTGGCACTTGCCGCAGACGCCGACGACCTCGGAGCTCCGGGGCGGCTTGGCACCGTGGGAGCCATGGCACGAGGCGCACGTCGGGGCGCGCATGTCCTGGTTGATCAGGAGCGCCTTGCCGTGGACGCTCGCCTGGTAGACCTCGAATTGGTCCGTCGGGATGTCGTACGGCTCCATCAGCTTCGTGTCAGCGTGGCAGGAGGCGCACAGCTTGGGAACGTTCAACGGGTAGACGGGCGCGGTCGGATCGGACGCTTTCTTGACGTCATGAACCCCGTGACAGTCGATGCAGATGGCGACCCGGGTGTCCTGGGCGCCGAACAACCGCTCGCCATGGACGCTCGTCCGGTACTTGACCAGCTGGTCGGTCGGTAGCTGGTACTGGCGCATTCGCTCGACGTCGGAGTGGCAGTTGCCGCAGACGCCGACGGTCGTCGTACGGTCGGGCTTGCCGATGTAGCCGGCTGCCTTCGACATCGCCACGGTGACCTCGTCCGATGTCGGATCGCCGCCGTGGCAGCTTGCGCAGCCGATCCCGTTCCGGCCGTGCACGCTGTCCTTCCACTTCTGGGCGATGTCGTGCTGCGTGTTGTCAATCGCGCTGTGGCACGTGTAGCAGGTGTCCTGCGGGGCGACCGACAGGCTCGCGCCTGGCGACGGCAGGTCTGCTGGCTCGGCGCTCGGCGACGGCGGCTCGGCGGTGATATCCGGCAGGATCGACGGGCTCGGCGAGGGGACCGCTGACGGATCCGCCGCTGCGACGGCCTCGACCAGGGCCAGACCCAGCAGGCCCAGGACCGCTGAGAGCAGCATCAGGCGGACCAGCCGGGTGGCCCCGTCGGCGATGCGCGGGAGGAAGGTCATGATCGGCGGAGCCTCGCTAGCTGTAGTAGCCCCATACGGACAGGCCGACGGTCATCACCGCCGCCACCACTCCGATGAGCAGCGCGAGCGGTCGCTTCCGCGCCCTGACCTCCGGGTTGCGGTCGAGGAACGGCAGCAGCCCGAGGGCCACGATGGCGACCATCGGAGCCATGATCCCAACGTCTCGCGGGACGACCTTCAGAAGCTGGTAGACCGACAGGAAGTACCACTCCGGCTTGACGTGCGCCGGCGTCTCGAGGGGATTCGCCTTCTCCTCCAGGCCGGCCGGCAGGACCGAGGCCAGCACGACCAGTACCGCGAGCATCGCCGCCCAGGCGATGACCTCGTCGAGGACGTAGTGGGGGAAGAAGGGCTTGAGCTTCTCGACCGTGCCGTTGAGCGCCGCGGAGGCCCTTTCGGGCCTGGCCTCCGGCCGCTTCGGGTTGGCGAGACCCAGCTGGTGGACGATCGTGAGATGGATGACCAGGAAGGCCCCGATCATCAGCGGCAGGACCAGGATGTGCATCCCGAAGAACCTGCTGAGCGTCGCGTCGGTCACGTCCCTGCCTCCGCGCAGCAACTGCAGGAGCGCGTCGCCGATCACCGGGACGCCCCCCGCGATCTCGGTCCCGACGGTCGTGGCCCAGAACGACCGCTGGTCCCACGGCAGCAGGTAGCCCGTGAACCCGAAGCCGATCGTGGCCGCCAGGAGGCCCACGCCCACGATCCAGGTGAGCTCACGAGGGTACTTGTAGGCACCCTGCACGAAGATCCTGGCGAGGTGCAGGACGAGGCAGATGACCATCAGGTTGGCGGCCCAGTGGTGCACGCTCCTGATGAGCCAGCCGAACTCCACGACGCTGGTGATGTACTTGACGCTGTCGTACGCGGTCTCAGGCGTGGGCTTGTAGTAGAGGCTCAGCAACGTGCCCGTGACGACCTGGACGCCGAACAGGAAGAGGGTGATGCCGCCGAGGTAGTAGGTCCTGGCCTGGGCGGGGATCCGGACGTGCAGGAGGGCCCTGAACAGCGCGCGGGCCTGGAGGCGCTCCTCGAACCAGTCCGAGATCCGGCTACCGCCTGCCCCAGCCTCCGGGTGCGTCGTCATGGCTAGCCGCTCACCAGGAAGATCTGGTCCTTCTCAACCGCGACGGGGACCGGCGGGAGCGGCTGCGGCGGGGGCCCGGAGATGACGCCGCCGCTCGCCGGGTTGAAGTGACCGTCATGGCACGGGCAGACGATGTGGTTGGACGTCGTGTCGTAGCCGACGATGCAGCCGAGGTGCGTGCAGACGGCCGAGTACGCCTTGACGCCGGCAGCGGTATTGACGACGATGACCGGCTTGCTCCCCATGGCGACGACCTTGCCGTGCCCGATCGGGAGGTCGGCGGTCGTCGCTGCCAGGACGCGTCCGCCGGCGCCTGCGCCCACCGTCCTGGGCGGGATGAGGAAGCCGACGATGGGCGTGACCACCATCGCCAGGGTCGAGAACGCCGAAAAGCCGAGGAGCATCCGGATGAAGCGGCGGCGCCCGATCGGTCGACCCGCGGGACCGCCAGCGTTTGGCTCCATCCGTCCTGCTCCCATCTGGCACGCAAGGGCCCCGGCGCACGCCACGCACGACCTCGCGCGCACTCCGTGGACGCAGCATGCCGCCGCACCGAGGGGCAAGGTATCTACCGGCCGGTAGGTTTTGGATACAGGTCCGCGGCGGCAGGATCACCCCGCGTCCGCCTCAGAACCGGACGGCGACCCCAGGCGGTGCCATCGGGACCGCGGTCTGCGCCCGTCGGTGGGGACTCGACACCTGGCGGATCGCCGCGAGGATCCCTTCGGGCCATGCGGAGATCTCCTCGCGGCGGTACGTGAAGGTAGGACCGGGACCGATTCCCACGTCGATGATCAGGGCGTCCGGCACGAGCTCGAGGATCTGGACCGCACGATCGGGATCGCCCCGCTCGAAGATGATCACGTCGGGGGCCGCCGCCAGCCCCCGCTCCACCATCGCGGCGTCATCGCCCTGGACGGCGACGACCTTGAGCCCGGGCTCCGACGAGAGCAGCCCGGCGAGGCCCTCGCCGAGCAGCGGGTGGGCGAACAGGATCAGGACCGAGATGGGTCGGTCATCCTGCATGTGGAACGTCCTCGTGGCAAGCGCCTGGCGGCCTTGAGGAGGCCATCGTAGGGAGGGGCACGCCGCGCTTCCATCCCCGGGCCGGCACAATCGGAGGCTGGACGGCATCTACCGTGCGGCATGGTCACGCGGCTGATCCGGCCGCGTCCGGATCAGCCTGCGTCGGCCGGTCGGTGCCCCAGGCCCTGCCGCACGACGTAGGCCGCGGCCTGGGTCCGGTTCTCCAGATGTAGCTTCTCCAGCGCGTTGTGGACGTGGTTCTTGACGGTTCCCTCGGTGATCGAGAGGCGTGCGCCGATCTCCTTGTTGCCCAAGCCGTCTGCCACGAGCTGGAGGACCTCGATCTCGCGCCGAGAGAGGGCCGGGCCCTGCGGCTCCTTGAGGGATGCGGTCCGGACCACATGGCTGCTCCGGATCTCGGCGACCAGCCGACCCGCGATCGCCGGTGACAGGGGCGTCTCATTGCGCATGACCGATCGCAGCAGGCCGTAGAGCTGCTCCGGCCGGAGGTCCTTCAACAGATACCCATGGGCGCCGTTGCGGAGCGCGTCGAGAAGATGGTCATCCGACTCAGAGACGGTCAGCATGACCACCTTGATGGCCGGAAGCTGCTCCCGGATGAGGCGAACCGCCTCCACCCCGTCCATGACCGGCATTTCCACGTCCATGACGACAAGATCGGGGTTCAGCGCGTGGGCCTTCTCGACCCCCTCGAGCCCGTTCTCGGCTTCGCCCAGGACGACCATGTCGGGTTGCTCCGCGATGAGCGTCGCGATGGCGCTGCGGAAGAGCGGCTGGTCATCGACGAGCAGGATCCGGATGGGCGCCGTTGTCTGCACCATTCACCTCGAGGGCTGAAACCGCAGCGAATGCCGCGTCCGGCATCAGCGCAATGACGCGCGTCCCCCGTCCGGGCGAGGAGTCGATCGTCAAGGTACCGCCGATCAGCTCCATCCGTTCGCGCATCGCGTGCAGCCCGAAGCCGTCACGGCCGAGCAGGGAGCCGGCCAGGTCGAAGCCGCGACCATCGTCCTCGACGACGATCGCGGTGCCGTCGTCCCCGGCGCTGATGCGCACGACTGCGGAGGACGCGCCGGAATGCTTGCGGACGTTGGTCAGCGCCTCCTGGATGACCCGGATCACCTGGACCTCGGCGCGTGGCGAGAGCGCCAGCTCCCGATCGAGTGCCGTCTCGAGAGTGGCCTTGACCCCCGCCTGCTGGCTGTACTTGTCGACGAAGACGCGGAGGCTGTCGATCAGCCCTCGATCGACCCGGCTCGACTCGCGCAGGCCGAGGATAGCCTCGCGCACGTCGCGATAGGCCTCCTCGGTCAAGCTCGCCAGGTCGATCAGCTCCGCTGCGACCGGGGCCGAATGCGCGACCTCGACGCGGTTTCCGAGCGCCCGGAGCCGCAGGTGAACGACCCCCAGGACCTGCGCCAGGCTGTCGTGCATCTCGCGGGCGATCCGCTCGCGCTCGGCGAGTATCGCGCCCTGGTGTTCGCCCTCGCGCATCCGTGCGTTGGTGATCGCGATGGAGGCCAGGTCGGACAGCATCGCGAGGTATTGCTGGTCGCGTTCGGAGTAGCGAACGTCCGACTTGCGACCGATCCAGATGTCGCCGAGCGAGCCGTCCGGACTGCGCATGGCGGCCTCGGCGCTGCGCCTGATCTCGGGTGATGAGCGAACGGGGCAGGTGGGCTGGCGATCGGGCAGGTCGTGGAATCGATCGGCGTCGGCCGAGATGCACACGGCTCCGTCGGCCAGCGAGATCATCCCCCCGAGTGGTCCGTCGAGCTGCACCGAGCGCGAGGCGGCCGCATTCAGGCAGATGACCGCCTCGTCGCTTCCCAGCAGGTCGCGGGCGTGCCCCACGACCGCTGCCAGGATGTCGGCCAAAGGCTGCTGATTGGAGATCTGGAGCAGCACATCGTAGGTCCCGTGGCCCTCGCGCCTCCGGCGCTGGAGATCGGCAACGAACTGGCCGATCTGGATCGAGCAGGCGAGCTGGTGGCCGATGTTCTGGAGGGTGGCCGAGGCAAGGAGATCGGGCGCGGTTGCGCCTGCCGGCAGGTGGAGTCGCATCCGACCCACGACCGATGCCCCGGCGGACAGGGGGATATCGATGAGGTGCGGGACGACCGAACCGATCCCCTGCATGGGAGAGGCGTGCTCCGCCCTGACGACCCGGCGCTCCCCGGCGCCCTCTCCAGCGGGCCCGCCGGCCGGATCGAATATCGTCACCGACGCCTCGGTCGCCCCCGTCGACGCGATGACGCTCTCGAGGGCGGCGTCGATGATCACGTCGACCCCGAGCTCGCCCTGGACGGCGGTCGAGACCGCGTTGACCGCCGCCAGCTCGCGGTTCTGCCGGATGATGTGACGCTGCGCGCGCTCGATGAGCGAGGACATGAGCAGCGCGAACGCGACGACCGCCAGCACCGTGGTTGCGGCCAGGACGATGTGGCCGGGGTTGTGGGCCGTGTCCCCCTCGACCACGGTGAACCGGATCAGCTCGAGCGTGACGATGAAGACGACCGGGAGCCCCACCCCGATCCATGCCAGGCGACGCACAGCGCCCGATCCCGGCATCACCTGGCCTCTGTCCGGTCGATCCATACGGCCGTCTCCGTCTCTGAATGGAGTGTCGGGCGTGCAGCGGCCCCTCGGTCACGGAGATGGCCACGCCCGTGCGAGTCGCTTCCATGCGCACCGCCGCAATCGTATGACGATCCGGTTCCGGAGCCGCGAGAGGCGGTCGGCCCTGTTTGGCGGGCCATAGGTCCCGGCGGGCGACTACCTCGACGGTCCCGACTGGATCGAGATCTGGCAGGTTCAACCCGGCCGGTAGGTTGGTCGGGTAAGAGAACGAAGCACGCTGAGCCGGGTGCCCAGCGCATCGTGTCGCCTCCAGGGGCGAGCGATGCCCGCGCCGTTCAGGCCACCAGATATCGTCGTGCGTTCCGCTGGACTCGGACGGGACGGCCCCGGGCGGCCAGCTCGGTCTGGAGCGCCGCCCGCTGCGCTTCGACGATCCGCGACAGCGGTGAGCCACCGCCGATGGCCCGATAGCGGCCGATGAGCTCCTCGAGCAGCTCCGGCGACGGTGGGTTGCCCCGCCGGATGTCCGTGTAGTAGGCCTCCACCTGGTCGAGTCGATCGGGACTGCCG
>JANMQO010000011.1:0-16698 GCA_031370565.1 Chloroflexota bacterium
ACGATCCGCGACAGCGGTGAGCCACCGCCGATGGCCCGATAGCGGCCGATGAGCTCCTCGAGCAGCTCCGGCGACGGTGGGTTGCCCCGCCGGATGTCCGTGTAGTAGGCCTCCACCTGGTCGAGTCGATCGGGACTGCCGGCGACGGTGTCGCGGTCGCTGGCGGACCGGTCGCTGCGACCGGTCCGCCCTGGGCCTCAGCCGACGACCGTCAGGGTGCCGCTCATGTAGCCACGCTTGGCCGCCATCGCGCTCCCCCATCCGGAAGTGCCCATGCCGCACGGATCGAAGCAACGCCAGACGTAGGTGCCGGGGGCGCCGGTGTGGATGACGAAGGTCACGCGAGACTGCGGGGCGATCGGGACGTTGATGCCGAGGGCGGCGATGGTGAAGGTGTGCGAAACCTGCGCCGGATTGAGCGCGGCCATGGTGGTCGTGCGGCCGGCGGCCCCGTTCGGTTCGCCGGACTTGATGGGCGTGACCGTGAACGTGCCGCCCACGATCCCGCTCGCCTTGGCGTACGACTCGGCGCCCTTGGGCAGCGGGGTCGCGTTGTCAAAGTTCGTGATCGTGACGGTGACCGTCGAGTTTGCCGGCAGGCTGAAGTCGGACGGGATGAAGGCGGGCCATTCGGTCTTCCCGGTCATGTCGCCGGTGACGATCGTGAGGTTGAGGCTGACCGACGCCCCCGCCGGGGCAGCCACGGGTGCCGGGGACGTCGAAGGCGCTGAAAGCGCGACCGCGGCCTGGGCGGCAGGCACGGCGGCCGGCGGGTCCGGCGTGACCGTCGGCGCGTACGTCCACTGGGGAGCGGCGGCTCCGGAGCAGGCACCGACCGCCAGCGCGACGCCGGCGGCGAGGAAGGGAACGATGAACGCGCGGCGGCGGCGCCCGGGCTGGCGTTGGGCACCACGCCCGACAATCGGATGGGCGCCTTCGGTGGGTGTGGTCTGAAACATGCTGGCTTCTCTCCTATGTCCTTCAGGAGTACCAGCGTGGCAGTCGCGCCTGGACAGGGCCATCGGGTGCACACGGGAGGCCCCTGAGCAGAACGCCCTATTTCGGGGTGGGCGATTCAGGGGATAGGCCGTCGAGACTGGTCGGGCCGGTCGGCCTACAGGTCGATCAGCCCCTTGGTGATGGCGTACTTGATCAGCGCTGCTTTCGAGTGCAGGTCCAGCTTGGCCATGATGTGGTCGCGGTGCGATTGCACGGTGTGGGGGCTCAGGAACAGCTCGGTGGCGATCTGCGCGGTCGTCTTGCCCTGGGCGATGAGTTGCAGAATCTCCCGCTCGCGGTCGCTCAAGCCGCCGTCCGTCGCGCGGTCCTCCCCGCTGCGGGTGCGGCGGAGGTGGTCGGCAACGAGCGCTCCGGCGATGCTCGGGTAGAGATACACCTGGCCCCGGTAGGCACTCCGAACCGCGGCCAGCAGGTCCTGGACGTCGGCTCCCTTGAGCACGTAACCCGAGGCGCCCGCTCGAAGGGCCTGGAACAGATAGTCCTCGCGATCGTGGATCGTCAGGATGAGCACGTGGACGTCCGGGCGGCGGGCCTTGACCTCGGCGGTCGCGGCAAGACCGCTCATGCCCGGCATCGAGATGTCCATCAGGAGCACGTCCGGCACGAGCTCGATTGCCGCTGCCAGCGCCTCGTGGCCGTCCCCGGCCTCGCCCACGACCTCGATGTCCGGCTGGCTGTTGAGGAGTCCAACGATTCCCTGGCGAATCAGCGTGTGGTCGTCCACCACGACGACCCGGATCTTGGCCACTCAGGTCACCTCCTCGACGACTGGCGCTTGCACGACCACGGTTGTCCCGCCGCCCTCGGTGGAGCGGATCTCCAGCCGGCCGTTCAGGAGCCGGACGCGCTCCTGCATGCCCAGCAGGCCCACGCTCTCGGTCCCGGGCCCGACCTGTCCGAGCGCCTCATCCACGTTGAACCCGCGGCCGTCGTCGGCGACGCTGACCGTCACCATGCCGTCGCTGAAGCTGAGCTGGATTCGGACGTGCCTGGCCTGGGCGTGCTTGGCCACGTTCGTGATGGCCTCCTGCATGATCCGGTAGAGCGCGACCTCGGTGTGGCCGGGAAGCCGGGGCGGCGACGGGTCCGCGTCGATCGTCACCTCCACGCCCCGGTCGCTCAGGTAACTCTCGCTGTACCAGCGGATGGCCGGCAGGAGCCCCATGTCGTCGAGCACGGTCGGCCGAAGGCCCATGATCAGCCGGCGCGTCTCGGCCAGCAGGTGCGTGGCGATCTCCTTGGCCGCACGGATCTGCTCGGCGGCTCCGGCTGGCGCGCCGCCGAGTTCGTCGCGGGCGCGATCCAGGGCGATGGACAGTGCGGCCAGCGTCTGGGCGGTCTCATCGTGGAGTTCTCGAGCCATCCGGCGCCGTTCCTCCTCCTGGGCGCTGATCGTCAGGTGCAGCAGCTGCCCAAGGCGCGCCGTACGTTCGGCCACCCGTCGCTCGAGTTCCCGGTTCGTTCCCTCGATGGCCTCGTAGGCGGACCTCAGGCGTCCGCGCATGGCGTCGAGGCTCTCAGCCAACTTGCCAACCTCATCCTGGGCGTTGACGTCGATCGGCGTAGCGAGGTCACCACGGGCCATCCGTTCCGCGGCGATCGTCAACTGCTCGGTCGGTTTGACCACGAGACGGGTCGTGACCGAGGCCAGGACAAGCGCGGCCAGGAAACCCAGGGCGGTCGTCAGGACGAGCTGCTGACGCAACTGGTTGGGGAGCGCAAGCGCCACGTCGAGGGGCTGCTCGAGCACGACGTAGAAAGGGCTCGATGGGAGCGGCACGGCGGCCATCACGTGCGGCTCGAATTGATCTGGGGGGCCAGGCTCGTGCAGGAGCGCGGCGGCTGTGCGAGCCGCCATCAGGCCCTTGATGGCGGGGAAGTGCCTGCTGGGCTGGCCCGGGTGCTCATCCGCGCCGACTACGAGGACCGCGATCCCGCTCGGATCGACGACCTCCAGGTGGTAGGCCTCGGCCGCGCTGGCTTGCGACGGGCCGGTCGTCGGCGACGATCCTGGGTAGCCGTATGAGGCGGGGATGTAGTTGGCATCGCTATTGATCGACACCGTGTGCGCCACGATGACCATCCCACCGGGGACGCCGGTCGAGCCGACGCGGACCGCCACGGCGGCCAGAGAGAGCGCATCGGGGACGGGACCAATGGCCCGCAGCACGGCGTACCGGCCCCGGAGCGCATCAACGAGCGCCCGCCCGGCGGGAGTTCCGAACCGCGTCGCCGTCGGGCTGGGGTCGCCTGCCGCGTCGAGCAGCGTGCCGTCCGCGTCGAGGAGCCAGACTCCGCTGACGCGGAAAAACGGGGAGGGACCAGCCCGATCGAAGTGACCGAGCAGGTTCCCGGCGGTGCCGACGGGGAACGATGCGCCGGCCGTGCCAGTCATGCCGGACGGCGGCAGGGCTTCCCGGACATCGCTCGCGACCCGCTCAAAGTCGCGGGCCAGGATCCCCGCCGTCGTGTAGGCGGTCGACAGGCGCTCCTGAAAGACGAGCTGGGTGGCCTGATCGATCGCACCGAGACCCAGGAAGGCGAGCGTGCCGAACATCACCGACAGGCCCACGGTGACGTAGAGCATGATCCGCCGCTGGAGTCCGAGGCGCCGGAACCGGTTCATGGCCGGCTATCGGCGCGACAGCCACGTCGGCCACGGCGGCCGCTGGCGCCCGGCAGCAAAGGCAGCTCACGGGCGGGAGGGACGAACATCGGTTCCTTCCGGACGGCGCCGGCAGTCTGGAGTGGACGCAGGGAGTGGTTCGCCCGCTCGCTGCCGGCTGGGCCGGATGTGGCGCCATGCTACGCCGAATGCGTCGACATCTCCCGCCGCGCGCGTCGATGGCGCCCACTGTGGGTGAGAGGCTTCTCATCCAGCCTTCATCCCCAGCACAGCGGCCGCAGACAACGTACGGACCATGCATGTCGAACCCACCGACGTCCGGCCGACGCGGTTGAGTCTGTCCAGCCCACGCACGTTCCTGGTGACGGGGGCGGCGGGCTTCATCGGCTCGCGCCTTGCTCGCCGCTTGCTCGACGACGGACATTCCGTGATCGGCGTCGACGCGTACACGACCACCTACGACGTCTCGGAGAAGCACGCGCGGACGGCGGCACTTGTCCGGAACCCGCGCTACACGCACGTCCGCGGGGATCTCGTCGATCTCCCTCTGGAGCCTATCCTGGATGAGGTCGAGGTCGTCTTCCACCTGGCCGGGCGGGCCGGGGTTCGCCCCAGCTTCGAGCTCCAGGATCTGTACTGGCACGACAACGTGGACGCGACCAAGCGCCTGCTCGAGGCGTGCCTGAAGGCGCCCGCGGTTCGCCGTCTCGTCTACGCGTCTTCGTCCTCGGTCTACGGCGACGCCTCGCTGCCGTTTCGCGAAACCGGCCTGCCCGCACCGATCTCGCCATACGGTCAGACCAAGCTTGAGGCAGAGCGGCTGTGCCTGGCCGCCAGCGGTGCGTCGCTCGAGACGGTCGCACTGCGCTACTTCACCGTCTACGGTCCCGGTCAGCGTCCGGACATGGGCCTCCGTCGCTTCGCCGAGGCCGCCCTGGCCGACCGGGCCATCGAGCTCCTCGGCGACGGGACCCAGAGCCGCGACTTCACCTACGTGGACGATATCGTAGACGCCACCCGGCGAGCCGCGGAGGCGCCGGTCGTAGGGCTCGCCGTCAACGTCGGCGGTGGCTCGCGGATCACGCTCCTGGAAGTCTTCTCGATCCTCGAGGAGCTCCTGGGACGGCGGGTGGAGGTCGTCGCCGAACCGTTCGCCCGCGGCGACGTGCGCCACACGGCGGCCGACGATACGCGAGCACGCGAGCTCCTTGGTTTCGAAGCCCGGGTCGGATTCCGGGAAGGCTATCGGCGCGAGGTGGAGTGGCTGCGGAGCGTGCGCACCTCCACGGTCTGACCGGGCGGCCCCGCCGTCACGCCAGCGGGTCGGGCGGAAGCAGCCGGTAGCCGGCGCCGCGGAGGGCCTGGAGCAGCGGTCGCTGGCCCGTGCCATTGAGCTTGCGGCGGAGGTAGCCCACGTAGACGTCCACGACATTGCTGCCAGCCTCGAAGTCCATCTCCCAAACGTGGTTCAGGATCTGCGCCCTGGACAGCACCTGCTCGGGGTGACGCATGAAGAACTCCAGCAGCGACCACTCGCGCACGGAGAGGTCGATCCGGCGCCCGGCCCGCCAGGCTACCTTGGTCAGGAGGTCGAGGCGAAGGTCGCCCACCACCAGCTGGTGAGAGACGGCCTGATCCCTGGCCCGCAGCGCCGCCCGGATGCGCGCCAGCAGCTCCTCGAAGGCGAACGGCTTGGTGATGTAGTCGGCGGCGCCGGCGTCCAGCCCCCAGACTTTGCTGTCGAGGCCGTCGCGGGCGGTCAGGATGATCACCGGGAGCGCCGGCAGCCTCGCTCGCAGCACCTCCAGCACCACCCGCCCGCTTGTCCCGGGCAGACCCAGGTCGAGGAGCACGAGGTCAAAGTCGGCGCCGGCCAGCTCCGCCATCTCGCGGGCCGCGTCCCCATCGTAGGCCACGCTCGTGGAGTAGCCCTCGGCCTTGAGCCCCTTGACGAGGAACGAGCTGATCCGGCGGTCGTCCTCGACGATCAGGACGTTCATGGCTCGACGGACTCCAACTCCGGGCCCGGCTCGTTCGGCAGGATCCGGCTCGCCGGCAGGACGATCCGCACGCTGCAGCCGGCTCCGGCGGCACTCTCGATGGCGACATGCCCGCCGTGCGCCTCCGCCACTGCCGTGACGATGGCGAGGCCGAGACCCGAGCCGCGCTCATCGGCTCGGGTGCCACGCTCGAAGCGCTGGAAGATTCGCTCATGCTGCTCGACCGGGATGCCGATCCCGGTGTCGGAGACGACGACCGACAGGGTGCCGCCGGACCCCAGCTCCGACCCGATCCGGATCGCATCCTCAGACCCGGTCGCCTTGATCGCATTGTCGACGAGGTTCAGGAGCGCGCCCCGAAGCTTCTCCGGGTCGACCAGGACCACGAGATCGGGGCTGGATCGCAGCTCCCAGTGCCTCGGCGCGAGGGTCCGAGCCGCCGTGAAGACGTCGTCCAGGAACGATCGCAGGTCGACCGGCTCCGGCTGGATGAAATCAGGCTCCAGAGAGCGACCGAGCGCGAGCACGCGGTTGACCAGGATGCTGGCGTGGGCCAGTTCGTCGAGCACGAGATCGATGGTCTCGCGCGTCTCCGCCGGGTCGGTCAGGCCCGTCCGCCGAGCAACTTCCAGGTGCCCGCGCATGACCGTCAGCGGCGTGCGCATCTGGTGGGTGACGTCCGAGAGTAGCTCGCGTTGGGCCTGGGAGGCAGATTCCAGGCGGCTGAGCATGCCGTTGAACGTGTGCACCAACCGTCCGATTTCGTCGTTCGCTGGCTGCCCCTCCAGGCGGCGCCCGGGGGTGGCGCTGGTAATGAGGCTGGCCGTCCGGGTCACCTCGCCGACCACGCCGAGTACCTGCCGAAGAACGAGGTACGTGCTCACGACGGCCAGTAGTACTGCGACGCCCGCTTCGCCCGCGGTCAACATGGCCACTTTCCACGACTCGTTCGCCACCGTCGTGAGGTTCGTGAAGGAGATGGCGGCACCGAGCGTCTGCTGGCCGACCGTGATCGGACTCAGTCGCAGACGGTAGTGCGTCGAGCCCAGGGTGAGAGCCTGAAACGTGCCGACATCGGGTGGGTGCGCCAGCCAGGCGATCACCTGCGGGTCCGTCTGCAGGGGCTGCGACCCGGGATTGCCCTGCACCCGATCACCGGCAATCTGGATCACCATGTAGGTCCCCAGCTCGAACGGCTGTCGGGCGAGATACGCGCTCGCGAATCCGTCGAGGGTCTGGGCCGGCGGACGGGCCAGCGCGGCGCTCTTGAACTCCGCGACGTCGTCCGCCAGCCCGGCATCGACGCCACCGATCGACAGGCGATCGAACGTCGTCGTCACGACCGCCAGCACCGCGGCCATCGCCAGCGCCACGACTGTCCCATGGATGACGATGAGCCGGCCAGCCAGACTTCGGTCCGACCACAGGCGAGCCGGAAGCCGCCGCCATGGTTCCATGCGGGCACCCTTCACCGGACCGAGACTAGCACGGTCACCAGCCGCGTCGCGTCCGGGTCTGGCTCAGGCCGCATCGGCCGGCACGGCCCACGTGATGGCCTGCCAGATCACTGCATGGAGGCTGCTGGGCAGGCCCCAACCGATGCCATAGACGCTGAAGCCGGCCTCCCGCCAACCCTGCCCTCGCAGGATGCCGGCGGCGTCCACGAGGACCGCGCCGGTCATCTCCCGGCGCATCCGCGTGGGCTCGAGCTCGGCGAACTCAGGCCAGCCCGTAGCAATGACCAGTCCGTCGGCTCCACGAGCCGCGCGGTACGGGTCGGCCAGGACGTCGGCTGGCAGGCCCGCCAGGCTGGCCAGCGGATCATAGACACTGACCAGCGCGCCCCGGTCGGCCAGGGCTCGGACCAGGGCGACGCCGGGCGAGTCGCGGGTGTCGTCGGTACCGGGTTTGAACGCCAGCCCGAGGATGGCGATCCGCCTACCGCGCACGCCATCGAGCGCGAGCTCCAGCTTGGCGACCACCGCCGCAGGCGCTCGCTCGTTCACGGCCAGCGCGGCCGCGGCAATCGGAGCGTCGTAGCCCAGCGATGCTGCCGTGGCCAGGAACCCCGAGAGGTCCTTGGGCAGGCAGGAACCGCCAAAACCGGGGCCCGGGCCGAGGAAAGCGCTCCCGATCCGGGCGTCCAGGCCGACGCCCTCGAGCACCGGGCTGGCATCGGCGCCGAGCAGCTCGCATAGCCCGGCGACCTCGTTGGCGAACGAAATCTTGACCGCCAGGAAGGTGTTGGCCGCGTACTTGATCAGCTCCGCGCTGCGCCGGTCGCAGATCAGGACCGGCGATCCGGCGGGATAGAGGTCGGCCACACGCCGTCCCAGCTCGGGTTCGTCGGTGCCGACCACGATGCGATCCGGAGCGAAGAAATCGGCCACGGCCTGGCTCTCCCGCAGGAACTCCGGATTGGAGGCCACCCGAACCCGGACCGCCGGCGCGGCGGCCTCCGTCGCCAGGATCTCCAGCGCCTCGCAGCTGCCGGGCGGCACCGTACTCTTGACGATCAAGACCAGCTCTCCCTGGGCCGCGGCCGCCAGCTGCTGCGCCGCGCGCGCGATCTGGGTCAGGTCGGGCGTGCCGTCGTCCCTGGGCGGCGTCCCCACGCACAGCAGGGCATAGCCGGTTCCGTCTATCGCCTCGGCCACATCGGCGGTGAAGCGGAGCCTGCCGGCGGCCCGGTTCCGGGCGACGATCTCCGCCAGGCCGGGCTCGTAGATCGGCATCTGGCCCGCCTCCAGCATCGCCAGCCGTTGCGGGGCCGACTCAAGGCAGGTCACGGTGTGGCCCGCCTCGGCCAGGCAGGCTGCGGCCGTGAGGCCGACATAGCCCGCCCCCACGACGCACAGACGGGTCGGGCTCACGGCTCTCGGAGCATGGTTCATCGTAGTCCTCCAGCTAGTGGACCCAGATGGTCGGCGACCGCCACGGGGGCGAGTCGGCCAGCCTGAACGGAATGCAGGTGCCAGTAACCGCGACGCGCCTCGAGAAGCTCGGTGTGTGTACCCCGCTCCGCCACGCGGCCGCCATCAAGCAGGACGATCTGGTCGGCGCGCTGGACGGCGCCGAGCTGGTGGCTGACGACGATCGTCGTCCGCCCGTCGGCCAGCCGCTCGAGGGCGGCCAGGAGCAGGGATTCGGCTTTCGCATCGAGCCCGGTAGTGGGCTCGTCAAGGACAAGCACCCTGGGGTCACGGGCCATCGCGCGAGCCACGGATTTGTACTGATTCTGTCCGCCCGAGAGCGTCGACCCGCGCTCCGA
The DNA here is from genome assembly GCA_031370565.1 of Chloroflexota bacterium. Lineage (GTDB taxonomy): Bacteria > Chloroflexota > Limnocylindria > Limnocylindrales > CSP1-4 > Chersky-267. The sequence continues at coordinate 8,918 of JANMQO010000011.1, forward strand.
CACGAGCGTGTCGTACCCGTCGGGCAGGCTCTCGAGCACCTCATCGACACCGGCCGCGCGGGCGGCGTCGATGGCTGCCTCCCGCGAGAGGCGAGGTCCGGCGGCACCGTAGGCGATGTTCTCCCAGACGGTACCGCGGAAGACGTAGGGCTCCTGAGTCACCATCGCCACCGCTCCGCGGAGGCCGGCCAGGGTCAAGTCCCGCAGATCCACGCCGTCGAGTCGCACGCTCCCGGCCGTCGGGTCGTAGAAGCGTGGAATGAGCCTGACCAGGGTGCTCTTGCCCGATCCGGTCGCGCCGACGAGGGCCAGCTGGGTGCCCGCCGGGACCTCCAGGTCCACATCCATGAGGACGGACTGACCGGCTGCGTAGCGGTAGCTGACGTGGTCGAACGTCAGCGTCCCACGACCCGGACCCGGGGCGCGGGCGAGGGGCTGTTCGGCCACCTCCTCCGCTGTGTCCAGGATCTCCGCGATCCGCTCCGCGGCAGCCAGGCCCTGACCGAACACGATGGCCAGCTTGGCGATCTGTCGGATGGGCGTGTAGGTGGCCCGCAGGTAGGCCGTGAACAGCAGCAACTCGCCGATGGTGAGCTGGCCGTGGATGATCGCGAGCGCGCCAAGCCAGACCACCGGCACCGCGCCCAGCGCCATGATCCCGCCGGCCACCGTGGTCAGGCCAGACTGCAGCGCGATCGCGCGGCGAGTGGCCGCGAGCCCGTCGGCGGTGGCGCTCGCGAAGCGCTCGGCCTCGTCGGCCTCCCGTCCGAAGACCTGGACGGCGGCGATCGAAGTGAGCACCTCCTGGGCCACGCCGGACGCGACCCCTTCCTGGCGGCGCGCCTGGCGAACCGAGGACTTGAGGCCACCGATCATGCGTTTGACGCTGAGGTGGAGCACGGGCACCAGGGCCAGCGTGACCAGCGCGAAGCGCCAGTCGACCAGGAACATGATGACGATGATGCCGACCATCGTGAGCACGTTGTTGAGCAGCGTGGGGACGGCGTCGATCATCAGGGCCTGGAGGGCCTGGGCGTCTCCGCTCAGGCGGCTCATCAGGTCTCCGGTCGTCCGGCCGTGGTGGAACGCCAGCGACTGCGCCTCGAGGTGGCTGAACAGGGCGACCCGGACGTCATAGACGAGTTGCTGCCCGGCTTGCGCCAGCCACAGCGTGGAGGCGAAGCTGAAGACGCCCAGTGCCACGGCGATCAGCGCCATCCCCACCGAGAGGACCGCCAGTCGCCCGTCCGGTGCCGCTGGCAGGAAGTTGAGGACTGCCGGCAGCGGAAGGTGGTCCAGGACGCTGTCGAAAATGAGCTTCAGCGGCCAGGGCGAGATCCATTGGAAGACGGCCTGCAGGACGCCGGCCGCGATGCCCAGGGCGAGCTTGCCGCGCGTCGGAGCGAGGAAGGGCAGGAATCGCCGCAGCACGCGCCCGGTTCCGGCGCTGCCGACCGTCTTCGTGCCTGGATCGGACCGGGTCGCGGATTCGTGCCTGGCGCCGCCGCCCATCCCGACCCGCGTGCTACCAGCCGCGCCCAAGGCCGGTTCCTCCGGTCGCCGCGCCGGCAGCCAGATCGCCGGCAGCCACGCCGCCGTCGGACAGACCGCCCGCCGCCAGAATGCCCGCCGCCACCCCACGCCAACTGAAGTGGGTCAGTGCGCGTGCTCGCGCGCCGAGCCCCAGGGCTTGGGCGCCTGACGGGTCGTCCAGCAGATCGCCCAGTGCCCGAGCCAGAGCCTCGACATCTCCGGCAGGGACCAGACGCCCGGTGCCGCCCAGCATCGCCTCGATGGGCTGGAAGCTCGAGGCCACCACCGGGCGCGCGGCGGCCATCGCCTCCACCACCTTGAGCGGCGAGAAGTAGAAACCCTCCTCCAGGCCCGGATGCAGGTAGGGAGCGGCGGCCACATCGAGGGCGGCGAGGTATCCTGGCACCTCGACGCTGGGCACCGGCCCGACCAGGTGACATCGGCCGACCAGGTCCGCCTGGTGGGCGCGGGCGTTCAGGTCCGCGAGTGCTGGGCCATCGCCCACCACCAGCAGGCGCAGCCGCGGCCGCCGCGGCGCCAGCAGGGCAACGGCCGCCAGCAGCGTCCCGACACCGTGCCACGGCTTCATGCTGCCGACGAAGCCCACCAGCTCTGATCGCTCCAGTCCGAGCGCGGCGCGAATCGCTACTGCTGCGGCGGCGTTGCGCGCCGGGGCGAAGCGCTCCGCGTCCACCCCGTTTGGAATCATCTGAACGGAAGCGGCCCCATGCGCCCGGCTCCAGGTCTCCATGGGCGGTGAGACGGCGATCACGGCGGCCCCCTCCAGGGCGCTCCGTTCTGCGGCTTCCGCTTGGTCCACCAGCGCGAGCCCCGCATGCCGCGCCCGCTCGGCGGCCACTGGAGCGTTCACCTCCACCACTCGCCGCACGCCCAGGCGACGGGCCAGTGCGCCGCCGGTTCCGGCGAACAGAGAGAGGCGCTCGTAGAGGAGGTCCGCACCGAAGTCGGCCAGCTCTCCTTCGGCCCAGGCAAGGAAGTCCTCTACCGCTCGCTGTCGGGCGAGTTCGCCCGAAGGTCCCGATGGGAGCGGGGGGCAGTCGAACAAGTCGAGCTGAACGTCGGGCGGCGGTTTGCCGGCCGCGCGCATGGCCAGCAGCCGGACCTGCGCACCCGTCTCCGCGAGTGCCCGGCAGACCTCGGCGACGTGGACCGACGCTCCCTTCACGCCTCCGACCGGGATGCCCGGGTCGGGGAGCAGGTATGCGACCCGCATCTCAGATCGCCCCCGGGAAGAGCGCTGGACCGAACAGCGGGTAGATGGCCCGGATCATGCCGCCCCGGTCGAAGCGCTCAACCACCCGCGCCCGTGCCCGCCGACCGAGCTGCCGTCGGAGATCTCGATCGTTCGCGAGCATGACGAGCAGGCCGGCCAGGGCTGCGGAGTCGCCCGGCGGGGCCAGCAGTCCGCTCTGGCCGTCGATGACCACCTCGGGGATGCCGCCGACCGTGGTGGCCACCACGGGCAGCCCGGTCGCCATCGCCTCGAGGAGCGAATTGGGGATCCCGTCGCGGTCGCCGTCGGCGAGCACGACGCTGGCCTGGACGAAGGCATCCGCCCGCAGGTAGGCCGCCGCGACCTCCTGATGGGTGCATGCGCCCAGGAAGCGCACGGAGCCGGCCAGCCCCAGGGCGCTGGCGCGCGCATCGAGGGCTCGCAGCTGCGGACCGCCTCCGATCACGTCCAGCTCGACCGCGTGCCCGGCGGCCCGAACCTGCGCCAACGCTTCCAGGAGGATCGGATAGCCCTTCTTTTCGACCAGCCTGCCCACCGCCAGCAGACGCAGTGTTGCCGCGCCGGAGTCGTTCACGGCCGTGCCGCCCCAGCCGCTGGCCGGGGGCCGGAAGCGCGCGGTGTCGACTCCGTGGGGCGCCAGCCGGATCTTCGCCGAGTGCTGACCGGCGATCCGACGCAGGTCCTCGGCGGCGGCGGCAGAGCAGACGAGGACGAACTCCGCCCCGGCCACCCGCCGGGCCAGCGCCGCAGGCTCGGACAGGTAGAGATCCTTGGCGTGGGCGCTGAAGCTGTAGGGAGTCCCGTTGAGCAGGTGCACGAGCCGGGCTACCGAGGCGGGGCTGTGGGCAAACGCGGCGTGCACATGCCGTACGTCATCGCGCTGCAGGAGTTGGGCGAGGTAGACGGCCTCAAGGAAGTGCTTCACCGTGGCCATTCCGGGCCGCTCCCGGAGCGCGCGGAACAGCACCCGGACGTAGCGGCCCGGGGTCTTGGACAGGAACCTGGTCTGAGCGCGCCCAGTGGACCTCGTCGAGGCCCAGGCATTGCGCCAGCCGCCGGTGCCGTGGAGGTAGACGACCTCGCTCCGGACGTGGCGCGCATCCGGCTGCACCACCGTCTCCCGGGGATGCGCGAGCGCGTAGAGCCGGAGCGGGATGCCGCAGGCTTCCAGCCCCAGGATCTCATCAAGGATGAAGGTCTCGGACAGCCGCGGGAAGCGCTTGGTCAGGTAGCCGACAGCGGCGCTCATGCTGGCACCAGCTGGAGAGGAGCGTTCAGCGCCGCGTTGGGAAGATCCCGCCCGACCGTCTGGTCGGCCCGAGGTCGGGCGACCTCGTCCAGGAGCGCGTCTCGCACGCGCCGGACGCCGTCGAGATCGATCCGGGTCACGCTTCGGACGTCGTCCTTCAGGGCCGCGCCCAGCGGGATCACCAGGCGCTCGGCAAGGTCGTCGCCCGGATCGACGACGCGGACAAGGCCGCGGTCGGCGAACAGGGCGGCGCGGATCGCCTGCTCCCGCCGCGGCCAGGTGCGCGGCACCACGACCGTGGGTACTCCGGTCACGACCGCCTCACAGAGCGTGTTGTAGCCGCCCATCGTGACGATCGCCGCCGCCTTGGCCATGACCCGCTGCAGGTCGGTCACGAACTCGACCACGTGGGCGCCACCCGTTGTGGCCGCCTCCGCTGCCAACTCCTCGCGGATGCGCGCAGGCATGAGCGGGCCGGTGACCAGCAGGCTCTCGACGCCGAGTGCCGCCGCGGCTCGCAGCGTGGCTCGCAGGACCGGGACCCCGTCCTCGCCTCCGCCGGCAGTGCCGAGCACATATTGTCGGAGTGGCAGGCTGACTCCGTCGCCCGCGACGCCCGGCGTGTGGGCCTCGAGATCGCGCGCCACATAGCCGCAGTAGCTGATGCGTGGCCGCAGGCGGGCCGGGATCCCATATGCCGCCCCCACGTCCAGGAGGTCGCGACTGCCGTAGACGAGAACACGGTGGTAGACGTCCTCGAGCGTGTCGAGGACGCCCTGCGCCGCCCAGGTCTCGCGCACGGCGGTCGGATCGTCGAGGACGTCGCGGAGCCCGAGTACGATGCGTGTCTCCGGGACATGGCGGCGGAGCACCTCGAAGGTCGGCAGCAGTTCGCCCTTCATGCCCTGCGGTGCATGGTCCACCAACAGCGCATCAGGCTGGAATCGGCGAGCGATGTCGGCGATGATCGCCGCCCTGGCCCGGCTGACGATGCCGAAGCTGACTTGCCCATCGCGGGACGCGTACTCCTCGGGTGCAACCTTGACCACGGACGGCAAGCGCACGAGCGAGAGACCTCGAGGCAGGGGGAATCTCGCGGCGACCGGCGAACCGCTGACCAGGACGATCTGCAGTTGCTCGGTAGTGCGCAGTAGGTGGCTGGCGATCGCCAGGTTACGGCGCAGGTGGCCCAATCCGTAGGTATCGTGGGCATACAGCATCAGCCGCCGAAGGCGCCGGCCCGTCCACATGTCGGCGGCGGCGTCTCGACGGGGAGTGAATGATGGGATCGGACAGGCGGGAAGAACTTGGTCGATCATCGGTCGGCTCCTCGGTGCGCCAGCCACCACCGCTGCGGCTGCCACAGCCACGAGAGGACGGCTCGGTCGATCGCTGTGGGACTCGGTCCACGGCCGTAGGTTCGACCAACGCCGTGACGTCGCCATGAGCCGATGATGAGAAGTCTCTTAGGCCCCTCCGCGTCAAGAACGAAGCGGGCCCCCTGAGCGATCGAGAAACGACCTGGAGCTTCTGGGCCGGGCGGTCGCACCCGGCTAGCCGGGTGGCTCCTGAGCGAGAAGCTCCCGCCAGCGCTCAAGGACGGCTGGCGTCAGGCGGATGCAGCGCAGGCCTCCATGCGGTACCCGCAGCTGGCGAACATCCGCGAGCGATCGGCCACGAGCGCTGCCGTGGAGGGAGCGGATGGGACCGCTGTGGGTCACAAGGAGGGCGTCCACGCCTCCGGGCAGGCGCTCCGCGAGCTCCAGGCCGAGCTCGACGGTCCGCCGCCACAGGTGCCACGCTGCCTCGCCGCCCGGCGCCGCAGCTCCTGCGCGCCAGCGCAGTGCGGCCTCTCGGTCGCGGGTCTTGATCTGTTCCCATGTCAACCCCGTGAAGCCGCCCATGTCGAGCTCCGCCAGCCGCTGGTCCACCGTCGGACGGGTCGCGGGCATGGCCAGCGAGACGGTTTCACGTGCCCGCAGCAGCGGCGATACCAGGACGACCCGGAAGCTCCGGCCGGCGAGTCGGACGCCCGCCACGCGGGCCTGCTCCGCGCCTCGGACGCTCAACGGCAGATCATCGCGGGATCCGAGGTAGACCCCGGGTGGGGCCGTCGTCGCACCGTGGCGCAGCATCACCAGGCGCGGCCAGGCAACCGCGGACCGGTGCACTGGCTCGACGAGTACGTCGTGGTGGTTCGTGGGACACGGCATATCCGCAGATGGTAGGCCAGGTTGCACGCGCCTATCGATCACCACTCCCGCATCCGCACGCCCGCCGTCGGGCCCGCTGCGGGTGCACCAGTTCAACGGTCGGCCGAAACGACGCGCTCGTAGAACACCCGGACATCGGATCGTGAATCACCTGTGCCCATGGGAAGCGATCCCCTCGACAAACGGTGCGATCGTCATCGGGCCTACCGTCCGACCGACCAGCACATCCCCTGTACGACCCACCCCGGAATCAGCGGTTTTGCGCAGCCGTCTGGGGCGTCGGAGCGATGGCCCGCCGGTCGATGCGGCGCGATGCTGGGCCCAGGAATGGAGCCCAACATGTCCGACATGGAGTTCTGTCGGCCCCCATCGACCAGGAGGTCACAGTCATGAAACGCCTGTTCACCGCGACCCTTGCTGCAGTCGCGCTCGTCGCCGCCTGCAATCCGGCGGCCGTCGCTCCGCCGCCAGCCCCCAGCGCGTCGGGTGTGGCTGCTTCTCAGGATGCCGGGTCCTCGTCGTCCGCCGGTCTCGACCCGAGCCCGGTCCCGTCGGCATCGCTCGCTTTCACGCCGGGAACGAAGGCGAGTCCACGTGCAGTCAAGATCACGACCGACGACAAGCTCACCTTCTTCCCGAACGTCATCACGGTAGCCCAGGGCGAGACCGTCGCGTTTGCCATCACGAACACTGGCAAGGCAGCCCACGAGTTCATGCTCGGAGCAGCGGCCGACGCGATCGCCGACAAGGAAGGTACCCCTGAAGTCGCCGACATCAAGGCCGGTGACACAGCGACACTGGCGTTCACCTTCAATGGATCGGGTCCCTACGCCTTTGCCTGCCACGAGCCCGGTCACTTCGAGGCCGGCATGGTTGGCTACGTCATCGTCGTGGGACCCGACGTCCCAACGGTCGGCACGCTGGCAACGCCCCGGCTTGTCGAGGTCGACATGGATGATCAGCTGACGTTCACGCCCGACCAGCACACGGTCTCGAAGGGCGAGACAGTCACCTTCCTGCTGACGAACCTGGGCACCGCCACGCATGAATTCGCGGTCGGTCCGAAGGACAAAGTCGACGCAGACGAGCTTGACGGGACGATCGTCAAGGAGGCCGATGGCATCGCCGGTCACCAGGTCAAGACGCTTACGTACACCTTCGACGGCCCCAGACCCTACGGGTTCGCGTGCCATCAGCCGGGTCACTTCGAGGCCGGTATGAAGGGGACGATCGCATTGACGAACTGACCCAGTTCCACCGAGCCCTGGGCAGCGACCCCGGCCGAATATCTCGCGCCCGTCGGTATCGATCTGCAACGGAGGTGCAGAACGAGTGCACGCGTTTGACCGATCCGGCTTGATGCCCTAGAGTTCCGAATCGCGGGGTGGAGCAGCGGCAGCTCGTCGGGCTCATAACCCGAAGGTCGGCGGTTCGAATCCGCCCCCCGCAACCAAGCCGCATATCGCCTGAACCCCGGGTCCCGACCACCCGGGGTTCTTCTTTGTCCCGGATCGGTCGGTCGGCCCGTTTG
>JANMQO010000312.1:0-2836 GCA_031370565.1 Chloroflexota bacterium
CGGACTGCGGACGCTCGTCGTCGTGCCGACACTCCTCGTCAGCCAGGCCGATGCTGAGGCCCAGGTCGGAGGCCTGGAGGTCCACTACCTGGGGAACCGGGAAGGCGATCTTCGGTTCGCGCTGCTGTCGGACTGGCTGGACGCCCCGACCGAGCACGTGCCCGGCGATGACGAGCTTCTGTCAGCGGCGGCAGCGGCCATTGACCGGCTCAACGACCGCCACGGCGAGGCGCCCGGGGGAGGTGCCAGGTTCCTGCTGTTCCACCGCGAGCGAAGTTGGAACGAGGCCGAGGCGTGCTGGATGGGCTGGGAGCGCAAGCGGGGCAAGCTCCATGAACTGAATGCCCTCCTGCGCGGTTCGGCGACGACAGGCATCCTCACCACCGGGCGGACCGCCTCGATTCCGCCGACGGACGTGCGCTATGTGGTGACGCTCGATTCCGACACGCGGCTGCCCCGGGGCGCAGTGGGCCGCCTCGTGGCAACGATCGCCCATCCGCTCAACCAGCCGACGTTCGATCCAGACGCCGGCCGGGTGACCCAGGGCTACGGCGTGCTCCAGCCACGGATCACCTCGACGCTCCCGGCCGAACACGAGGGGTCGATATTCCAGCGGATCTTTTCCGGATCGGCGGGGATCGATCCGTATGCGTCGGCCGTCTCAGACGTCTACCAGGACCTGTTCCGCGAGGGGAGCTTTACCGGCAAGGGAATCTACGACGTTGACGCCTTTGACGCGGCGATGGCAGACCGCGTGCCCGAGAACGCGCTCCTGAGCCACGACCTGTTCGAGGGTGTCTTCGCCCGAGCCGGATTGGTGACCGATGTCGAGCTGTTCGACGAATTCCCCTCGAACTATCTGGTCTCGGCGGCCCGCCAGCACCGCTGGGCACGGGGTGATTGGCAGCTCCTGCCCTGGATCCTTGGCCGGGCTCGGGACGCCACCGGACGCCGGAGCCGGACCTCGATCCCCGCCATCGCCCGCTGGAAGATGATCGACAACCTGCGCCGGACGTTGTCCGCTCCGCTCATGCTGGCCACGTTCATCGCTGCGTGGGCGCTCCCGTCCGTGTCAGCTGGCCTGTGGACTGCGTTCGTCCTGGCTTCGATGGTCCTCCCGGCCACGTTGCCAGTCCTGGCCGGCCTGCTGCCGCGACGGCAGGGCATTTCCAAGCGCAGCCATCTGCGAGCCGTGGGCGCGGACGTCACGCTCGCCGCGGCCCAGGTCGGCCTGGCCGTGACGTTCCTTGCGTACCAGGCCTGGCTGATGGTCGACGCGATCCTGCGAACCCTTGCACGGCTGTATACCACCCGGCGGAATCTCCTCGAATGGACGACCGCCGCGCAGGCCAAGGCCAGCCACGACCTCGACCTGGCGGGGTTCTACCGGCAGATGGTGGGTGGAGTGGCGATCGCGGCGGCCAGCGCGGTCCTCGTTCTTGTCGCGAAGCCGGGTGCCGCCTGGATTGCCGCGCCGTTCGTTGTGCTGTGGCTGCTGTCGCCCCTCGTCGCCCGGTGGGTCAGCCTGCCACCGCGTGAATCGGCGGCGGAGCAGCTCTCGCCCACTGACGTCGAGGCACTCCGCCTGACAGGGCGCCGGACCTGGCGGTTCTTCGAGACCTTCGTCGGTCCAGAGGACCATGGGCTGCCTCCCGACAACTTCCAGGACGATCCGCGGCCGGTCATCGCCCATCGCACGTCGCCGACGAATATCGGGATGTACCTGCTGGCAACCGTCACGGCTCGCGACTTCGGTTGGATCGGGACACTCGACATGGTTGAGCGTGTGGAGGCGACGCTCGCCACCATCGCCAGCCTCGAACGGTTTCGCGGGCACCTGTACAACTGGTACGACACGCGCGACCTGCACCAGCTCGAGCCGGCCTATGTGTCATCGGTGGACAGTGGCAATCTTGCCGGTCACCTGCTCGCGCTGTCCAACGCCTGCCGCCAGATGATCGATCAGCCGCTTCCAATTGCGGCCGCACTGACCGGGATCGGTGACGCGATTGCGTTGACCCGGGAGGCCGCCCGGGCGATCGGCGACGGCCGGCGCAGCCAGACGCTTACCCGGCGGCACCTTGACGAAGCCCTCGAGCTGCCAGCAGGGGTCGGCGCCGCTGCCCCTGCGACGCCCGAGGTCTGGGCGACCCGTCTGGCCGCGCTCTCCGCGCATGCCCGGACGCTTGCGGACGTTGCTGCGGCCCTCACCGCCGAGCGTGGCGATGGTGCGGAAGGTGAGCTGGTGAGCTGGGCCGAAGCGGCTCGGCTTGCCGTGGGCAGCCACGTTCGAGACCTCGTGCTGCTCCAGCCTGCTCCGCAGTTGACCGCCTTCCCGTCGATCGCCGAGCTGTCCGATCCGCCGATCGCTGCAGCCGGCGACGGATCGCCGGCTGCAGCGATGCTCGTTCGACGACTCCAGGCAATCGCCGAACAGGCCCAGCAGCTGTTCCGAGAAATGGACTTCGGCTTCCTGTTCGACCCGACCCGCAAGCTCTTCTCGATCGGGTTTCGGGTCCGGGATGGCACGCTGGATCCGAGTTACTACGACCTGCTCGCCTCGGAGGCCCGCCTCACCAGCTTTCTCGCGATCGCCAAAGGGGATGTCGCCCCAGACCATTGGTTTCGGCTCGGCCGCGCGCTGACGCCTGTCGGGCGGGGCTCCGCCCTGATCTCGTGGTCCGGATCCATGTTCGAGTACCTCATGCCCGCCCTGGTGATGCGTGCTCCCGCCCGCAGCCTGCTCGACCACACCTATCGCCTGGTCGTTGCCCGCCAGATGAGCTACGCCGCCGAGCTCGGCGTGCCGTGGGGCATTTCCGAATCGGCCTTCAAC
>JANMQO010000049.1:0-2488 GCA_031370565.1 Chloroflexota bacterium
GCCAGCACCAGGGCCAGCACCAGCGCCTGAGACGTCGAGCACAACCATCGTCTGCTCGTGGGCGCCGGATCCATACGCGTCCCACCAGGCCCGGTGGAACGCCCAGCGCGAAAAGGGCGTTGCCCACGGGTTGCGCGCCGCGAGGGCGTCCCAGGTCGCGGCTGGGATGGAGGCCAGCGGCCGCCGGACGGCGATCAGGCGACGGTGCAGCGGGTTGGCGGCCGCGGTCCCGGTGTGGGAAGACTCTGGGGAAGTGGCGGGGCCGCCTGGACAGGCGGGCTCGCTATCGAGGGCGGGAGCGGTCACGCGCCGGAGCATAGCATCGGATCGGATTCGGGTCGTTGCGGACGCAATGGCACGGATGCCGGGGTCAGGCCTCGACACCCTCGGGCGGACGCCGTCGACCGAGCGGGATCGCGGCGATGGCGATCGAGAACACGTTCCACCAGGCGAACGGGACGGCCAGACTGACGGCGATCGGGACGACCCAGCGGCGGTCCGCACGCGCGCCCCAGGCCAGCAACGCGACGGCAACGACGATCCGGACCGGGAGGTTGACCGGCGCGGACTGGCGGAGCGGCGAGAGCGTGGCCTCCGTCTGCGTCCCGACGGCCACCAGCCAATCCGTCCACAGCCCCGGGGCGAGCGCAAATGACACGGCGACGATCGCACCAGTCGCGGCAAGCGCCCACACCAACGGGCGCCACTCTCGTCGAAACGCGAACCACAGCATGCCGATCCCCGGCGTCAGCTTGGTCAGGACGGGCATGCTCCAGGCGGCACCGGAACGAAACCCGAGCACGACGGCCGCTCCGATGAGCAGGTTCACGTTGCCCAGCCAGAGCTCCCCCAGGACCGGCGGGAAGAGCAGCGCAAACAACGCCCAGCGGCCAGCCAGCCAGAGCACCGTGCCATAGAGGAGGAGCGTCCAGAGTCCCAGGAAGACCGGCCATGGCAGGAGGTGCGCCGGGGCAAGCAGCTGCGCGAGGATCGGCGGGTACTTGTACTCGTACAGACCGCCGGCGCCATTGAAGCCTCCGGCGATCGTCGTGGCGTAGGGATGATCGAGTGCCGCCGCCTGCCAATAGGCATGCGCGTCGTAGCCGATGTACGGATCTCCGGTCGCGGCCATCTGGGCGAGCGCGATCGCGAAGACGACACCGGCGACGATCAGTCCGTGTCGCACCGCTCGATGCTCGCCGAACCGACCGACCCGCTCGAGGCCGGATCGTGCCGCCGCGATCGCCGACGCGAGCCAGGCCGGCGTGAACTTCACGGCACGGACACGGGCAGGCCAGGTTCGGACTCGGCCCCACCGGCCCCACTGGCTCCACCCGCAGGTGCGGACACAGGCGTGCGTCCCTCGCGGAGCATCGGGACCAGCGCGACGAGGATCGCGAGGCTGTTCAGCCAGACAACCGGGAGCGCGAGCGTCACGGCGATGGGCAGGATCCAGCGCCGGTCGGTGATGCCACCCCACGCGACGAGGATCGCCGCCAGCGGCAGCCGGACGAGGAGCGCTACCGGCAGGTACCAGCCCAACGTCGCTCGCGGACCTTCGGCGTTCGCGGCCAGGGAACGGATCCAGGCCGGCCACTCGCCGGGCGCCAGCACGAACGAGACGGCCACGATCGCGGCGGTCGCGGCCAGAGCAATTCCCAGCGAGCGCCACTCCCGACGGACCGCGAACCAGACCAGGCCGATGCCGGGCGTCACCTTGGTCAGGACGACGAAGGCCCATAGCGCCGGGGCCCGGAACCCGAGGACGACGACAAGCGCGATGAGCAGGTGGACGTTGCCCGAGATGATCTCGAATGGAACGGGCAGAAACAACAGGAGGAGGAGTGCCCAACCCCGACCGAGGTAGCACAACGCCGCGATGTTGACTGCCGTCCAGAGCGCCACGAACGCCTGCCACGGCAGCCAGGTGATCGGGGCGAGGAACTGCGCAAACGCAGGCGAGTACAGGTATGCGCCGATCAGTCCCACTCCGGAAGCCGCGTAGTAGTCACCCGTCCGGGTCGACCAATAGGCGTACGCGTCGACCGACTGAACCCATGGCTCCACGCCGGCGAGCCGGAGACCGATGAAGACCACGGCGATGACGATGAAGACGTCGCGCGGAAGCCGAGTGAGTGTCAACCGACTCACCCTCGACCTCGACCTCGACCTCGACCTCGACCTCGACCTCGACCTCGACCTCGACCTCGACGGCGATCATCGCGAGACCGGCTGCCCGGCATGGCGATCGTTCCACGGCCGGGCGCACGATCCAGCAGCCCGACCACGCCGACGGCCAGCAGCGCCATGAACGTCCAGTACGGCACCGGCATCGCGATGGCCGCCGCGACCGGCACGGTCCAGCGGCGATCCGTTCGAGCGCCCCAGGCCACGATCGCGGCTGCCAGGACGACCCGCAGCCAGAGCGGCCCGGGCAGCGTCCACAGGGGGAAGATCACCCCGGCATTCCGCCGCAGGCTGTCCGCCC
>JANMQO010000038.1:0-2233 GCA_031370565.1 Chloroflexota bacterium
GGCCCAGGCCGACAAGGACGGCGGCCGCGAGCTCGAGATCGCCATCCCACCCGGTCCCCGCCTGGGCGACACCGTCATCGACGTCCAGAATCTGAGCAAGGCCTTCGGCGACAAGGTCCTCATCGAGGATCTGTCGTTCTCACTGCCGAAGGCCGGCATCGTCGGGATCATCGGCGCCAACGGGGCCGGCAAGACGACGCTCTTCCGGATGATCGTCGGCCAGGAGCAGCCCGACAGCGGACGGATCGTGATCGGCGACACGGTGCAGCTCAGCTACGTCGACCAGAGTCGCGACGACCTCCAGGGCGACAACTCGGTGTTCCAGGAGATCACCGGTGGCAACGAGTACATGAAGGTCGGCAACCGCGAGATCCATAGCCGCGCCTACGTGTCCAGCTTCAACTTCAAGGGCACGGACCAGCAGAAGCCGGTCGGCAAGCTGTCCGGCGGCGAGCGCAACCGGGTCCATCTGGCCAAGCTGCTGAAGTCCGGCGGCAACGTCCTGCTGCTGGACGAACCCACCAACGACCTGGATGTCGACACGCTCCGCGCGCTCGAGGCGGGTCTTGAGTCGTTCCCGGGCTGCGCCGTGGTCATCAGCCACGACCGCTGGTTTTTGGACCGGATCGCCACCCACGTCCTGGCCTTCGAAGGCGACAGCCAGGTGCGCCTGTTCCAGGGCAACTTCACCGAGTACGAGGAGTTCCGGCACCGGGAGCTCGGCGTCGCGGCGGATCAGCCGCACCGCATCAGGTACAAGCGGCTCGCCAACTAGAGCCGGATGTGACGTGGGTCTCAGTACCGAGGTGGCTGCGGTCGGAGGAAGCGCTCCGGGCGACGGGTGGCCTCGTCGGTGGGCGTCGGGCCATCCCAGATCAGCGTCTCTGGGGCGATATCAATGTCACCCGGCCAGACGATCGTGCCGTAGTCGACCGTGACGCGCCGGAACGCGGAATCGTCCGCCGCGATCGGCGCGAACATCCCGCCGCGAGCGAGTAGATCGGTCAGATCGCGCTCGACTACGGTGCCGTCCGACAGGGTCAGCCGAACAACACGACCCTTGAGCGGCTCGACAGCGGTGACTTCCAACATGCTGCCCATTCTAGTCAAGCGGCGGGATCGGCAGCAGTGGCTGGAGAGCCCGAGCGAGGGCCCAATCCTCCGCGTCCGCCGAGAAATGACGACCGGTCCAATCCGATGAGGGTCTGGCTCGAGTGCAGGGCACAAGCCCGCCACGGCGATGCGACCGCCGGCTGGCGCAGCCGGTCACTCCTGGATCCTTCGAGGGAACTGGGCTCGATGATCCTCTCCGAGCCGACGCACCGAGTCGTAGTCGCGCTCGCTGAAGGCTGTTCTCCACGGCTTGCGGAGTCCGGTGATCACGGCGAGCGCCGGTCGAGAGAGGCCGCGCCTGGCGAGTTCCTGGGCGGTGCCGTTCTCCAACACGCAGAACAACCGGAACTGCTCACGCCGCGGTCCCTGTGCCCGGACTTCGTAGAACCCGCGCATCTCGCCGTGCATCGCTTCCCACCGACCACCGCCCGAGTAGCGTGGCGGCGGCGCCCCAGCGACATCGTCGAGCACGGCGACAAGTTGCGCGCTCACCTTCACCGGAGAACTGTCGAGGAACTCGTCTGCCGGGCAGCGACCATCGGTCGTCCGGTAGTAGATGACGTCCCAGAAGTCGGGCCTGGGAGTTGACTGCAAGCTGCGTCAGGCTTCGGCGGGGGCGGCACGCAGGGCTCGGCGGCGTCGTACCTTGCGCCGAGGCACGATCTGGATTTCGGCATCGAGGGCAGCCGCGAGAGCTGCCACCGTCCGGAGCTCGGGGTTTACTTCCGCTGTAAATAGCCGCCTGACGACCGCGTCGTTGCGACCGATCTCCCGCGCGAGGTCCGCCTTCGACAGTCCGGCGCTGATACGCAGGTCATCGAGTCGCTGCATGACCGCGTTCACCTGCGCCAGCTCCTGGCGGGTGCGCTCGTACTCGGCCTGGAACTCTGGGTCTTGCCGGCGTTCGCCGGTGCGTCGCCTGTGGTGGCTGGTATCGAGCACGATCGAGTCTCCGTAGCGCTGGTGCCACGGAGACCGTAGCACACAGGCTACGCCAAGTCAATCCTGCAGGCCGACCTTTGTCAACCCTGCCGGCCGAGCTCCTGGCGGCTGCCGAGCGCTCCGACGGGAAGAGCGTGTCGGACCGCCTCGGAGAGCGCATCCTTCGACAGTTCCGTAG
>JANMQO010000081.1:0-32315 GCA_031370565.1 Chloroflexota bacterium
GCGCGCCTTCGAGCGCGAGATCGCCCTGGCTCCGGAGCAGTGGTGGGCCGTCTTCTTCCCGATCTGGCCGGACCTCGAGCTGGGGGCAGCCGGGTGAGCGCGACGCGCACCGGGCACGACCCGAGCGACGGACACAACCCACCGATTTTGCATGGCCGGGCGGACCTGCATATCCACACGCTCGCCTCGGACGGTACCGCCGGGATCATGGAGATCCTTGAGCGTGTCGAGCTCGCCACGGACCTCGACGTCATCGCCATCACCGATCATGAGCGGATCGACGCCGCGCTGGCCGCCCAGATCGTGGCCCTCGATCGGGGCCTGCGCGTCGAGGTCATCGTCGGCGAGGAGATCTCCACTCGAGGGGGCCACCTCCTGGGGCTGTTCCTGACCGAGCCGATCCGGCCCTGGCAGTCCCTGCGCGCGAGCATCGCCCAGGTCCATGCCCAGGGCGGTCTGGCCATTCCGGCCCATCCCCTGTTCCCCTATCCGCTGTGCGCCCAGGTGCCCCTCCTGCGGCGTCTCCTGGAGGATCCGGATCCAACCGTCCGACCGGACGCCCTCGAGGCGTTCAACCCGACCACGCTGGGCCGACCGAGCGTGCGCGTCGGCGCCTTCGTGGAGCGGTACGGCCTGGCCGGCGTCGGTTCGAGCGACGCCCACGCCCTTGAGGCGATCGGCCAGGGCTACACCACGTTCCCGGGTCGCAGCGCGGAGGAACTCCGGGCGGCCATCCTGGCGCGGCAGACTCGCTGGCACGGCGAGTTTCACCCGACCGCCAGCCAGCTGTCGATTTTCGGCCGACAGCTGCGCAAGCGCGGGCGTGACGTCCGGGACGAGGTCGGCGGGCGGATTCGTCGCGATGGCACGGGCCGCGACCATGGCTATCCCGGTGGCAGGACCCGGCCGCCGCGCCATACCTCGGATGGCGAACCAGGGGAAGACCGACGCCCTGACGACCGACGCACGGAGCGCCCAGGACCCGGGCGCGAGTTCCCGGACGCGGAGACTCGGCCGTGAAGATCGGCCTCGTCACGCCGTATGTCTACCCCGTCCCCGGCGGCGTCAACGAGCACGTCCGACACCTCTACGAGAACCTCCGGCTGCGCGGCCATGATGTCCGGATCATCAGCAGCAGCCACGGCCTGCAGCGAGCGTCGGAGGGGGACGTCATCCGCCTGGGCAAAGGCTTCAGCATGCCCACCAACGGGTCGGTCGGGACGATCACCGTCTCGCCGCGCTACCTGGGCCTGGTCGACGACATGCTCGAGCGCGAGCGCTTCGACCTGCTCCACTTCCACGAGCCGTTCGTGCCGTTCCTGTCGCTCATCCTGCTGCGCCGCTCCCGCAGCGTGAACATCGCCACCTTCCACGCCTACGCGGGGTTCTCGTTCTCGTACGAGTTCGGCAGCCGGGTCATGCAGGGTCACGCCCGGCTCCTGCATGGCCGGATCGCCGTCAGCGCGGCCGCCCGTCACTTCATCGATCGCTACTTTCCGGGCGACTACAAGGTCATTCCCAACGGCGTCGATGTCGAGCACTACCGTCGAGCGGTGCCGCTGTCGCGCTGGCAGGACGGGACCCAGAACATCGTGTTCATCGGGCGGCACGAACCGCGCAAGGGCCTGCTGCACCTGCTCAAGGCCTACCGGATCCTGCGCAAGACAGGTTGCCAGTGCCGGCTGCTCGTGGTCGGCTCCGGACCGCAGGAGCGGGAGGCGCGGCGCTACGTCATGACCCGGCGGCTGGTCGGTGTGGAGTTCCTGGGTCGGGTCAGCGACACGGAGAAGACGCAGCTGCTGAAGACCGCCGATGTGTTCGTCGCACCGTCGACCGGCCAGGAGTCATTCGGGATCGTGCTGCTCGAAGCGATGGCCGCGGGCGCCCCTATCGTGGCCTCGGACATCCACGGCTACAAGGGCGTGGTCAAGCGCGGCGAGCAGGGCCTGCTCGTGGCGCCCGGGCATCCCAAGGAACTGGCCGCGGCTATCGGACGGCTGCTCACGGATGACCCGTTGCGGGCGGCCATGAGCATCAGCGGGGCAGCTCGCGCGGAGGCGTACAGCTGGGCGAAGGTGACCGCGCGGGTGGAGGCCTACTACGGCTTCGTCATCCGCCGACTGGCCGCCCAGGGCGCGCTGCCAGCCGACTTCCGGGCGGCCGTCCCACTTCCGGCACGGCCCGGGGCAGGGACCAGCGTCGACCCCGACAACCGCTGATCGCTGGCGCGCTGTCAGGAGTCCGGCTGGCCGCCGGGTCAAGCCGTCGGCACCGGCCCAGGATCAGCGCAGGCGGTTCTCAGCGAGCCTGGCGGAGCCGCTCGCCTCGCGCCGCTCGGCCTCGCGCTCGGCCTCGCGCTCGGCCAGGCTGATCCGCCAGGTCCAGGCGCTGTAGCCCACGACCAGGCAGGTCACCACCAGGAAGACGAGCAGCAGGATGGGCGGCCCGTCGATGAGCTTGAGGCCCTGGACCACCGGATCCGTGTTGACCGGGAACTGGAACGCATAGAGGTACGTGGGCAGCAACCCCTGGTAGGCGTTGACGACCGCGGCGGGCAGCGGCAGCCCGGACAGGTTAGGGTACCAGGCCACGAAGAAGATGAGGCAGGCGAGCACCGCCCCCACGACGAACCGTCGCGCGTCTCGGGCCGTGGCGATGACCCAGGCGACCGGCAGGAGCGCGATGAGCACGACCAACG
Organism: Chloroflexota bacterium; assembly: GCA_031370565.1. Classification (GTDB taxonomy): domain Bacteria; phylum Chloroflexota; class Limnocylindria; order Limnocylindrales; family CSP1-4; genus Chersky-267. Next base: position 2,699 of record JANMQO010000081.1, read on the forward strand.
CAATCGGCTCGATGGCGAAGCCGTTCTGGTTGATGATCGGGATGTCCGGCAGGACCGCCTGAACCACCGTCACTCCGACAACCCCGGCGATCGCGGCGCCGCCGATCCGCAGCAACCGGGTACGGACCTCCGCCCGGTCAGGGCTCCTGGCGCTCAGCCGGATGAGCTGCACAACGGCGACCGCGCTGAAGGCAACCAGGACGACCAGCAGGCCGGCCACGCGCGCCGTGAGGACGATCTGGCCAGGGGCCGTCGCCACGCATGCCTCCGAGCCAGGGTCCACGGCGGTCACCCGGACGTAGCCGCACAACGGTCCCTTGAACAGCCACAGGAGCGCCGGACCGAGCAGTGCGACCGCCGCCGAGACCCGCGCCAGGAGCCAGGTTCGTGCCGACGGCCCAGTGCGCAGCTCGGCCAGGAAGTAGGCCAGGGCGACCAGCAGGAACGGCACGGCGGTGTAGTAGTGGTACTGGAACGTCGCCCGGTCGATCCGCGACCAGGGCAGCCACTGCATGGCGAAGGCGACCAGGATGAGGGTCAGCCCAAGGCTCCGACGCCGGAACGCCTGCCAGGTGGCGAACCCGAGCGCGGGAATGGCCAGCCACCAGGCCACCAGGTTGCCCGCGTCGTAGATCGCCCCGGAGGTACCCGCCGCGAAGCCCTGCTGGTAGAACCAGACTGGCTTGAGGTCGAGCGGCCAGGCCCAGTACGGCGAGGACGCGGGATGGGTGGCCCGCAACCCATTGTGGTAGTCGTACATGCTCTTGGTCAGGTCGATCAGCGTCTGGCCACTGTGGCCGAGCGGCCAGCTGTCCGTCAGTCGGTTCCCCAGCGCAACCCAAGGCAGATAGGAGGCGACATACACCGCCAGTGGGATCGCCGCCAGGCAGACCAGCGCCCAGATCATGGGCAGGCCGAACATTGCGCCGGGACGCAGCCAGCCGACCGCCGCAGGAGCGGCGGGTTCGGTCAGGCGAACCGGATCGTCGGCCTCGGGCGAGGGCGCCAGCGGACCGAGTCCCCAGCTGCCGGCGAGGCGGAACAGCAGGTAGACGGCGCCGGACGCCACGACCAGCGCGAAGGCCAGCTCGATCGGGGTCATGGCGACCGAGCCCAGGTGGAACGAATGATTCGCAATCCCGAGCGGCACCGCCGCCAGGAAGACGATCGCCCCGAGCCCGGCCGGCCCGCCGACGGCCAGGCGGGTCTCCTCGTCGGACCAGGCGATCGGGTGGAGCACGGCGACCAGCACGAGCACCAGGGTGATCGCGATCATGAGCCCGGCGAAGAGCAGGTTGCCACCGCTGGTGACCGCCTCCTTGGGCACGGCCAGGGCCATATAACCAAGCACGGTCGTACCCAGCACGAACGAACCGATGAGCAGGATCCGGCCGAGCGCCGAGCGACCCAGGATGAGCATGACCACCCCGGCGAGCGCGTACAGGCCGACCCACTTGGAGGCGAGCGCGAGGCCAAGCAGGAGACCGACCAGCGGGAGGACCAGCCAGAAGGCCCAGGGTCTGCTCCAGCGCCCCGTCCACAGTGGGGCGAACAGGGCATAGGCGGCCACGATGAACAACCCGACGTAGACATCATTCATGGCGATCCGCGACTGGACGAAGAGCATCCCATCGGCCAGCGCCAGCAGCGACGCCAGCACTGCGATGTCGCGCCGTCGGAAGAGCAGCCGGATGAGCAGGAACAGGAGCGCAGCCATGAGCGCCCCGGCGAGCACGCCGGGCAGGCGCCAGGCGAAGGCATGGTTGCCGACGTCGACCGTGCCCAATGAGCCGGTGGCGGAGACCGCCAGGATCTGTTCGCGATCGCTGCTCGGCCGATCGCCATTGGCGTCGATGGCGATCGCCTGGGCGGCGAACGGCAGTCGGGCGTCGGCGTACACCGCGTTGCCGTGCGGCTCGATGACGTAGATCGTGTCGCCGCTCCCGCCGGGTACCGTGCCCAGGGCGTGGACCATCTGGGTCGCGTCGTCATAGACCAGGCGCCGGACGCTGCCCGGCATATTGAACGTCGTGCTGACCGATGGTCGGACGGTCCCGCCCGGTTCGCCCACCTGGATGACGCTGATCCGGCGGTCAGCCTGGGCGACGTACAGGCTGGGTTTGTCGACCCCGACGACCTTGGCCATACCGGTCGCCGCCGTGCCCAGCTCGACCGTGTCGACGATCTCCCCAGTGGCGGGTGCGACGAATGTGACCCCGTGTCCGCCAGCGACGGCGATTCGCGCCACGGGTGTGATCGCGAAGTTGGCCAGCCGACCGTCGGCGATGGCGGCCGCCAATGCTGCCTGCTGCTCTTTGCGGAAGCCACCGAGGACGACCACCTTGGCCGGCGCCGCGGATCCTCCGACACCACCGGTCGCGGGCGTGAGCCTGCGCTCATACGTCGCGACGGACCCCCCGACAATACCGGCCAGGGTGGTCGCCGCAGCGTGCCGATCCTTGACACTTGCCGGATCGACGGTCAGGCCGTCGCCCGCACCGCCATCGGTCAGGTCCGCCGCCCCGGCAACGGCCGTCTGGCCCACCGTCGCGCCGGTCGCCGGATCGAGCGAGACGACCTGGCCAGCGCTCGTGGCGGCCACCAGCCCGGCGCCGTCATCGGTGACCGCGAGTCGAACGACTGCCGCGCCGACGTGCGCGAAGGCGACGAGGGCGGGCGGCGGACTGGTCGAGCCGGGCGTCGCCCCGGTCGTCTCACCAGCGCCGGTCCGGGCCAGGTCGAGGTCCGTCCGGGTGTCGATGGTCGTGATCGTCCCGTCCGCGGTCCCCACGAACACCCGGTGGCCCACCCGGTCGAGCGCCAGCGCCTGGGCGCCCGGCACCGTCCAGGTGGCAATCAACCGCCGGGTGGCCAGGTCATACGCCCGTAGCTGATCGCCGCCGGCCACGTAGAAGCGGTCTCCGGCCCGTCCGTCGGGCAGCGTCGGATCCGTCCAGCGCGGCTCGACCAGCACGTCCTGGACTGCCGTGCCGAGCTCCCGTTGGGCGGTCACCCGGTCGTCGCCGAAGGCGATCAGGCCGACGGCCATGGCGTACTTGGCCAGGTGCGGGTGGGTGAATTCGTAGATCGCGTGGGGCTGCCCGTAGCGCCAGTCCTGCAGGAATTCGGTGGCGGTGCGGGCGTGATAGACCTCGTCGAAGTGCATCCGGTACGGCTCGGCCAGCCGAAAGGTTCGCAGCGTCAGGGTGGCCACGACGATGACCACCAACAGCCACAGGTCGAGTCGATCGAACCGCCCGCCGGGCTCGCCGTGGAGCCGCCGCGAGCGATCCGGCCGGAGTGCCCGCACGGTCAGCCACGAGGGCAGCCGGCCCAGGCCGGGACCGAGGTCCGCCGCGCTCGCCAGCTCGCGCCCGGTCCCCGATGCCTCGCCTCGATCGCCCGGCGGCGCGGTCTCCCAGCCCAGCTCACCGGCATGGTCCGCGCGTTCCCACTCGGCGTCGACCAGAGCCTCCGCGTCCAGTTGCCGGATGGCCCCGGGCCGGAGCTCCGTGAGCGCCCACAGGAGGACCGCCAGGTGCACCAAGGCCAGGATCGTGATCCAGCCCGACGTGCGCAGCTGCGCGGCCAACCCCAGCCAGTCCTGCACTCCGGGGTTCTTGTAGAACGGGTTGAGCAGGACCGCGTACAGGTTGGCGAAGGTGGCGATCGACAGCGCCAGGTAGGCGACCCGCCAGCGCAGGGAGGTCGCGGCGAGGATTGCCCCCAGGGCAAAGGCCGGGAACATGTAACGCTCGTGGACCCGGGTCGGCACGACGAAGAACGCGATAGCCAGCACGGTCAGCGCGACGAGCAGCGTGCGCCGATCGTCGCTCAGCGCCCGGAGCGGCCGCGCATCATCGGGATCCTCCACGGAGATCGCCTCGATCCGGCTCCCTCGCCACGCCACGACGAGACCGACCAGCACGATGACCAGCAGCAGCAGGGCGGTGCCGACGTAGACGGCCGGGACGCCGGCGATGAGGGTGGCGACCTCATCCGGCTTGGTGCCGACCGAGTCGCGTGGCCACGTGCCGTTGGCCGCCAGGCCGTTGCCGTCGTGCTCCACGAGCGCCCACGGGTTGTAGGCATTGACCGTCAGATACGGATAGCCACCGGCCGTCTTGACCACCTGCTCGAACAGGCCGACCAGGGACAGCCCGAACGGCAGGCACAGCACGATCGCGGTGCCGAGCGCAACGGCGGCACTCGAGACCAGGCGCACGGGACCGCTACCGAGCCGATCGAACCAGCGGTCCGGACGCGCCCCCGATGGCGCGCGCAGCTCGACTGACGACTGCCCCACGATGCCGCCGGCCACGCTGTCCGTCGTCGTCACGGCCGTGTCCGTCGTCGCGGTGGCGGTGGCGGTGGACGGAGCCATCGTCGGCACGGACCGCCGCGCGAGCAGCCAGTCCACGAGGTGGCGTCGCACGGCGACCACGACGAGGATCGGAATCAGGATGCCCAGCTGTGGCTTGATGATCGCCGCGACGACCGCTAGGATCGACGCCCGCTCGATCCGCCCGCGCCACAGCTCGCGCAGCCCGAGCAGCAGGAAGACCGCCCCGAACGAGTCGACCTGGCCCCAGATCGCGCTGTCGAACCAGGTGACCGGGTTGATCAGGACGACGATGGCCGCCAAGCGGGCGCCCCGACGCGGACCGCCGAGCTCGAGGACCATCGAATGGACGAGCCAGGCCAGCGCGACGTCCGACAGGATCGCCGGCAACTTGATCAGGTCGCCGATCCCGCCGAGCGCATTCCCGACGATGCCCAGCAGCCACAGGACGTACAGGTACCCGGGCGTGTAGTCGGCAAAGTAGCCGGGCCGATAGAAGCCGCCCGGGCCGTGCGCGGCAAGATCTCCGGCCCAGGCCTGAAAACTGCCGCGGTCCACCCCGAAGCCGGAACCGGGCAGGAGGACGTATGCGATGATGAGGCGGAAGGCGAGCCCCAAGGCCAGGATCGCGACGAGCGTCCAGGCGGTCTCGAAGGACCGCGACGATGCTCTCGGGCCCCGGTCGGGCGCGCCAGAAGTGGGGACTACCAGGGAGGTCCGCCTCCTGCACGGGCGCTGAGGTGGAGCGGAGTATAGCGCAGGACCCTTCGCCGAACGCCCGAGACCCCGGTCTCGCCGATGCCCGCCCCGGCACCGGCCTGACGATCGGGACCGGCCTCGCGATCGCGCTCCTGCTGTTCGGCATCTATCTCGTCAGCAATCCGGATCGGACCTCGTACTACAACCACTTCGTGTGGCAGGCTGAGGCCTTTCTGGACGGGCGCGCCACCATCCGCTACCCGATTCCGCCCGGGCCGTCCGGGCCCGGTAACGATCAGTTCCAGGACGTCGTCCCAGCGATTGGGCCGCACGGCGAGGCGACTGGCTACGCACTCGTGCCGTTTCCCCCATTGCCGGCCGTCCTGCTGATGCCATTTGTCGCCATCTGGGGCCTGGCCACCGATGCCCAACTGGTGGCCACGATCATCGGCACGCTCGACGTGGCGATCGCCTTCTGGGTACTGGGCCTGCTTCCCATCCGGCCCCGGGTCCGCGTCGCGACCACGCTTTTCCTCGGCCTCGGGACGGTCCTGTGGTATGCGGCGGAGCTGGGCACGACGTGGTTCCTGGCCCATGTCGTGGCGGTCGGCTTCAGCCTGCTCGCGATCGGCCTGGCGATCGGGGCCGATCCGCGCTCCGCGCGTGACGACGATGAGGCCCACGACGACCACCCCGACGACGTCACGGTGGCGAAACCGCCGAGCGGCGGCCTGAGCAGCGGCCCGATCGACGGCCGGCAGTTTCTGGCCGGACTGCTGTTCGGACTCGCCTGCACCGCCCGGCTGACGGTGGCGTTTGGAGCCCCGTTCTTCGTGCTGGTCGGCGGTGGCGGCGGGACGATCCGGCGGGGCTCGTCGGCAGCCATCGGGATGGCCCTGCCCATCGGAGCCCTGCTGCTCTACACCCTGGTCACGACCGGACACCTCCTCCACCCGGGCTACGAGCTGCTCTACCGGGCCGAAGCGTTCGGCTACCCGGACCTGGGCTACCAGCCAGCCTGGGCGATCGAGGATCCGCGCTATCTCGTCCAGCACCTGCCGTTCGTGCTGGCAGGTCTGCCGACGATCCTCCCGCCCTGCGATCCTGGCGCGATCCGAGGCCTGTTCAACGCCGCCTGCCCGATCGCCGTCCCGCGCGACATCGGGCTGGGTCTGTTCGTGACCAGCCCGGCCTGGCTGCTGGCACTGCCGGCTGCGCGGCGCTGGGGTTGGAATCGGCTGGTGGCCGGGTCGGTCATGGCGATCGTGGCCATCGCCGTCGTCGACCTCATGCACTTCAGCCAGGGCTGGGTCCAGTTCGGCTATCGCTTCAGCAACGATTACGCGCCGTTCGCGATCCTGCTGGTGGCACTCACCCTGGAGGCCGCCGGCCGCCTTCGGTGGGTGGGCTACCTGCTCATCGCGGCCTCGATCGCGGTCAACGCCTGGGGCGTCGTCTGGGGCCACGTCCTGGGCTGGTGACGCGGGACGCAGGCCCAACGAGGTCAGCTGGTGGAGCTACGCAACGCCGCTATGGTATGCGCAGCAGATCCAGGGCCGGTGGCCGGACATCACCATCGTCGACGACCGGACCCGACTCGACGAACATCTGGGAGGAATCAGCGACGTGAGCGACGCGAACCCGGGCAGACGCCCCGTCGTGGTGATCCAGTACCGGGCGGACCTGCTCGAGCAGCTGGCCGCGCACTGGCGACTGACCCTGCTGCCCGTGCCGGCTGAGCAGCCGGTCTACCTCATCGAGGGTCTGCCCGGGAGTACCCGGTGAGCGCGGCCGGCAGCACGGCGGCCGCACCCGGATCCTCCGCCACGCCTGTGCCCGGGGCACCCGCGCCAATCGCGGAGTTGTCCTACTTTTTCCCGGCCCACAACGAAGAGGCCAACCTCGAGCCGCTGGTCGAGGAAGCCCTGGCGACCCTGCCTTCGCTGGCCGAGCGATTCGAGATCCTCATCGTCAACGACGGATCGCGCGACGCCACCCGGGAGATCGCCGATCGGCTGGCGGCGGCCCACCCGGACATCGTACGCGCCATCCACCACCCGACCAACCTGGGCTACGGTGCGGCCCTGCGCTCAGGCTTCCGGCACGCCCGCTTCAGGTTCGTCGCGTTCACCGACGGCGACCGCCAGTTCCGGGTGGCCGACCTGGCTCAGCTGACGAAGCGCATGGCCGAGCCGGACCAGCCGGATGCGGTGGTCGGGCGTCGGATCGAGCGGGCGGACCCGGCCATCCGAATCGTCTACGCCAGGAGCTACCGGCTGGCCAACCGGATCTTCTTCGGCCTGCGAGTCAGCGACGTGGACTGCGCCTGCAAGCTGTTCCGGCGCGAGGCGCTCCGGGGGATCCGGGTGGAGTCGGGCGGCGCCTTCTTCTCGGCGGAGCTGCTCATCAAGCTGCGGGCCAGGCGGCGCTCCGTCGTGGAGGTCGGCGTGCCGCACTACCCTCGGACGGCCGGCTCGCCGACCGGTGCCAGACCGGCGGTCATCCTGCGCGCCGTACGCGATTTCTGGCGGCTGCGGCTCCGACTGTGGGCCAGTCCGCGGCTCGCCCTGTCGCGCGGCGAGCCGATCCTGGGCGACGCCGCCGGATAGCTGGCGCCGCTATTCCGGGTTGGGGCCTTCGCGGGTCTCGGTCTCGCTGCCGCCCAAATCGAGCGAGTCGATGAAGTCGCGAAAGACGTCCAGGCGTGGGTCGGCGGCCGAAGGGGCGTCGCCGGTCGATTCCATGGGGGCCATCTCGCCGCTGCCAGTCTGCTCGGGACGGACGCCGGCGCGGGCAAGAACCTCGCTCGACGCGAAGACCTGGACCCCGGCGCGGACCGCCAGGGCAAGCGCGTCCGAGGGGCGTGAGTCGACCTCTACCTCCCGGCCGCCTGCCTCGAGGTAGAGCCGGGCGTGGAATGTCTCCTCCGTCAGGGAGGAGATGACCACCCGGCGAACCGTCACACCGAGTTCGGCCAGGGTCGTCGCGAACAGGTCGTGGGTGAGCGGTCGTTCGGGCGACAGGCCCTGCAGCTTCATCGCGATCGCGTTGGCCTCCCATGGCCCGATCCAGATGGGCAGATAGCGTTCGCGCTCGAGCTCCTTGAGGATGACCACGTGTTGGCTGGAGGGCATGTGCACCCGCACGCTCTCGACGACCATCTCCACGAGCTCCTCGGGCATGGCCGGATTATCCCACGACCGTTGGACCGCGCGGCACGGGCCGAGTCGGACCGGTCACCGAACGCGCACCGGCAGCGCGGCGGTCCGCGGTCCCAGCCGGCGCACGATGAGCCCCACCGCCAGCCCGATCAGGAAGCCGCCGATATGGGCGAACACGGCCACCCCGCCTACGGTCTCGTGAATCCCGACCGAGGCCAGCCCGTCGACCAGCTGGAGCACGAACCACAGGCCCAACACGAGCAGCGCCGGCACCTCGATCAGCTGGAAGAAGAAGCCCAGGAACACGATCGAGAGGACCCGCGACCCGGGGAACAGCACGATGTACGCACCCAAGATGGCGGCGATGGCGCCGGACGCACCAACCAGCGGCAGGGTCGAGGTTGGATCGCTGACCACCTGGGTGAGCGCCGCCACGATCCCGCCGACCAGGAAGAACAGCACGAACCACAGGCGGCCCAGGCGGTCCTCGACGTTGTTGCCGAAGATCCACAGGTAGAGCATGTTGCCCCCGATATGCAACCAGCCACCATGCAGGAACTGGTGGCTGATCAGCGGCAGGACGGCCGGATCGAGTAGCCGGCCGTGGGTCAGGGCGCCGAGGAACTCGGTCGGTACCACGCCGAAGGTGCGCAGGAACCGTTCCAGCGCCGCGTCGCCGCCGCTCGCGCCGACGGCCAGTTCCAGGCCAAACACGAGGAAGCACAGTGCGATGATGGCGATCGTCACCACGGGCCGACGCCGGGTCGGATTGGCGTCACGCAGCGGGATCACACGGGCGCTCCGATCACGGGCTGGGGCTCGGTCGCGGCGTCTTCGCCGGCCGGCGTGACGGCGTCGGCGTGGCGCCGGGGCTGGCCGTGGCACCCGCTCCGGGCGAGGCCAGGGAGGGGCTCACGGCTTGCAGGACGGTCCGCATGAGCCGGTTGCGATCGATCCAGACGAGCGTCGCGGGGCCGTCGCCAATTCCGGGCAGCACATACATCCCGCGCAGGTCCAGCCAGCCAGGATCGCCATTGACCAGACGGTACTGCTCACGGATGGCGCCGCTGTCCTTCTCGATCGCAAGGATCCGCTGGTTCGCCCGGTCGTAGCCGTAGAGCAAACCCGCCCCGACGTCCGAGCCGGTGGCAATGACGGTATAGCTGGGCGCCGCGCGCAGGAGCCCGTCGCCCGGATCGCCCGGCAGCCAGTTGGTCGAGCCGCCCCGCACGAAACGGGCGATGACGCCGTTGCGGGTGAGGTAGATATCGCCGTCGATGACCATCGTGTCGACCATCGAGAGGTCCTGCTCGGTCGACAGGCGGCCGGTCGGATCGGCCGGGAAACCGCCGCCGTCGTAGGCCGGCGTGTAGAGCAGGACCTGCCTGGCAGACGGGTCCACCACATACAGGTTGTACAGGCCCTGGTCCCGGTTTCGCACGAACGCCCCGATCGCCCGGATATCGGTGCCCCAGCTCGAGGCGTCCTTGACCCGGACGTGGGCCAGCGTGCCTCGGCCCTTGAGGTCCACCGGGCGCCAGCGCCACAGGACGTCCTTGGCGTCGAGGATGAGCAGGTCCGGTCCGGCCAGCGCGATGAACAACGGCGCCGCGACTCTGCCGCCGACGGTCTGCTGTCCGGCCCGCGCCACGACCGCCGCCTTGCCCGTGTTGACGTCCACCCGGTACACGCTCTGGGTCGCCCGGTCCAGAACGTACGGGGCGAGATCCGGTCCCAGCGCGACCGCCGCCAGATCGACCGGCGGTTTCACGTCGGCGAACGAGAAGAGCAGCGTGCTGCCCACCGGGAGCAGTCGGTACAGTTTGTCCAGGCCGGCCTCGACGCGCGTTCGAAGGGGCGCGATGGCGCCGGTCGCTATGCCGGCCTTGACCGCCTCGTCGAGCCGTGTCCAGGCGTCCGTGAGCAGTTGCCTGGCCCGCGTCGGGTCATCGGTCACCAGGTCGACGCCGGGCGAGAAGACCTGCCCGATATCCGCCTGGGCCGCTTCGAAGGCCCGCTGTCCCGCGCTCAGGGAGCTCAGTTGCTTGCCCGCGTCGCTGCGGCCGCCCAGGTACCACGCGCCGAGCCCGATCGACACCGCGACGAGGCACAGCGCAAGGACGGCGATGGCCGCCCGACGCTGTGCGTCGCGCCGCGAGGACAGCGTCGTGACGCGCCGGTCCGCCTGGCCTGCCCGCCGAGGCAGACGGTCCTGCAACCGACCCAGCAGCTGTCCTGCCAGACCGCCGGCTGCCGTGCGCGCCTGGCGAGCTGAGTGCTGGACCGCGGCGGCGCCGGCGCTCACGCTATCCGCCAGCGGGATCGGCGAGCGGTCTGGGGACCCAGCCAGTGGTTCTGGTGGGTTGACCGGGACCAGGCGGTGCTGCCGGGTGGTGGTCAGCACCTCGGTCGCCTCGACGGCGATTGCACCATCGCTGCCGCTGCCGCCGGCCAGCGCGAAGCGATGGTGCAGGTGCTCCATGGCGGATTGCGGGTGGAGCGTCAGGAGCGCGTCCTTGAGCTCGTCCGGGCCGAGCTTGGCGAGCAGGTTGGGCGAGGCCAGGATGAGCGAGTCGCCGACCGCGATCTCGCCCCGCCAGACCTGCGGAGCCAGGTCGTTCGTGGGCAGGCCGCGCGCGCGATGCGCGTCGGGCAGTGTGCTCAGCCGACCCTGCCGGATGAGCTGGGCCTCGGCCGGCCCCACGGTCAGCACGTACAGCTCGTGGCCGCGGACGACGGCCAGCCCGACCCCGATCGGGCCATTTGCCTCATCCCCGCCCAGTCGATCGCGCTGATGGCTGAGCTTCTTGTTGGCGGCCCGGATCGCCTTCTCCAGGCAGACGCTGATGCCGGCCGATTCGTCGTAGTAGTAGGCACGCCGGATGGTCTCGGCCACGAGTCTGGTCGCATCGCGAAACCGTCCGCCCGAGGCGCGCGAAGTGACGAGCAGGTACAGGTTGCCCTTGGAGCGCAGCGTCGCCCCAATCGTCGGCTCCTCGGGGGCGATGGTATCCGCGGAGTCGGGGAGGCGGTCCTGCTCGGGGACGAAGCCGAGCTTCATCTGGAGCCGTACTGCCATGCAGGCCTCGTGTCGGATCGGGCGGGCGCAGCGGTCCGGGACGCCCCTGGCTGACTCAACGGGCAGGTGGGCTGGATTATACCCGCCGCACTCCGACTCGCAGTCCGGACGCCGGGAAGCCACCGGGCGCGATTCGGAACGCCCCGAGCAGCTCACCGGTGCGGAGCCGAAGTTCCTGGGCCACGATCGGGTGGTCGGCTTCCACCAGCAGCGCACCAGCCTCGATGCCAATGAGCCGACAGGCGCCGCTCGCGGCGGGCGCACGCTCGGCCACCAGGGCGACCCACGTCGAGGTGGCTCGGGCCAGGCGCAACTCGGCCTCCAGCCCCAGCTCGCGGGCGGCCTCCGGCAACAGGTCGCCGATCCGTTGCATCGGGCGACGGCTCATCGGACAACCATGGCTGGCGCCGGTCCGCGGATCGTTGCGCCGTCCGGCCCAGCCTCGACCAGCCAGCTGCTGGCCGCAGCGCGCAGGCCCGGATCGAGATCGTCCAGGGTGGTGGTCGTGATGAACGCCTGGGGCAGCTCTGCGATCCTGCGCACCAGGTGGCCGCGGCGCTCCGGATCGAGCTCGCTGAAGACGTCGTCCAGGAGCAGCAGCGGCGGTCGACCGTCATGTTCGGTCAGCAGATCAAGCTCGGCGAGCTTGAGAGCCAGGATCGCCGTGCGCTGCTGGCCCCGGCTGGCGAACGCGGCCAGGTCGCGGCCGTCGAGCTCGAACACGAAGTCGTCGCGATGCGGGCCGATGAGCGTCGTTCCGTTCCAGATCTCCCGCTCGGCGGTCTCGGCCAGACGTCGAGCGAGTGCCTCCCGGACCGACTCGCCCGGCAGTGCCGGCGCGTTGGTCTCATAGCGCAGGCCGAGCCGACCCTCGCTGGGGGCGATCTCCGCGTGGGCTCGTCCCAGCGGCCCGGCAACGGCCTCCAGCGTGGCGATCCGGCCGTTCACCACCGCCGAGCCAGCTGTCAGGAGCGCCTCGTCCCAGAACCGAAGCTGGTCGCGTGGCGCGGCCTGTTCGCGGATGGCCCGGAGCAGGCCGTTGCGCTGCTGGAGCGCCCGGCTGTAGGTCGCCAAGTCAGCGCCGTGGGCCGGCGACAGGCTGGCCGCCAGGGTATCGAGCTCGGTTCGGCGCAGACCTGGCGAACCCGCCACCAGCAGCATCTCCTCCGGCGCGAACAGGACCGCGCGCAGGACACCTGCCAGGCTGCCGGACCGGCGCGGCAAGCCATTGACCCGGATCCGCTTGCGCTGGCTGCCAGCGCCGGCCCGGACGAGCGCGATCTCGACCGTCGCTGTGTCGCTGCCGGCCGTCGCCCCAACGCGACCCTCGACTCGGGCGAGATCCGCTCCCCAGCGAATGATCTCGGCGTCGGTAGTCGTGCGGTGTGAACTGCCCCGGCCGAGCAGCACGATCGCCTCAAGCAGGCTGGTCTTGCCCGCGGCGTTCGAGCCCCACAGGATGTGCGGGCCCGGCCCGAAGGTGAGGCTGAGTGCGGCATAGCCACGCAGGTCGAGGAGGTCGAGGAACTCGAGCAAGGTCGGACCGGGTGGCGACCCGACCTCCTAGGAGGTCGTTCGGACCGGCATGACAACGTGGGTGTACGCGTCGTCGCCGATCGGCCGGAAGACCCCCGGTGAGAGTGGTCCGTTGAGCTCCAGGGCGAATTGCTCGGTCGACACGTTCTGGAGCACGTCGAGCAGGTAGCGCGCGTTGAATGCGATCGTGGTCCCATCGCCCTCGATGGTCGCCTCGACACTGCCCTGGTTGTCGCCGACCTCGGCGGCAGCCGTGACGACGATCCCGGGCTGGCCGTCGACGCCCACACTCAGTTTCACGATGTTGGCGGCGGAACTGGCGATGAGCGCGGCCAGGCGGACGGCCTTGAGCAGCTCCTCGCGATCGATGACCGAGCGGGTGGTGTGGCCCTTGGGCAGGATCTGCTGGTAGTTCGGGAACTGGCCATCGATGAGGCGGCTGACCAGGTCGATCCCGTCGAGGTGGAACACGATCTGGTTGCGACTCGGCGCGAGCATGATGTCGACCGGCTCGTCGACATCGGCCAGGATCCGGCTCAGTTCGGTCAGTGAACGGGCTGGCACGACGACGCTCGTTTCCTCGACCGGGTCGAGCGTCGTGATCGTCTTGACCGCGATCCGGTAGTTGTCGGCCGCAGCCAGGGTCAGCTGGTCTCCTTCGAACCGGCACAGGACGCCAGTCAGAATGGGCCGGGCCTCATCGGTTGCGGCCGCAAACGCGGTCTCGCTCAGGGCCTGGCGAAGGACGCGCTGCGCGATCCGTGTGGTGGGTCGCTCGGCGGCGGTCGGGATCGCCGGGAACTCCTCCGCATCGATACCCTTGACGTGGGTTTCGAAGCGGCCGCAGCGGATGCGCAGCGTGTCGCCCCCCTCGAGCACCAGGTCGACCCGATCTCGGGCAGGCAGGCCGGCCACGATATCGGCCAGCAACTTGGCCGGGACCGTGATCGCACCATCAGTGTCGATCTTGCCCGGCACCCAGTACGTGATCCCGATCTCGAGGTTTGTGGCGGTCAGCTTCAGGCCGGCGTCCTCGGTCCGGATGAGCACGTTGCTGAGCACCGGCAACGTGCTCCGCGACGAGACGGCCCGGCTCACCACGGACAGGCCGCGGGCGAGGTTCTCTTGCATGACCGAAACGTTCACGAGCGGTTCACTCCAGGAAGATTGCTGACCGGGATCTCCGATCAGCGCCGGGTTGCAGGACTCGGTGCCGTGGCGCGCCCGAGGACCCCGCGGGATGGAATGAGGGTCTTGGGTGGGGAAGTTCTTGTCTATCTTAGAACGTCGTCATCATCATCATGCGGTGGATGTTGTGGGCAACTGTGATCAACGCCGCACGGTCCGACTGTGGACGACACGCGCTGACCTGTGGGTGAGACGGCGCGATCAGTGGATGGGGCTGGGGATCGGCGGTGGGTGATCTCGACACCCGGCTGCCGGTCGCTGGAATCACGTCTGATCCGTCCACGCAGCACGAGCACTGGCCCACGGAGCCGGCCCCGATCCTGGCCGCCTTGTCCACACTGACGGCAGGTTTTCCACGGATTCCGGACGCTTATCCACAGACAGGGCCCTATTTGGCTGCTCACATAGGGTCGATGGATCTTGCCCCGCGGTCGTTCATCGGGCCAGACAGGCTGTCCGTGACGGACCGGGCCTGCCTGTTGGTCGACGTACGCGCCTGGAGTGCGGCGGCGGGCTCAGTCCGAGTAGATGAGCTCGCGCACGGCCGCCAGCTCGCGGCGCAGTTCGTCGTTGACCGACGATTCGCGGTTGATCTTGTCGCAGGCGTGCAGCACCGTGGAGTGGTCGCGACCGCCCAGCTCGGCGCCGATCCGCAGCAGCGATACGTCGGTCTCCTCGCGCATGAGGAACATGGCAATCTGGCGTGGCATGACGATCGCCTTGTCGCGCTTCTGGCCTTGCAGGGCGTCCATCGGGACCCCGTAGTAGTCGGCCACGACCCTGGCGATCCGCTCGGGCGTCACCTGACGCTTCTTGGCGTTGTAGATGACGTTGGCCAGGACCGCCTGGGCGAGCTCGATGCTGATCGGCACGGCGCTCATGCTGGCGTAGGCCACGATCCGGTTGAGAGCGCCCTCGAGCTCCCGAATATTGCTGACGACCTTGCGCGCGATGAACTCGACGACGTCAGAGGTGATCGGTAGCGCACCTTCCTCGGACTTCGCGCGCAGGATCGCGATCCGGGTCTCGAGATCCGGGGCCGTCAGGTCAGCGATGAGCCCCCACTCGAACCGGCTGCGCAGGCGCTCCTCCAGCGTGACGATCTGCTTGGGTGGCCGATCGCTGGACAGGACGATCTGCTTGCCGTCCTCATGGATCGTGTTGAAGGTATGGAAGAACTCTTCCTGGGTCCGTTCCTTGTCCGCGATGAACTGGATGTCGTCGATGAGCAACAGGTCGATCCGTCGATAGCGCGCCCGGAATTCGTCGATCTTGCCCTGCTGGATCGAGGTGATGAAATCGTTGGTGAATTTCTCCGAGGTGGCGTAGACGACCTTCTTGCGCGGGAACTTGGCAATGACTTGATTGCCGATCGCGTGCATGAGGTGGGTCTTGCCCAAGCCCACGCCGCCGTACAGGAATAGCGGGTTGTAGGCGTGGCCGGGTCGTTCGGCGACGGACAGGCTGGCGGCGTGGGCCAGGCGGTTGGCCGAGCCGACGATGAAGTTGTGGAACGTGTAGCGCGCATTGAGGTTGGCGCCCCCACCCTCGCCACCGACCCGGCCGGGCTCCAGCCGAACTTGCTGCGTGACTGGTCCACTGGTCGTCGATCCGGTCGCAAGCGGCGCGTTCTCGCCTGGGTGCGCCTCGACCGCGCTGCCCGGTCGCACGCTGAACTCCACCTGGACGCTGTAGCCGACGATCCGGGCGAGCGTCTGCGAGATGAGTGATCGATAGCGGGTGTCGAGCCAGTCCTTGGCGAACCCGTTGGGGACGGCGATTCGGAACCGGTTGTCGTCCACGTCGACCAACTGGGTGTCCCGCAGCCACGTCTCGAAATTGGCCGGAGACAGGGCGACCTGGAGTTCACCGAGGGCAGCGCGCCAGACTTGCTTCGCGTCCATGTTCGAGGTGACCCAAAATGGCTCAGATGAGGGTTGACGAGGGCGGCGACCCGCCGAATGGGAGCACTCGGGAAATCCGTGCTTCAGACCCGATCAACGCGCCTGTGCACGCTCGTTCCGGTCCGCTTCGGCGGCTCTTCCGCGGGCACTCCAGCGGTTGCCACCGCACGTCTCGGCGCCGGGGGCCCGCGAAGAATAGCACCGGGCAGACGAGCCCCGCAAGGCGTCCGGGCGGGATTCTTGTGATACTCCCTGGGAGTATCATTGGTCCGGCTCGCCAGGAGCCGCATCGTTGCCGGGAACCGAACTTCCGGAACTCCAAACGCCGCGTTTGACACCCCTTCAGGGTGGTTCCATAATCGGCGGGACGTCGATGCGCCATGCGCTCTTGAGCGCCCGGCGCGTCTGCGTGCCTCCAGGGGTCCAGATCGACAGTCCCCGAGGCCGGATGGAGAGGATCGCGCGCAGCCCCGATGAAGCAGACCTTTCAGCCTAAAACGCGCCATCGCGCCAAGGAGCACGGCTTCCGCGCCCGGATGAGGACCACCGGGGGTCGACGGATCGTTGCCGCGCGCCGAGCGCGCGGTCGCAAGCGGCTGACGGCCTGACGAACGAGCGCGGAGCGACGGCGCCGCGGCTCGTGATGCTCTCCAGCCCGAAGGATTTCCAGACGCTCCAGGGCGATGGCACCGTCCGGTCCCATCCGCTCCTTGTCGCCAGATTCCTGAGGACCGACCTCGAAGCCACGCGGTTCGGCCTGTCGACCGGCAAACGGCTCGGCGGGGCGGTCGTCCGCAATCGGGTCCGACGAAGACTTCGTGAGGCGCTCAGGGCGCTGGCGCCCTCGTTCCAGCCCGGCTGGGACGTCCTGTTCATTGCCCGCCCGGCCATCGTGGACGCAAGCCATGAGGACGTGACCGAGGCGGTTCGACGCCTTCTCCGTCGAGGAGAGGTCCTGGGAGGACCGACGACCGCGTGAGATCGATCGGGATCGGATTGGTCAGGCTCTATCGGCTCGTCTTTTTCTGGCTGCCGGCGAGCTGTCGCTTCGAGCCGACCTGCTCTCGCTACACCGAACAGGCGATCGCCAAGTACGGCCTGCTCCGGGGCGGCTGGATGGGCGCCCGTCGGATCGCTCGCTGCCACCCCTGGAACCCGGGTGGCTATGACCCCGTCCGCTAGCGAGGAACCCGTACCCGTGTCGACGCTGCGCACCCGGATCCGGCGGCTGGTGCTGCCCGCGACGCTGCTCATGGCCCTCGCGATCGCGCTCGCCGCCTGCCAGCCGCTCGCCCCGACGAGTGCACCGTCGGCGGCCATCGGTCCGTCACCGGCGGCGTCAGCGCTCCCCGCGGACAGCCCGTCCGCCAGTCCCGCGGCCACCATCAACCCGAACTCCAGGCCGCTCGAGCCGGCCAACCCGGGCGACCCACTGTCCGCCATGGCCTGGCTGTTCACGCCGATCTTCCAGGCCCTGTTCATCCTGCTCGTGGCGTTCAAGCAGCTGACCGGGAACATGGCCATCGCCATCGTCATCATCACGCTCCTCGTGCGGGCCGTCGTCATCCCGCTCTATCGCAAGCAGATCGTGTCCCAGAAGCGGACGCAGATGCTCCAGCCGGAACTCAAGGAGATCCAGCGCCGCTACAAGGGCGACCGCGCCAAGATCCAGGCCGCCCAGGCCGAGTTCTACAAAGAGCGCGGCGTCAGTCCGACTGCTGGCTGTCTGCCGCTCGTGCTCCAGTTCGCGCTGCTCCTGCCGATGTACTCGGTCTTCTCCAGTGGCCTGCAGAACGTCGACCCCAACGGCATGCTCCGCGTCCTGGGCGTCCAGGTGATCAAGCTGACCTGCCCCGACGGGGCTCTCGGGCCGGTCGCGCACGCCATCCGGCCGTGTATCGATTCAACGGTGTTCGGAGTCGACCTGAGTCAGCACAGCGTGCTCTTCACGGTCCCCCTCATCGGCGTCGGGATCTCCATCCTGGCCATCGCCTCGGCGCTCCTGCAGCTCGTCCAGTCACGAATGACGCTGCCGCCGTTGAGCCAGGCGAGCGACGATCCCAGCTCCAAGGCGCAGCGTCAGACGATGATGTTCATCCCGCTCATCTCGATCGTCTATGGCGGCATCCTGCCGGCCGGCCTGTTCATCTACTGGATCGTGTCGACGATCTTCTCGATCATCCAGCAGTACCTGATCATCGGCTGGGGCGGAATGTTCCCGATCTTCGGCTGGCACCCACCCTGGGCGATGAGCCACACCCCGCGCTTCCCGGTCGCCATGCCGGCGATCGATCCCACGAAGCGAGCACCTGATTCGGTGCTCACATCGACCGACGTACGGGCCGCTCGAGCGGCCTCGACCGTCCGCCCACGAGAACGCAGCGGCCGTCAGGGCCGCCGAGGGAGACGACGCTGACATGAGCACATATCGCGAGTTCACCGGCAAGACCGTCGAGGAAGCCCTGCGCGGCGCCCGTGAGGAGTTCGGCGTCGGGCTGAACGACCTCGACTTCGAAATCCTCACCCCGGGCAGCCGGGGGGTTCTGGGCATGGGTGCCGAGGCGGCCCGGATCGTCGCCGCGCCGCGCGACGCGCTGAGCGGCGCCGCGCCAAAGCGCGAGGCAGCGCAGTCGGCACCGCCCTCCGATGACCGTCCCGTACGCGACGACCACGGCCCGCGCCGCGACGACCGTCCCGACCGTGGCCCGCGACGCGAAGATCGTGCGGACCGCGGCCCGCGCCGTGAAGACCGTCCCGCGGCTGCCGACACGAGCCCGCGCCACGACGACCGTCTGCGTCCGGACGCCCGGCCGGCCGCACAGGCCGAGCCGGATCGGCAGCCAGCCAGCAACGCTGCCGCACCTGCCGATCTGGCCCCCGGGAGCGAGGTCCGCCCGCGTGGTGAGCACGGCGAAAGCCGCGAGCGCGGACCCCGTCGGGACGGTTCAGCCGAGCGCGGACCCCGCCGCGACGATCGGACGGATCGACCCCCCCGCCGCCCGTCGGGCAGCCTTTCCGAGCGTGAACAAGCTGAACTGGCCGCAGGCCGCGGGTCGGTCGCGGCCGAACGAGCCGACCTGCAGGCCGCCGAGGCATCTCCAGAGGCGCTCCAGGCCGGTCAGGAGATCCTGGCCAAACTGATGGAGTTGCTGGATTTCCAGGTTCGGGTCGTGATCGAGACCGGCGAGACCAGCCGACTCAACGTGGTCGGCGAGGACGACCAGAAGGAGGTCCTCGGCGCGCTCATCGGGCGCAAGGGGGAGCGGCTGTCCGCACTGCAGCATCTGGTCAACCTCATGCTCTCGCGCCGAATGGGCGACTGGACCCGCGTGCTCGTCGATGTCGAGGACTACCGCGGCCGACGCGAGCGGCAGCTTGTCGAGATCGCCCGACGCGCCGCCGAGCGGGTGGTCGAGACTGGCAAGATGCTCCAGCTGGAGCCGATGTCCGCGCTCGAACGGCGCTGGATCCACATCGCCCTGCGCGACGCCCCGGACGTGGTGACCCAGTCCGTAGGCGAGGAACCGAACCGCCGGGTGGTGGTTCTGCCGCGCGCCTGACACACGACGGGGGGCTCATGCGTCATTGTCCTGCGGGCTCTCGCGGTGGCTGGTTCAACGAGTTCGCCCACGCCTCCTGCTAGGATGACGCACGCCCATGACTACAAGCACCGAGACACAGCTCGTCGCACCGTCCCTTGACGCTGCCGCAGATGCTGCCGCCCGGCTGTCGTTCGGCCGGTTGCTGGCGGTCTTTGCCGTCGGCGTGCTGCTCGTGGCGCTGCTGGCGGGCGGCGGGATCGTGGCGTACGAGCAGGCCTATGCCGGCAAGGTCGTGGCCGGCGTCTCCGTCGGCGGGGTGGATCTGGCCGGCCTGACCAGGGACCAGGCCGCTGCGCGACTGACCCAGGCGCTCTCCGCGGTGGGCCAGGGCACGCTCACCCTCGAGGCGTCCGGCCACACGACGACCGTCAGCTACGCCGAACTGGGGCGCCGGCCCGACGTGGCGGCGATGCTCGATGAGGCGTTCGCCGTCGGTCGCACCGGGACGCCAATCGAACAAGTCGTCGACGCAGTCCGAGTGCTGCTGAGTCGCGCAGACCTGCCGGCGCTCGTGACCGTTGACCGCAGTGTGCTCCAGGCTCGGCTGGCCGCGACTGCGGCCGTTCTGGATCGCCCGGCCATCGACGCGACCATCGTGGAGAGGAGCGCCGACTTCAACGTGACCCGAGCGGCGGCCGGGCAGGCGCTGGACCAGCCGGCGATGACCACGGCAATCCTGGCCCAGCTGTCGACCACGGACGCCCCCGCCAGCCTCGCGATGCCGATCACGATCGTGCCGGTCGCCCCGGCCGTCAGCGATGTCGATGCGCTGTTCGCCCGGGTGCGCGCCCAGCAGATGGCCCGTGACGTCGTCCTTGCCGACGGCGGCGACACATGGACGCTGCCCGCGACCGCCGTTCGGTCGTGGGTCTACTTCGGCCGCTGGCCGGACGGGTCGTACGGCCCGCTGGTGCGCGCGTCCGGCTTGACGACTGCGCTGAACAGCCTGGCTCGGAAGGTCAACCGGAAGCCCGTGTCGGCCACCTTCCTGGTCGGCAAGAACGAGGCCGTGGTGGGGGTCAGGGCTGGTCACGATGGCCGGACCCTGGACGTGCCGGGCACGGTCCAGGCGGTCGACGACATGCTTGTCGCCCGGGCCGTCCGCAACGTCGATCCAGCCACCACGGTGACGCCGGCACTGGTGATCCAGGCGCCCAAGCTGACGACCGACGAAGCCACCCGGGTCGCTCCACTCATGCAACCGATTTCGAGCTGGACGACCTACTACTTCCCGGGCGCCCACAACGGCTTCTCGGCCAACATTTCCATCCCGGCCATGGCCATCGACGGGACCGTGGTCGCGCCCGGCGAGCAATTCAGCTTCTGGAAGGCGGTCGGCGAAGTGAGCCTGGCCAAGGGCTACACGCTCGGCGGCGCGATCATCGACGGCCGCTCGGTGGAGGGCAAGACGATCGGCGGCGGAATCTGCTCGACCTCCACCACGATCTTCAACGCCGCCCTGCGGGCCGGCCTCGAGATGGGCGATCGGTCCAACCACTACTACTACATCGATCGCTACCCCAAGGGTCTCGACGCCACGGTCTTTATCAGCGACAGCGGCCAGGCCCAGGACATGACCTTCCGCAACGACACCGCCTACCCGATCCTCATCCGCGCCTTCGCCCAGCCCGGGATCGTGCGGTTCACGCTGTACAGCGCGCCCAACGGGCGGACTGTCTCCCTGACGTCGCCAATCGTCAAGAACTACCTGCCCAGCCACACCGAGACACAGCCCACGACGGCCCTCAGCCCTGGCGTCCGCCAGCAGGTGGAGTACGCCGCGGACGGTCAGGACGTGTGGGTGACCCGGACCGTGCGCGACGCTACCGGTGCGATCGTCCACCAGGAGACCTACTACAGCCACTACGCCCGGGTCATCGGGCTCATCCTCGTCGGCCAGGCGCCGAGCACCTCACCCAGCCCGAGCCCGTCACCGACGCCCTGACACGCTCGAGCGCTCGTCGCGCGCCGTTGCGTGTTGGTGGAGATGGGGGAGAGTCGAACTCCCCGTCCAGAACCCGTCGCCAGGGACCACTACGAGCGTGTCCGATGCTTTGTCGTCGATCGTGCGGACGGCCATCGGCAGCCTTCCGCACGCTCCAGTCACGTGTCCCTAGATCGGGCTTGGTCCGGCGTTACGCGACGCTCGCTCCGGACGCATCCTCGCTGCATGACGCTTCCACAGCCCACGAGGAGGAGGCTGCTTCCACGCTCACCTTACTGCCTAAGCAGCGAGGGCGAGAGCAGGCTGGCGGTTGCCAGTTACTTCTTTTTGCCGCCTTTTAACGAGGCCCGACGGCACCTCGGCTCGCACTCCCGGGCAGCTGGACCCTGTCGAATCCACGCATCCCCATGGCCAGAGTGTAGCGCCCGGCCGCCATTCGGCCAAGCGCCGACCTGAAGACGGGGCGGGGCGGCGCGTCGGGACCGCTGCCGATCAGCGACCGCGCTGGACGTCGGACAGCTCCCGGGCGACCTCGCGACGCGCGTCGCGCTCGGCAATGTCGCGCCGCCGGTCATGGAGCTGCTTGCCCCGCGCGAGGGCAACCTCCACCTTGCACCGGCCTCGATCGGTGAGGTAGAGGCGAAGCGGGACCATGGTCTGGCCCTTCTGCTTGGTCTTGGTCAGGAGCTGGGTGATCTCTGCCCGGTGGAGCAGGAGCTTGCGCGTCCGCTTCGGCTCGTGGTTGGTCCGGTTGCCCGTCTCCCACGGGGCGATATGGACGCCGATCAGCCAGGCCTCGCGTCGCTCGATCCGCACGAAGGCATCGGCCAGGTTGGCCTTGCCGGCCCGGATCGACTTGATCTCCGTGCCTTGCAGGACCATGCCCGCCTCGAACGTGTCATCGATCGTGAACTCGTGGCGGGCTCTTCGGTTGAGGGCGATCGTCTGCTCGCCCATCGGTCGGTCTCCTTCGGGGTGGTGGGTGCCGGCCCGGGCGTGGGAATGGTCGCTGGGTCGGCGGGGCGCACGAACGCCGGCCCTCGCGGACCGGCGTTCGAAAGCTTCAGCCACCCGCAGGGTGTCCGCTTAAACGGCCATCTCCTGCGAGGTGGTGCAGCTAGTACGGTCGATCACTGCACATCACCTCCTTTCGTTCCCACCCACCGTAAACGAATGCAACGCGGCGCGCAAGCACCTGTGCTCGTTCCCCACGCCCGCCACACATCGATGGCACCGGAGGCGGGGCCATCCGGCCGGCGTCGGTCAGCTGGCCCGCGCGCGCGGCGGAATCGTGGCCGGCCCGGCTGCGAGTACCTGAAGGGCACGATCCAGCACGGGATCGGAGCCGGGCGGTACGCCGGCGGGGGTGTCGACCGGAATATCGGGCTGCAGGCCGATCTTGTGGATCCAGCGCTTGTTGGGGGTGAGCCAGCGTGCGACGGTCAGCCGGAAGCCGCCGTTGTCGTCGGGCAGCTGCTGCCAGGTCTGGATGGTGCCCTTGCCGTAGGACCTGGCGCCAACGAGCCTCGCGCGGCCCAGGTCCTGCAGGGCGCCGGCCACGATCTCGCTGGCCGATGCGCTGCCGCCGTCGATGAGCACCACCACCCGGATGCTCGAGTCGACCGCGGGCCCACCGGCCAGCGCTGTCGTCGGCACCGCTGTTCCGCCAGCGTCCACCTGCCAGAAGATGGTCGTGCCGGCGAGGATGAACTGGCTGATCACCTTCTGGGCGTCCGTCACGTAGCCACCCGGGTTGCCGCGCAGGTCCACGATGAGCTTTCGGCGACCGGCCGAGACGTCCGTGGCCACGGCGGCGCCGAAGTCGATGGCGGCCCGGTCGCTGAACCCAGCCAGCCGAATGTAGCCGACGGATCCGGCAGCCAGGGTCCTGGTCTCGACCTCCGGCTGGACGATCGTGTCGCGCACGATCCTCAGGTCGAACGGGGGGGCGTTCCCCCGGACGATGCGGAGGGTCACCGCGGTGCCCTTCGGGCCGCGAACCTGTCCGAGTACGGCGTCGCTGGTCAGGCCGTCGACAGGTGTGCCGTTGACCGCCACGATGCTGTCGCCGGCGCGGAGGCCAGCCTTGTCGGCCGGCGCGCCGGGGATGGCTGCCACGACCAGCAGGGCGCAACCGCCACCGAGCGTGGGACACGCGCCGGAACCCGTCAGCCGACGCACCGCGGTCGTCGCCCCGATGCCCTCGAAGGTGCCCGACAGGCCCTGCAGGGACTTCCGGTACTCATCGGGACTGAGGTAGGTGGAAAAGGGGTCGCCCAGCGCGGCAATCATCCCCCGAATGGCGCCGTCGATGACCGCTTTGCGGTCCACTGGTCCCCCGGCGTAGTCCTGGGTCACGGCTCGGTATGTGTCCCAGAATGGCTGGAACGCGCCTTGCTCGTCGACGGGCGTGCCCGGGGTGGTTGCGCGCTGAGCACCAAGCGCAAAGCCGGCGGCGAACAGCACTCCGCCCGCCAGCATGGCGACGACAACCAGGGCGGCCGCAGTGGCGAGTTTCGGGCCGCGGCCCGTGTTGTGCCCCCGGCCTCCGGCAGGCGCGGGTGTCGGGAAAGCAGGATCGAACGAGGACATGGCCGCCCTACTTGAGGAGGTAGCTCCGGACGGAGACCCACGAGCCCAGTACCCCGAGCCCGACCCCGGTGCCGAGGACGAGCACGGTGAGGTCGCGCCCGAGCGAACCGAGTTGTAGCGGCAGGACTTCGAAGAACCCGGTCATGATCCGCCCCAGGGGATCCGCGGCCAGCGCCATGAGGCCCAGCGTGATCGCCGCCCCGAGGAGCCCCACGAGCGCTCCCTCGAAGATGAATGGCCAGCGAATGAATGCATCCGAGGCGCCGACCAGGCGCATGATCTCGATCTCCTCGGAGCGGGCCACGACCGCCAGCCGGATCGTGTTGATGATGATGAACAGGACGACGATCCCGACCAGGCCGAGAACGACCAGGCCACCGGTCCGCAGCAGGTTGGTCACGGTCAGCACTCGGTCGATCAGCGTCTGGACCTCCTGCACCCGCTGGATGGCCGGATCCGCCCGCAGGAACTCGACTACATTGCCAAACACACGCGGGTCCTTCAGTTTCACCTCGATGGAGCCCGGCAGCGGGTTCGAATCAAGGTACTGGGTGAGATCCTCGCGGCCCTGCTGGGCCAGTCGCTCGCGGAATCGGCGGAGCGCCTCGGTCGGGTCAACATACTCGACGCTGGCGACCTCCGGCAACGCCGCCGTCCGATCCCGCAAGCTCATGATCGCCAGGTCTGGCGCAGCCTTGCGCACGTCCGCGACGATCTGGACTTTCTGCTCGACGAACTGCAGGCCGGCGTTCAGCCCGGTCAGGATGACAAAGAACCCGGACAACAGGACCAGCATGAAGACCATCGTGGCGGTGGCCGCCAGGCTCATCACACTGTTCCGCCAGAAGCCGAGCCAGGCGCGCTTCAGGCTGAACCCGACGAAGGAGATCATCGCCGATCAGTCCTCACGGTGGTAGGCCGCGCCGACCTCGTCGCGGATGATCCGACCGTCTTCGAGTGCGACGACGCGCTTGCGCAGGGCGGTCACGATCTCCGCGTTGTGGGTGGCCATGAGAACGGTCACGCCCAGCTCGTTGATCCGCAGCAGGAGCTGGATGATCTCCCAGCTGATGAGTGGGTCCAGGTTGCCGGTCGGTTCGTCCGCAATGACCAGACGGGGATCGTGGACAAGCGCCCGGGCGATGGCGGTGCGCTGCTGTTCGCCGCCCGACAGCTGGCCCGGGAGCTGCTGCGCTTGCGCCGCCAGGCCAACCAACGACAACACCCGATCGACCGCCGGGGCGATCCGCCGGCGCGGCGTGCCGGTCACCTCGAGGGCGAAGGCCACGTTCTCCCAGACGGTCTTGGTTGGCAGCAACTTGAAATCCTGAAAGATGATCCCGATCTTGCGCCGGATCCGGGGGACCTGGCGACGAGTCAGACGGGCCACGTCCTGACCATCGAGGATGACCGCGCCGTCGGTCGCGATCTCGTCCCGAATGAGCAGCCTGATGAGGGTCGACTTGCCCGCGCCCGACGGCCCGACAAGGAACACGAAGTCTCCCTCCGGGACGACCAGCTCGACATCGCGCAGGGCAGTGTTCCCATTGGGGTACGTCTTCGTGACCGAATGCAGGACGAGGAGGGCACCGTCCCCGACCGTCTCGGTCTCCGTCAGACCGACGGGGCGTTCGCGATACGACCGGGCAGCAGCTCGCGGAGGGGCCTGGGTCATCATCTGCTCCGAGGCGGCGATACGGTCCGGCGCCGACGGCCGGCTCGTTGCGTCTCGGCTCCGACCGCGGGCACGATTCGGGGGAGCCACGTTGACCAGAGGCTACCACGCCTCGGCGCACGGCGGCCCGGCGGGCTACAGCAGGCCCGGCGAGATCGGTAGATAGCGGCTGAAGTCCGCGAACGGCCGGTCCCAGCACAGCAGGAGCGGAAACTCTTCGGTCCGCAGGCCTGCCCGAAGGAGCGTCGCCAGCAGCGGGCCGGCGTCGCCCGGGATCCAGATGGCGCTGGCGCCACGGGCGGGAACGCTGGCCATCAGGTGCCCGACGATCGGACCGAGGAGCGCCGTGTCACGGACGGCGATCGGGCCGATCCGGCCAACCGGGCTGCCGTAGCCATAGCCGAGTGGCTGGCCGTCCGGTCCGCGATAGACGAAGCCGAGCCGACCCTCGACCCGCAGGAACCGGTGCTCCTGGGGGTGCGCGACGCCGAGAACGTCGCGGTCGAGCCGATCGACGATCTCGACCAGCTCGCGGTGTCCGGTGCCGCCCGGCGGGCCAACCGCGATCGACTCGAAGGCAGCGGCGGTCACGCCCGATGGGAGCGGCGCCAGTGCCAGTGGGTCCCGGACGTGGCCGACCAGATGGAGGAGCGGTTGGCGGGGACCGATGCCGTAGCGGCTGTACAGCGCGGTGGAGATCGGTTGCAGGCTGTCCACCGTGGTCGCCAGGGAACCGGCGAAGTCCGGTGGCGGCAGGAGCCGCTCGAGGATCGCCCGCCCGAGTCCCGCTCTCTGGGCGTCCGGTCGCACGAAGAGCATCGAGAGGTACCACAGCTGCCGGGCCGGTCCGCTTGCATCCGGGCCCTGGGTCCCACGCACGATGGCCGATCCGAAGGCGACGATCTCCACCCCGTCCGCTCCCCCGCGACCCCCGCCCCCACGACCCCCGCCCCCGTGACCCTCGGTCACGCGACCGTCCTCGTCGCGGGACTGCCGCAGCGCGACGACGAATCGTTCGGGATCCGTCGCTCGGGTGTGGGCGTGGAGCCGGCCGATCGGCGCAAGCTCGTCCGGAATCTCGGTCTGCCCCAGCGGCCGGAAGTAGTCGTTGATGGCATCCCGCCAGACGACACCACAGGCGCCGACCTCATCGGGCTCGGCTGGCCGCAAGGTGATCTGGTCCAAGCGGCTGCTACCGTCCGCCATCAACTGCGCCGGTCACGGCCGGTTCACTGGTCGCCAGGCGCTCCAGCTCGGCCTGCATGAACGTGTCCAGATCACCGTCGAGCACGGCGCCGGTGTTGCTCGTCTCCACCTCCGTGCGCAGATCCTTGACCATCTGGTACGGGTGCAGGACGTAGCTCCGGATCTGGTTGCCCCAGCCCGCCTCGACGTGCTCACCCTTGAGCACCCGAAGCTGGGCTTCCTTCTCGGCCAGGGCCTGTTCGAGCATGCGTGCCTTGAGCACCCGGATCGCCATCTCCTTGTTCTGGGTCTGGGAGCGCTCGTTCTGGCTTTGGGCCACGATCCCGGTCGGCAGGTGGGTCAGGCGGACCGCGGAGTCGGTCTTGTTGACGTGCTGGCCGCCGGCGCCCTGGGATCGGAAGGTGTCCACCCGGATCTCGTCCCAGTTGAGCTCGATCTCCACGTCGTCTTCGGCTTCCGGCAGGACTTCGATCAAGGCGAACGTGGTCTGGCGCCGTTTCTGGGAATCGAATGGAGAGATGCGGACGAGCCGATGGACGCCTCGCTCGACGCGCAGGAAGCCGTAGACGGAACGCCCGTGGATCTCGACCGTCGCGCTCTTGATGCCGGCTTGCTCGCCCTCCATCCGATCGACGATCTCGGTCGCGAAGCGGTGTCGCTCTGCCCAGCGCAGGTACATCCGCAGGAGCATCTCCGCCCAGTCCGTGGCCTCTGTGCCGCCCGCGCCGGCGCTGATCATGAGGATGGCCGAACCGGCGTCGTACTGGCCGTTGAACAGCAATTCGGTGCGGGCGCGGCCGAAGTCGGCTTCCAGCGCTGCGCCTTCGCGATCAAGCTCGGCGGCAAGTTCCACGTCGTTCGATTCAAGGATCAGCTCGTGGAGCGTTCCGAGTTCATCGGCGCGGCTCAGCAGGCCCTGCCACAGCTCGATATCCGTGCGCAGGCGGTCCGCCTCGCGCAGGACCCTCTGGGCCGCGCGCTGGTCGTCCCAGAACCCGGGCTCGCCGGTCAGCGCGTCGAGATGGGCGACTCTTGCCGATCGTGCGGGGAGGTCAAAGACGCCCCGAGGTCGACCGGATCCGGTCCACGAGGTCACGCAGGGTGGTGGCGTCCATCTAGGACCGTCCGCCCTGGGCTTCCTGGAGGAGGATCGGACGGAGCTCGATGAGGCGCAGGGCGGTCTTGCTCCGGGCGACGACGGGGTTCACGCAGGGACAGTATCCGTTGTGGGGGCAGACACCGCAGTTGCCGTCGCAATCCAGGGCGGCGGCGTAGCTGCAGTTCCGACAATCTCGTTCGCAGGCGATCAGATCGATGAAGGACGCTTCCTCGGCCTGCTTCACGATTCCCTCTCTAGCGGGCGGGGGAACGCGGGTACGTTGGGCAGCGGCAGCGCGTGGGGCCACTCCCAAGAGCCCGAGCGGTCCGGAACTTGGACGAGTATACCGGCACAATCAGCCGTCGCCAAGGGGGAAAACGGACCAACTGGCGCATGAATCCGGCGAATCTCGCAGGCCGAGACGGCCATCGAGCGATCAGGGGTCTCCACCTACCCCGTCGCTCGCTCCGGTCGGCCTCGTCCCGACCCGCGCGCCCGGCGCCTCGCGCCCGGCGGCCCAGCGCCTCGCGCCCGACGCCTCGCGGCCGGCGCCCCACCTGTCCCTCGGCGCGCTGCCGTTTGCACATAGAGGTTCCAGCACGTCGCGCTCATGCGTGTGACGCAAACCGGGGACAGGCGGGGAGGTCGGGCGGGGTCAGCGCGGCGAGGGGCCAGGCAGTGCCGCGCAGAGCGGGCGGCGGCGCGGCACGGGACCCGGCGGGGCAGGCTGGACCGGGCCGGACCCAACAGGTATCGTGGAAAGCCCCGCGGGTCGAGCAGCCTGGATCAGACGGCCGGAACAGCCCGGATCGGACGGCCGGATCGCCCCCGTGTAGCAGACAGCCGGAGCAGGGTCCGTCGCGCGCCTACCGCTAGCGGCCGTGGCATTTCTTGTACTTCTGCCCGGAGCCGCAGAAGCACGGGTCGTTGCGACCGATCCGCTCGCCGCTGGGGGCGTATCCCGGTCGCAAACTACCAGGACCGCCCGATCCAGCAGCGGCTCCGACGACCTGGTCGCCCAGTGACTCACGCATGCCCCGGGCGTTGGGCCCGTTCGGCAGCCCGCGGGCGATCGGCCCCGAGATGCCCGGGCCAGCATCGACCCTGCCGTACCCCGCTGCCCCGAGGCCGGAGCCATCAGCGCCGGCCCCCAGGCCAAGACCCGTGCCCAGGCCGGCCCCCAGGCCAAGCCCCGTGCCCGTGCCGCTGCCAGCGGCGCCCGACGTCGCCAGCGGGCCGAGCCCGGTGCCCGTCCCAAGACCCGCCGCCGTCCCGCCGCTCGGGCTGCCGCTCGGGCTGCCCGCCGTGCCCGCCTTGAGTGCGGCGATCGTCGCAGCGTCGGGCATCGGCAGCGTCGTCGGGGCGGGTTCGTGGACCACGGCCACCCGGAAGATGGTGTTGGCCAGCTGCTGACGGATGAGCCCGCGCAGCTCCCCATACAGGTTGAACGCCTCGCGCCGGAACTCGTTGAGCGGGTCCTGCTGGGCGTAGCCGCGCAGTCCGATGCCGCGCCGCATGTCGTCGATCTCGGTCAGATGCTCCACCCACAACGAGTCAATCGTCCGGAGCAGGACCAGTCGCTCGATCAT
>JANMQO010000119.1:0-4947 GCA_031370565.1 Chloroflexota bacterium
GTCGATCCGACCGGCCAGTGGGTGGCCTACTGGACGGGCACGCTGCGCTACGACGCCTCGAGCCTGGCCTGGTTGCCGGACGTCGGTCATCTCGAGGTTGGCGCGTGGCCGCTCGGCGGCGGGCTCCCGGGAGCCCGCCCATACTTCAGCGGAGCCACAGCGAGCCCCACGCCAACGCCCAGCCCGACGCCAACGCCCACGCCCAGCCCGACGCCGATGGTGGACACCTCCTCGCCGGGCAGCCCGGCCGCGTCTGCTGGTCCGTCGGCATCGCCTGGGCCCAGGCTCCCGTGGGTGCTGGACCCGGCCGTCGGCGAGACGATCCGCAGCTGGGACCTGCGCTGGGATCCCAGCGGCCGCTACCTCGGCTTCTGGATCGCCGACCCGCTGGTGGCCGGCCTGGGACAGCTCAGCCTCGTGACGATCGTCCCGGATACCGGACTGCCGGACGTGACCGCCGGCCCACTCCTGCGGGACGCGCCGGCGTTGGCTGGCTTCTCGATCGGCGACGGTCGGATCGCCTGGGCATCCCCGCCTGGCCAGGACGGCAACGGCAGCAGGCTGCTCGTGCTCGCCTGGAGTGGCGCTGCGACCGGCCAGACAACCTCGGATCCGGCCGCGCCGCAGGAGGACATCCTGGTCGTCCGATAGGCACCAGCCGACCATTTCGGTGCTCCGGCGCACCACCTGGGGGCGCGTTCGCGCTGTGCAGCGCGCGTTCGTCCCCACCGCGGTACTGGCGGGATCTCGCCAAATGGGCTATCGTCCGCGATTGTGCGACTCAGGATGCTAGTCGCGGGCGTGGTGCTCACCGCCGCCCTCGCACTGGTCGCCGCCCCCATTGCGGGGTCCCGGGCACCGGCTCCCTATGTGCCGGTTCCGGCGGCGGTGTTCCAGACACTCGAAACACACGCGAACGCAGGATCGACGGTTTCGATCTCCGGGTACGACGCCGCCTTCGACTCGGCGGGTCGGCTCGCCGCGGACGCGGCCTTCACCGAGCCTGGCGCAGCCGACAGTGCCGCGCTGCCCATCCTGGCGCGGGCCATGTCCCAACCGGAGCCCGATGCCTCCCTGGTCTACAAGCCGGCCCGCTACACGATGACGGGCAAGGCCACGTTCTATGACGCCGGCTACACCGCGATGCGCCTGCCCCCGGGTACGGTCATCCGGGTATGCGGCCCAGCGGGTTGTCTCGAGCGGGTCATCACGGACTACGGACCGATTGCGGGGACGGCTCGGATCATCGACCTGTACCGCCCCGATTTCTTCCGGATCTGCGGCTGCGGCTACTGGTCCGGGGTCATCGACGTGACCGTCTACGTCTACTGAGCAGTCGGCTTCACTGCAGCGCCAGGATTTCGGCGACGGTCAGGCCGGTGCCAGGCGCCCGACCGCACCCGACCGCGCCCGACCGCGCCCGACCGGGGCGCGCTGCGGTAGACTCTCGACGTTCCCTTTAAGGACCGGCCCGGGAGGCCGGGAAGGAGCGGGCGTGCAGCGAGCGGACGGCCAGAACCGATGACCGGGCGCCAGATCATGACGGCGGACGAGATTCGTCGAGCCACTGTGCGGATCTCCCATGAGATCGTCGAGAAGCAGGCCGGCACGACCGGTCTGGCGCTCGTCGGCATTCAGCGCCGGGGCGTACCGCTCGCGCAGCGGATCGCGGCGGCGATCGAGGAGCATGAGGGCGTCCGACTGCCCGTCGGGGCGCTCGACATCACGTTCTACCGGGACGATCTCTCCCTGATCGCCCAGCAGCCGGTGGTCAAGGGCACGGATCTGCCGTTCGACCTCAACGGCACCACCATCGTCCTGGTCGATGACGTGCTCTACACCGGCCGCACCATCCGGGCCGCGATGGATGCGCTGGTCGACTTCGGGCGACCCCAGGCCATCCGGCTGGTGGCGCTCATCGATCGTGGCCACCGTGAGCTGCCGATCCGGGCCGACCACGTTGGCAAGAACGTGCCGACCTCACGCGAGGAGGTCGTCAAGGTCCACCTGCTCGAGACCGACGGGCACGATGGCGTGGACATCGACCGGCTCGTCCCGTCACTGACCGCGCCGGTTGCGGGCTGAGTCGGGCGGTCGCTCGATGAGCCTGGCGGCGCCGGACGGCACGAGCCTCGGCCTCCTGCCGCTGGATCCGCCGCCAGGCACGGCCGGGAACCCGCCCACATGGACGCACCGCCATCTGCTCGACCTCGATG
The DNA here is from genome assembly GCA_031370565.1 of Chloroflexota bacterium. Lineage (GTDB taxonomy): Bacteria > Chloroflexota > Limnocylindria > Limnocylindrales > CSP1-4 > Chersky-267. The sequence continues at coordinate 2,217 of JANMQO010000119.1, forward strand.
TCGTGACGTGGCCGCAGATCGAGCTGGTCATGCGCACCACGGACGCCATGCGCGAGGTCCTCGCCCGCCCGATCGCCAAGGTGCCAGCACTGCGCGGGACCAGCGTGACCGTCCTGTTCTACGAGCCTTCCACGCGGACCCGGGTGAGCTTCGAGGTGGCGGCCAAGAACCTGTCCGCCGATGTCATCAACATCGCTGCCGGGACATCGTCGGTGACCAAGGGTGAGTCGCTCATCGACACAGTCCGTACCGTGGAGGCCCTGGGCGCGACGATGATTGTCCTGCGCCACGGCACGTCGGGTGCGCCCTACCTGGCCGCCGAACACTTCGGCGGCAGCATCCTCAACGGTGGCGACGGCTGGCACGCCCACCCCAGCCAGGCACTGCTGGACCTGTACACCATCCGCGAGCACCTGCCCGGTGGCCCCGACCTGCACGGCCGCAAGGTGGTCATCCTGGGTGACGTCCTGCATTCGCGGGTAGCCCGCTCAAACATCTGGGCGCTGACCGCAGCCGGCGCCGACCTCTGGCTGTGTGGTCCGGCAACGCTCCTGCGCGGGTTCGAGCGCTGGGCCGCGGCGAGCGGCTCGGTTCCCGGCCGGGGCCGGTTCCAGGTCACCTCGGACGTGGCCGCGGCCCTGCACGGGGCGGACGTGGTGATGGCCCTGCGCCTCCAGCGCGAGCGGATGGCCAGCGGCCTGCTGCCGTCCCTGAGGGAGTACGCGGCGCGCTTCGGTCTCAGCCTGGATCGGCTGGCGCTGGCCAGGCCCGATGCGCTGATCATGCATCCGGGACCCATGAATGAGGGCGTCGAGATCGCGCCGGAGGTGGCCGTCCACCCGCGCAGCGTCATCGCCGACCAGGTGACGAACGGGGTTGCGGTTCGGATGGCCCTGCTCTACCTGCTGGCCGGAGCTGCCGCGCGAACGGGGGAGGCGAGCGGTGGCTGACGGCGCCAGCGGGTCCGCAGGCAAGAACAGGTCCGTCGGCGCGGGAGTGGCCGCCGGCGGCGCGGCGGGAGCCGCGACCGTGCAGCTCAACGCGGCCGCCGGGCTCGACCCGACCGTCGGACGGCTTGTCGCCGAGCTCGAGATCAGCCGTGCCTGGCTGGTCGATCCGGCCACCGGCCGGGAGGGGCCCGGTGAGCTCATCGTCCGCCACGGGGTCATCGAGACGGTCGTCTGGCTCCGGGGCGTGGACGCACAGGGTATCGATCCGAATGGCGTCGTGGTCGCGCCAGGCTTCGTCGATCTCCACGCACATTTCCGGGAGCCCGGGTTCGAAGACGCCGAGACGATCGCGAGTGGCTCTGCGGCGGCCGCCCACGGTGGCTTCACGACCGTCTGCCTCATGCCCAACACGTTGCCCCCGATCGACGAGGCGAGCATCCTTGCCCACGTCCGCCAGCGTGCCGCGCAGTCCGGCTCGCCGGTCGAGGTGCTGGCGTATGGCGCCGTGAGCCTGGGTCGAGCGGGCCAGACGTTGGCTGCGCTGGGCGAGCTGGCCGACGGTGGGGCGATCGGCTTCAGTGACGACGGTGCGCCCGTCCGCTCGCCGGCGCTCCTGCGCAGCGCCCTGCTCTATGCCGGGATGCTCGGTCGGCCGATCGTCGACCATGCCGAGGACAGCAGCCTGACCGAGGGCGCCGAGGCAAGTGAGGGGCTCGTCGCCACGATCCTCGGGCTGCGCGGCTGGCCGGTCGCAGCAGAGGCCGGCGCGGTCGCCCGCGACCTGGCGATCCTGGCCGATGTGCTCGACGACGAGCCGCGGGCGCGGCTCCACCTCACCCACCTGTCGACCGGCGCGGCACTGGAGCTCGTTCGCCGGGCCAAGGCGGCTGGCCTGCCGGTCACTTGCGACGTGACGCCGCACCACCTGGCATTGACCGACGAGTGGCTGGCGGGTGCGCGACGCTGGGCGTGGGAAGCGCTTGGTGTCGATGGGCGGGCGCGCGACCCCTGGGCGGACGGGGCACTCGTCACGGCACCGTACGATGCTGCGCTGCGGGTCAACCCGCCGCTCCGCTCGGCCGTCGACGCGGCCGCAGTGCTGGCCGCCCTGCTCGATGGCACGGCCGACGCCGTGGCCACCGACCATGCACCCCATACCCGGGTGGACAAGGATGTCGAGTTCGGGCTGGCCGCCAACGGGATACCCGGGATCGAGACCGCGCTGGGCGTGCTCCTGGCAGCGGTGGATGCTGGTCGCATGCCGCTGGGGCGGGCGATCGCCGCGCTGACCAGCGGCCCGGCTGGTGTGCTCGCGGGGACCGGCTGGACGGGCACGCGGGGACTTGTCGAGGGCGTGCCGGCGGATCTCGTCGTGTTCGATCGATCAGCCTCGTGGGTGGTCGAGGCGGCTGCACTCCGCTCGCGTGGCAAGCACTCCCCGCTGCTCGGACGGACGCTGGCCGGCCGGATCATGCTCACCGTGGCGGGCGGTCGGGTCGCGTACGAGGACGGCGCGGAGTGACGTCCGATGGCGCGGACCGCGCCGAGCGGACGCAGCTGGCGGACACGGCCCACCCGGCAGACTCGGTGCAGCCGCTGAACTCGACGGACGCGGCCCAGCCGGCGAACGCGGCGAACGCGGTGGACGTCACGGACGTGAGCGATGCGACCGACCGTGCGGTCCTGGCGCGGATCCTGGCTGCGCTCGGTGGCGACCACGAGATCATCGCGTGCGACCCCGCCCTGGCGGACACGGCCGCGTTCTGCGCTGCCTATGGCTA
>JANMQO010000124.1:0-5208 GCA_031370565.1 Chloroflexota bacterium
CCCGCGACTACCCGCGGACGACGATGTTCACCAGGCGGCCGCCGGCGTGAATGATCCGATCGGGCCCGCGACCGGCGAGCAGCTCGACGATCCGGGGACGGTCGAGGGCCAGTCGCTCGATCGCCGCCTCGGGCGTGCCGACCGGGACGGTGATCTTGTCGCGGACCTTGCCGTTGATCTGGATCGGGATCTCCCGGGTCTCGTCGGCGATCGCCGACGCGTCGACCACTGGCCAGGCCTGGCTGTGGATCGACGACCACGCCGCCCCAGTCGACGCGAGCCGACGTGCCCAGAGCTCTTCGCTGACGTGGGGCGCCGCCGGGGCGAGCATGAGCAGCAGGAGTTGGATCGCCTCGTCCCAGGCCGGACCGCCCGCGACGTCCGTTCCGCGGTAGCGAAACAGCGCGTTGGCCAGTTCCATGAGATGGGCGACCATCGTGTTGAACCGGAAGCTCTCGTATTCCTCGCTGACCGCCCGGAGGGTGCGGTGGGCGGCCATCCGGATCGCACGCTCGGCGGCCGTCGGGTCCTCGCCCTCGGGCAGTCGGCCGGCGTCGGGATCGCCCGGCTCCCTGCCGTGCGCGTCGAGCGTCAGCGTCCAGACCCGGTTGAGAAAGCGGTGGACGCCGCCGATGCCGGTGGGGCTCCACGGTCCGCCCTGGTCCCAGGGGCCCATGAACATGAGGAAGAGCCGCACCGTGTCGGCGCCGTAGCGGGCGACGAGCTCGTCCGGATCCTGGACATTGCCCCGGGACTTGCTCATCCGCTCGCCGTCCGAGCCCAGGATCTGGCCCTGATTGAAGAGTCGCTTGAACGGCTCGCGCTCGCTGACCAGGCCGAGGTCGGCGAGGGCCTTGGTGAAGAAGCGGCTGTAGAGCAGGTGCATGACCGCATGCTCGGCGCCGCCGGTGTACTGGTCGACCGGCGTCCAGCGGTCCGCGATGGCACGATCCACGGGCCCCGCGCTGTCGTGGGGCGACAGGTAGCGGTACCAGTACCAGCTCGAATCGATGAACGTGTCCATGGTGTCCGTCTCGCGCCGACCTGGGCCGCCGCAGCGCGGACACGGGACGTCCAGGAAGGCATGGTCCGTCTTGAGCGGGCTCTCGCCGGAGCCCTTGAAGTCGACCTGCTCGGGCAGCAGCACTGGCAAGTCCGCTTCGGGGACCGGGACGATCCCGTCGGTCGGGCAGTAGACGACCGGGATGGGCGTGCCCCAGTAGCGCTGCCGGCTGATCAGCCAGTCACGGATCCGATAGCCGACGGTGGCTCGGGCCACGCCTTGGGTCGCCAGGTCCGCCACGATCTCGCGGATGGCGTCCGGGACGGACAGGCCGTCGTATCGGCCGGAGTGCACCAGACGATCCGACGCGGTCTTGCTCACGTAGGCGGCCGCAAGCGCTGACTCCGGTGCGTTCGTCCCGACCTGGGCAGGCCGGATGACCTCGCGGATCTCCAGCCCGAACTGGCGGGCGAAGGCGAAGTCCCGCTCGTCGTGGGCCGGCACGGCCATGATCGCGCCGGTGCCGTAGCCCGACAGGACATAGTCGGCGATCCAGATGGGGATGCGCTCGCCGTTGACCGGGTTGATCGCGTCGGCGCCCAGCGGCTCACCGGTCTTGGGTCGGTCCGTCGACAGGCGTTCGATCTCGGTCTGGCGGCGCGCCTGGGCGATGTACGCGTCGACGGCCGAACGATGGTCCGCTGCGGTCAACCTGTCGACGAGGGCGTGCTCGGGCGCCAGGACCAGGAACGTCGCCCCGAAGAGCGTGTCCGGGCGGGTGGTGAACACGCGGATCTCGTCGCCGCCGGGCAGCTCCTTCCCCGGAGCGCTGCTGAACACGACCTCGGCGCCTTCCGAGCGACCGATCCAGTTGGTCTGCTGGACCCGGATCGGCTCCGGCCAATCGATCCCGCCGAAGTCGAGCAGCTCGTCGGCGTACTTGGTGATGCGGAAGAACCACTGCTCCAGGTCCCGCTTCTCGACGAGCGCAGCGCAGCGCCAGCAGCGGCGCTCGACGCCCACGACCTGTTCGCGCGCGAGCGTGCCGTCGTTGGGGCACCAGTCGACGGGTGCCTTGGCCCGGTAGGCCAGGCCCGCTTCGAGGAACTTCAGGAAGATCCACTGGTTCCAGCGGTAGTACTCGGGCGAGGCGGTTACGACCTCCGCTGACCACTGGAACGTGGCACCCATCGAGCGCAGCTGACGGCGCATGTTCTCGATGTTCTTCATCGTCCAGGCGGCTGGGTGGATGTTGTGCTTGATGGCCGCACCCTCGGCCGGCAGGCCGAAGGCATCGAAACCGATCGGGTAGAAGACGTTGAAGCCGTTCATCCGCCGGTGGCGGGCGATCGCGTCGGTCGGCGTCTTGATGTACCAGTGGCCGATGTGCAGGTCACCCGACGGGTAGGGGTACATCGTCAGCAGGTAGAACTTGGGCCGCGACGTGTCCGCCAGGTCCGTCTCGTACAAGCCGAGCTCGTCCCAGCGCGCCTGCCAGCGCGGCTCGATCGCCGTGGGATCGTAGCGCTCGATCCGGGCGCGGTCGGTCGGTCCGGTCGGTCCGGTCGGTTCGCGCTGGCCCTGCTCGCTGTCGGTCACGTCGCGCCTCGGAAACGGTGCACCCCCCGGCGCGGCGAGGGGTGGACGGGTCGGCGGCTGGGCCGACTGGTGGAGCCACGGGGACTCGAACCCCGGACCTCCTGCATGCCATGCAGGCGCTCTTCCAACTGAGCTATGGCCCCACGCGGAGGCGCAGTATAGCAGGGGATCCGTGCTCGGCTGGCCGATCCGGACGCCGACGAGGGCGTCGATCGGGAGACCGATCCAGCCGCCGATCAGCTCCCGCCGACACGCTCCGGTTGTGGCACCATCGACCGATGGCCGCCCTCGACCGACCGATCCGGAACGGAGCCCCAGCCCTGCCGCGAGTGTGGCCCGGCGCCCGACCAGCGCCCCGCCCCACGTCACCGCCAATGGCGACCGAGTCGGCCGAGCAGATCGACCTGGCCGGAGGCCCGCTCGCCTACACGCTCCGCCGATCACGCCGGGCACGCCGGCTGCGCCTCAGCGTCGATCCGCGGCGGGGGGTGGTCGTGACCATACCGGCTGGCCGGCCCGGCACACGGGACGCCGCTGCCCACGTCGAGCCCTTCCTGCGCGAGCGGGAGCGCTGGCTGCGGAACCACCTCGCGCGTCAGGCGCGAGCGCGCGATTCGACGGCTGGTTCCGGTCCCGATTCGCTGGTCGAGGGTGCGCGGCTGCCGTACCGCGGCGTCGACCACCGCCTCCGCATGGAGCGGGCTGGACCGGGTATCCGGCGCTCGGCCGTGCTGGTCGGCTGGTCGGCCTCCGTGGATGGTCCCCCGAACGATCCAGGCCAGGCGGGCCATCCGGGCGTGCGCGAACTCGTCATCCGGGTTGCGCCGACAGACCGCCGTCCGCTCCCTCGGGTGCTCGAGGCGTGGTTCCGTGAACGTGCTGCCGACGCGATCGAGTCGGCCATCGCCAACCATGCCCCGGCGCTCGGCGTCCAGCCGGCACACGTCGCCGTGCGTGACGCCCGGACCCGCTGGGGCAGTGCCGCGCGGACCGGGCGCCTCGTCTTTTCGTGGCGACTGGTGCTGGCCCCACCCGAGGCGCTCGAGACGGTGGTGGTCCATGAGTTGGCCCATCTGCGGGTCTTCGGCCACGGCCCCGCCTTCTGGGCAGTGGTCGCGTCTCGTGTCCCGGACCATCTGACCTGGCGACGCTGGCTGCGCCAGCATTCCATCGAGCTCCATGCCACCCTGGCTGCGGAACCAACCGCCGCATGAGGCCAGAGGCAGTGAAAGGCGCCGCTTCGCGCCGGCGCGGCGGCTCCATCCGGCGGCAGATCTGGTCCAACCGGAGGAGGTTGTCGATCTCCGAGTGTGCTAGGTTGCCGGGGGGCTACGTGAGCACGGGTCGCCAGCCCCCCTGGAGACACGCCATGTATGCCGGCTCACGCACCCCGTCCAGCGTCATTGCGACCGTGCTTGCATGACGGATCGAGGCATGTTGCAGCTCAGCGTCTCCAGTGAGATCAGTCACCCGCGCGACACGGCGACGACGTGCGTGCCGCCTGGTCTGCTGGCTGGATCCGTGTACCACGATCCGACCACCACAGTGCGCGGCGCCCCCAGGTGAGCGGGCGACGCCTGTCAATCCGGACCAGCGTCATCGTCGGCGTACTGCTCATCGCCACCCCGTTCCTCGGTCTCCTGACCTATCAGGCGTACGACCGAGTGGACTCCGCCAGGCAGGCGACGAACTCGCTGGCCCTGGGCCGGGCGTCGACGGTCGCCGCTGACGTGGCGCGGTTCGTTGACGGCACACGCGTCGAGCTGGCCGCGCTTGCCCACAGGCCGTCGATCGTTGCGCTCGATCCGGCGGGCTGCGACCATGTCGTGGCCGACGCAACCGCGTTCGAGCCTGCCTATGCCAACCTCTACCTCGCCGACCGGTCGGGCCGAGTCGTCTGCTCGGCCGAATCCCAGCTAGACGGTCCCGTGTCGATCGTTGATCGGCCGTACTTCCAGCGGACCATGGCGACGGACGCCTTCACGGTCGGAGACGCCCAGCTGGGGCGGATCACCGGCCGGTGGGTCTCGGCCATGGCCATGCCGGTCCACGACAGCGCGGGCCGGCTGGTCGGGGTCCTCGCCGCCACGGTCGACCTGGTCACCTTCGGTTCGATCGTCGTCGAGCGGCCGACCTCGCCGAGCAGCGTCACCACCGTGGTCGACGGTGCCGGCATCGTCCTCACCCGGCTGCCGGACGCAGCCAGCTGGACGGGCAAGAGCGTTGGTGGGACCGGGATCGGCCCGATCGTCATGGCCGGAGGGCAGGGCACGGCCCAGACCACCGGGCTGGACGGTAGCGAGCGTATGTACGGCTATACGACTGTCCCGAACACCGATTGGCACGTCTACGCCGGGCTTTCGACGGCCGAGGCGTTTGCCCACGTCCGTGAGAATTTCGCTCGTGCCGTGCTGCTCATCCTGCTTGCACTGCTCCTCGCGTTCGCGCTCGCGGTGCAAGCGAGCCGGATGATCGCCCGGCCAGTGCGCGCCCTGGCGGACGCCGCCCAGGCGGCATCGCGGGGTGACTTCGCCACCAGGGTCCAGGCCAGCGGGTTCGCCGAGACCGCCGAGCTGGCCGATCGATTCAACGCGATGCTCGAACTC
>JANMQO010000321.1:0-1806 GCA_031370565.1 Chloroflexota bacterium
CGTCGACACCTTCGAGCGAGACATCCCTGTCTACCTGGATTCATTGGCCGCGGCCCAGCGCAGGCGCGCCGACCAACTCGTCCTGGTGGGCAATCAGTTCGGCCCGAACGGCTCGCTGGCGGGATCGCCCTGGGTGACGGACCCGCGGGCCGAGCTGGACCGCTGGCGTGCGTGCGGAGCCGACGGCGCCGTCGTCATGGCCCGCACGACGGCCGACGTCGATCTGCTCGTCGAGGCCGCCCAGCGCTGGTAGCGGGCGTGGCGGGGCCTTCAGGAGACGGCGCAGGCCGACGCGGCGTCGCTAGTGTTTCGTCAGTGAATCGAGAGGAAAGGCCTGGATACTCTCTGGATCCTTGGGCACGACCGCGATCCAGCCGTTCGACAGCTTCTCTGTCAGCACGGGAGGTATCCCGACCACGAGCCGTAGTCCGACGCCGACAGACCAGACCACCAGCGACGGAGCGTCGGCGAGGTTCTGCTGGAGGCCGCTTGCGTCATCTCCGCAGTTCATGGCCACAGTCCTCGGTGCGATGCCACCGAGCATGCACACCAACCCGGACGGTGACACTTGTTGCTCGTCGCCCCCGATGAGATCGCGCATCCAGACCTGGCCGGTTCCGTAGCGTTCCCACGCCAGGGAGTTGCCAGCGAGGCTGAAGCTCGGTAGCGACCACGACATCTGACCCCCTGGAGTGGAAAGGACTTCCATGTCCTGGGCTGCAGGCTGCGCCGCCGTCGACAGTCGGAGCGGAAGGCTGGTCGGATTGTTTCCGTCCGCCTCGAGCCAGGCGATGGTCGTCCCGGAGAGCTCCAGCGAGAGCACGTGGGTCGGCGTGGCCAGGTCTCGCAGGGTCGTGCCGTCGGTCAGTGCCCGGATCAATATCCGCGACCCATATGGTCGTTGCGGGGTACTGTCGTCGAGGCTGTAGGCAATCAGGCCGTCGCTGACCGACACGCTCGGGATCGATGTCGCCTGACATCCCTCACCGCCCATCGGTCCGCCGAACACGATCGTGTTCTTGCCGGCGGCGAACGCGGCGAACGATTCCGGCCTTCCGTTCGCGTCCAGCCGGGCAACGAGGATTCGCCACGCGCGAGGCTGCTGGACAACCGCCGGGCACGGCGACCGAGGCTCCGTCGATGGTCCCTCGCTGTGCCAGACGACCACGACCAGCTCCACTCCGTCCGCCACGACGAGCGTTCCGGTCGCGCCCTTTCTGACGTGAGCATCGATTTCTGGCTGCGTGAGAGGCACATCGATCGACCCCGTCGCGGCCCCGGCGAAGGTCAGGACCGCCCTGGACGCCCAATCGACCGAGTACGACTCCGAGCCCCAGTAGGCGTCCGCCGCCGCCAGCAACCGAAGGGTTGCTGGGGTGACTGTGGCAAGCCGCGACAAGGTCGTCGTGGTTGCCGATCCGGGGGCGAGCAATGCCAATCCGCCGGCGAGTGCCAGTGCCACAATTAGGACCGGCTCCACCTTGCCAACCCGAGCGTGCCCGCGGACCGCGAGACTGCGCAATGTTCTAAGCGCCGTTCTGATTTCCGGCCCTCCCATGCATGACGCGCCGCATCGGTCCAGACACGTATACACCATGTCGCCCATGCACTCGATTGGCGCGTCCGTGGCACCATGCAGGTCCCGATGCAGGACCGATCCTCCCGATGACCCCCGCCACGCCGACCACCGAGCTGACCCAGCACTGTGTGCGCTGCGGCGCGACCGTGCCGCTGGGCACGGCCATGTGCGAACACTGCAACCCGCTCGGGCTGAAGCAGCCGGCCGCGTCGCAGACGCACGGCACG
>JANMQO010000236.1:0-3834 GCA_031370565.1 Chloroflexota bacterium
ACACCCTCGATCGTGGCCTGTGGCTCGTCCCCGATCTCGGTCTCGATCTCGGCCACGAAACGCTGCAGGTGTTCGGGCAGCGGAGTCGTTCCAGTCGTGGCGCCAGCTGGGCCGGCCAGTACGTCGGCCGTGGCGTCGCCACGTGCGTCGCCCAGCGCGTCGCCACGTGCGCCGTGGCGTGGGTCATTGGGTGCGTCGGGTCTGGTCATGGCTGGTGGCGCGATGGTACCCGGTGCTGGTCCCATTGCCCGTCCGGGTACGCCGAACCGCCTGTTTCGGCGCCAGCGACCAGACGCAGTATCGCCGCAGCGAGCGTGTTCGGTCGGTAGCGCGGTAGACCGTGTCCAGCGTCGAGGCAGCGCACGAGCTCGATCGGGCGACGGCCGGCGGCTTGCCGGGCGGCCTGGACCGCGGCCATGGCCGCGGTCTTGCGGTCATCCTTGTCGGCCGCCACGATGGCCACGATTGGCACGTCGAGATCGGCCAGCACGGCCTCCGGCCGGTAGGCGAACAGCGCTTCCACGGACCGCTCGAACGCATGCGGGCGGACTGCGGGCACCACCTTGCCGGCGGGCACCTCCACCACGGCAACTCGGGCCGCATGCTCCTCGTCGGCATTCCAGCTGGCTGGATCCCAGTCCCGGCGGTCCGCCAGGTAGGTGGCCATGGAGCGCAGCACGTCCGGTGGCTCCGCAAGGTCGCGCACCCACTCGGCGGGCGTGAGCCCGGTCTCCGTCGCCACGTCCTGCCAACCGCCGTCGACCAGGACCAGACCCGCGCACTCCGCCGCGTTCGAGGCGGCTGTCCAGGCGGCCACCATGGCACCATAGCCGTGACCGACCAGCACAACCCGGGCAGTCGGGCCCGGCCCACCCTCGATGGCCGACATCGGGACGAGCCCGGCGCCCTCGGCCACCGCCAGGACGTCTCCGGCGAGCAGCGCCGGCGTGTAGAGGTCGGTCGGCGCATCGGACAGTCCATGTCCGCGCAGATCCATGGCCACCGTCCGCGCCGTGCGGCGCAGCCGCCGCGCCACTGCCGTCCACGCCCAGGCCGTGCCGCCCAAGCCGTGGATGAGGAGCACCGAGACCACCGGTTCGTCCGTCGGCTGCGGGGCGGTTTCGCTCCGACCAGCAGAGTCCACGTCGGGCCCACCCCAGTCCAGGAAGTGGATCCGTTCGCGGGGGGCAACCTCGACCACGAAGCCCGCCGGCGACGCGTCGAGGTCAGGCAAGGGCGCCCCGGGTGCAAAGTCGCCGGGTTCGTCCCGACCGGATCTGGTCATCGAATCCATCCGCCGTAGGATACGGGCACCATGGCCAAACGCCGCAGGGGTGCCCGCTCCGCTCGACGGCCGATCCAGCGTTCGCATGCGCGCTTCGAGCGTCTCGTCGAGCGTGCCCTCGCCGGGATCCCGGCTCCGTTCCAGGTGGCCCTGGCTGAAGTCGCCGTGGTGATCGATGACGAAGCGTCCAGTGAACAACTGGAGCTCGCCGGGCTGCAACCGGACGAGGCGCTCTACGGTCTGTATGAGGGCACGCCGCGGACGGCCTGGGGTGCCGATCTAGCCCCGTTCCCGAACAAGATCAGCCTGTTCCGACTGCCGCTCGAGGACGACTTCCCGGACCCGATCGAGCTCGCCGAAGAGGTACGCCTGACCGTCATCCACGAGCTCGCCCACCACCTGGGCATCGACGACGATCGGCTGCACCAGCTCGGCGTCGACTAGCCGGAGGGGTCAGGTCCGCTATCTGGGCCAGGCCGCCATCGTCGCGGCCAGGCCGATTAACCCGACGATGATCGCCAGCCGCATGGGTCGGCTCAGCCAGGCCGCGGGCTTCCGGGGCGGCGCTCCGGGCTCGATGTCGCGGGCCGCATCGAGCCCACCGGAGTACCCGGTCAGGCCCAGAAACGCAACGACCGCCGGCGCTGCCGTCATCGCACCAATCGTGAAGCTGAGCGTCCAGTACGCGAACACCGCCACAAGGAGGCCGACTCCGACCACCACGAACCCCGGCCGACTGGTCACGTCGAGCGCGTTGAGCTGACCCTGAAACGGGACCAACAGGCGGCGCACAATGTCGGCCGCGGAGAGCGCACCAATGAGCAGCAGGTACTGGGCGACGACCGCGAAGACCGACGCCAGTACGGCCAGTCGGAATCGCGCCCGGGCCAGGCGTACCGAGCGACGGAGAGCTTCCCTGGCACCGACATTGCCCAGCACGATCCCGGACACGACATAGACGAACGGCGCCATGAGCATGCCGACCAGCAGGTTTGGAGCAACGGACGCGGTCTCCGAGCCTGCGCCGAAGGCCGTACGAAACAGAGCCGACAGCGCCCTATTCAGGCTCAACGTGACCAGGCTGACCGCGACGATCACGCGAAACACCCGCCAGAACACGGCCCGCGAACGGCGCACGGCTTCGCGGACCGTCAGCGGCCGCCCGCTCCGTACCCCGCCCAGAATTGCCACGCTCAAGATCTGTGCCTCGACGCCCACGGCGATCACGGCCACAAAGACCAGGTAGACCGAAACAACGGACCAGCCAGACAACGTCGACGCCGCGAGCGCACGGGCTGTCGGTCCACCGTCCCCGGCCGCCAGCAACTGCCCGAAGGCCGGGGCTGCGGCAAGCACGACGAGGATCGCCGGGCCCATCGACAGCAGGCCCAGCAGACCCACATAGAGCGAGGTGTTCCGCAGGCGGGTGCGCGCCTGCGTGAGCAGGTCGAAGGACCCGCTGAGGACAGCGCCGACCCGAGGCCAGACCGGCTCCACCACGGGTGATGGCTCTGCTGTCACGTCCGGACCCGTGGCAGTCGGCGCGGGCGTCATCACGCTCAGGTCGGCCACCGGACCCGGGTCGGCGAGCGCGGCGGGCTCGAGCTCCGGCACGGCTCCAGGCGCAACTGGCTCATCGATCACTGCACAGCGCCCTGCAACGGGCTGGCCGCAGCGAGCAAGTCCCCCAGCCGCTCAACGGCGACGTTCCCGCCGGACGCGACGACGCACACCGTGTCGCCGTCCCGAAGCGGGATCTGGCCGGTGAGCAACGCGGCCAGTGCTGCGGCTCCGGCGGGCTCCAGCACTTGCTTCAGCCGTTCGGCGGCGAACCGGAGGCCGGCTAGAATCGCCGCATCATCGAGCAGGACGATGCCGTCGAGATAGCGCTGGCACATGGCCAGCGGGAGCACGCCCGCAAATGGCGCACCAAGTCCATCGGCCACGCTGCGCGGCTGGATCGTGACGATCTCACCAGCCGCCATGGCCAACGACATCGCAGCCGATTCGCGCGGCTCCACGCCAAAGACGCGAACCTCCGGCCGACTCTCCTTGAGCGCTGCCGCCACCCCGCTGATCAGTCCGCCGCCACCAACCCCGACGACCACGACATCCACCTCGGGCAAGTCCTCGAGGATCTCAAGGCCGATCGAACCGTGCCCGGCGATGACATCGGGATCGTCGTACGGGTGGGTGAACACCAAGCCTCGCTCGGCCCGGATCGCCTCCATGCGGGTGAACGTCTCGCCGACGTCCGTTCCATGGAGGATCACCTCGGCACCATAGCCAAGGCAGGCATCGACCTTGGACCGGACCGCGCCGGCCGGCATGACCACGGTCGTCGCCACACCGGCCGCCCGACCTGCCCAGGCATAGGCCTGGCCGGCGTTGCCCGCTGACAGCGTGATGATCCCCGCTCGCCGCTCGTCGGCCGTCAGGGCGGCCACCCGGGCCACCATCCCGCGCGGCTTGAACGAGCCGGTCCGCTGCAGGTGTTCCGCCTTGAGGTGCACCCTGCCGCCAGCGAGGGAGACCCCGACCGCCGCCGC
>JANMQO010000317.1:0-13235 GCA_031370565.1 Chloroflexota bacterium
TCGCCGACGGCTCGGCCAGCCCTGAGCTTCGGGCGGCGATCGCTGGCGCCACTCGCAAGAGCGTTGTCCAGCTCCTGGGGTTCGTCGTCGTCTTCAGCTGCATGATCCTCATGCGCTTCGGGATGTAGTCAGCCGGCCACGGCCTCCACCTTGGCGCACTGGCTCCTGTCGCGGTCGCGGGACTCAGGTGATCGCACGACACGATGAGCAGATCGTGTCCGTCTTGTTCGCGTGGGTTTCCTCCACTGCGCCTTGACGCTCCGGCACGTCCTCAGCGTCCTGGGGATCGGTTGGCAGGGAGCCTCAGGCCGTGGTGGACAACCAGCCACCGGCGAAACCTGCCCGGCGCAATCCTGTGACCACATACGGGGATCGCTTCATCAGGCTCCAGAGGAAGTCCGACCGGTAGTTCTCGATCATCAGGACGATCGGCCCCTGCTCGATTCCGTAGTAGCCCTGCGAGTGCCAACCCTCCCCATGTCGAGACCCCTCTCGGAAGGTCTCGTTGAAGCTGCACAGCAAGCCGTACGTGCTCAGCAGCTTCGGATGGGCTACGTGGAAATGCCGGATCGTCGGCAGCACGATCTCCGGCGCGAACGGCAGCGATGCGACCGTCGCCCACGGCGCGATGGTGCCATCGTCCGGCCCGTAGGGGATGCTCCTCGCCCGGTAGTCGTAGAAGCGGCGCTCGATACCAGCGATCCGGCGCGTCGCGGGGCCGGGACCGTCGCTCGCCGTGATCCCCCAGCAGCGCTCCCCGTAGCCCGCGAACTTCTTCGGGTTGCGGATCGCGTACTGCTGCTGCGCAAACGTGGCGCGGCGGCTGTTCTCGAAGTAGTCGATGCCGCGCTCGCGCATGTAGTCGTCGCGGATGCCGCGAAAGTCGATCCAGACGTGTGAGAGCTGGTGAGTGAAGAGCGGCCCGGCATACAGGAACTCGTGGCCGTAGACTTCCTTCCAGCGGTACGTCCGTGTCCAGGCCGGGTAGCTGCTCTCCGGCAGCGGGTGCGTCGGCGATCCCAGGCCCAGCACATAGAGGAGGATCGCCTCGCTGTAGCCCTCCCACCGGAATCGCAGGAATCCGCGCTCCGGCTTCCAGCCATGGGTGACCGCGAGGTCGCCGTTCCGCGCCCACTCCCAGTCAACGCGCCGGTAGAGCGCGTCGGCAAGCTTCGATATCTCCTGTTCGTCGGTCGCCTCGCGGTCAAAGTAGGTGGCGGCCGCCAATGCCCCGGCGAGCAGGAACGTCGTATCGATCGTCGACAGCTCACAGTTCCACGCACGCCGACCGGTCTGCATGTCCAGGAAGTGATAGAAGAATCCCTTGTAGCCGGTCGCGTCCCGGCCTTTCCCCTGCGGACTTTCCCAGAAGAAGCTGAGTGTCGCGAGCACGCGTGCGATCGCGTCGGCGCGCGTGATGAAGCCGCGCTCCGCACCCACGACGTAGGCTGCCAGCGCGAACCCGACCGCGGCGATGCTCGACGGTGCCCCTGCGCGCGTGCTGTCCGGCACCAACCCATTCCGAGGGTTGGTCTCCACCAGGAAGTAGCCGAATGTGTCGCGCTGCAGCCTGTCGAGCGCCTCGTCGCCCAGGACACGGCTGCTCATGACTGGGCGCCGCGCGGCCGAGAAGTCACCGTGGTGTCGTCCGGCTTTGGGTTGCCCTGCCAGTCGTACAGGGGCAGACCGCCGCAGGTGACCTGCGTTGTCCCGTCGGCTCGGGTCAGGGTGCCGAGCTTCCCGGTGACCCCGGCTCCCGCGGTCGGCTGCCGACCGGCCGCGACCGTGAGGGGCGGCGGCGCGGTGGCACACGCGCCCGTGCAGGTCGACGCGTTCGGACCGTCGCCCGCGTGGGTGTACAAGGTCATGCCGTTTGGACCCGCCAGGAAGGCTCCAAGGCCCTCGAGCTGGCCGTCCCGATGGCTACCGCGCCTGCGTCCTCCGACGGGAGACCCTGGCCGGCGGCGGACGGGCTCCCGCCGGGTGACCCACCACTCGCAGAGCAGGCGGTGGCGATGAAGCTTGCGGTGAGGACGAGGGCCGCGAGGGTGCGTGGAACGGCCATGAGGGAGCCCTCCGCGAAAGGCCGCCGCGAGGGCGAGATACGCGGTTTTCATTGCCTCATCCTCGGCCGTTGCTTTCTTTCGTTGAGTTTCCGGCCCGATCGCCCGATGGGTCCTCGCAACATCTTCATTGTTGCGAAGGTACAAGTCCGGTCTTCGCTTGGCGTGCGGCAATGTCACCGGACGACCTCGATGCTCCGGCCCGGGGCAAGCCCGGTATGACGTCAAGCCGTCGATTGGCGGCGCATTCCCGCATGCCGCGCGGCGATACGCCAACCGCCCGGATCCTCCTCGATCCAGACGTCCGTGTAGCGAAACGTCCCCGCCCAGGCCTCACCAGTGTCGAGCATTCTTCCAGCCTGCGTCGACCGACTCAACACAACTGCGACGTTCCCGTAGCGACGAACCAGTATTTCCTGGTACTCGAAATGGTCGAGCTGGTAGCGACCAGCAAGGCTTTCGAGCCATGTATCGACACCGAGCGGAGCGTCGACCCATCCGGCGGTCGTGATCAGGAAGTCATCCCGCATGAAGGCTCTCGCGTCCGACCAGTCTCGATCGCGCAGCGCGCGCCACCAGGCGTTCTCAAGGGCCGTGAACTTTGCGACCAGCGTCTGGTCTTTGGTCATCAGTGCCTCCTCGCGAGGCGTAGTCCGTCCGCAGGTAGGAATGCGCGACCCGCCGACCGTCCTCGCCATGAGCAAGCGCGAGGAATCCGTCGTGGCGAGGTTCCGTCTCCGGGCGCGCCGACGGCCAGCGGCGTCGCGGTCGCCTCGTTGTCGGTCTCCATCGCGCCGACGAACGCGGCAGCGCCGACCGTGGCCCCGAGGCGGACACCGAACGAAGGGATGGTAGGGTAGGTGAGGCGAAGGTTGGAGACCCTCTTCAGCACGACAGAAGTGGCTGCGGCGGGCTGGAGCCGTTGTTCGTGAGCCGCCGTACGGTCTGCGTTCGTGGACTGGGGGTGGAGTCCGGCACAGGAGGCGCGCGATGGGCGAGAAGGGGCTCGGGACGGACCCGGGCGTTGTCGGGGCGGGGGCGCCGGACCCGGGCATCGGAGGCGGCGACGCATCGTCGGGCGCCCGAGGCAAGGGCATCATCCGTTCGATTCCGACTCCGTCAGGCGGTGGCACCGGCGGCACACTCGATCGCCAACCTGGCGACCCGAGTCCCCTGGGCGGCCCGGGCGTTGTCGGGACGGGGGCGCCGGACCCCGGAGTTGTGGCCGCGGACGTCAGCACTGACGGCGCGGCGGATCGCACGACGGCAGACGACACATGGGAACCGGGCGCCGGGGTCGGCGAAGCACCCTCGGAGGCCGGGGGACTCGTCGGCAAGGCTGCGACGCTGACCGTCTCTGGTGCCCCGGGTGGCACGGCCGCCGGCCTCGGGGTCGATGGCCTGGAACACGAACACGAAGTCGTCCAGTATAACGAGAGCGCGCTCGAGTAGCCAGACACGGACGAGAGCTGAACCGGGACCCCGGGCGCGATCGCAGTGCTGAAGCCGGATATGGAAGCCCGCTCCCTCGAGATCCCCCTCGCCGGTTCGTCGGACGACCCGGTCGGCGACCACGCCGGCGGACCGGCCTCGATCTCTGGCGTCGAACAGGAGTACGCGGTCTGGCGTGACGGCGGACCGGTCCCCTTCGCGCTCCTGCTTGGCAGGGTTCTGCCCCAGTCCCCGGCACGGGGCTTCGGCGAGGATCCGCTGGCCCGTGTCCGCCGCGGTGGCGCGGTCTGGACGGCCGACGGGCCCCATGCCGAGATCGCCACCCCGCCCCGACACCTGACGGTGGGGATCGCCGGTCGGCTGGCCGACGATGCCCTGCACGAACGGGAGATGCTCCTCCGCCGGCTCCGACTGGTGGGCGTGGCGGACGGCTCCCGCCTCGAGCTGCGCGGGTACTCGACCCACCTCAACGCCTTCTGCCGGGCGGTCGATCCGTGGGCCGTCGTCGGGCGCTTCGCCGTGCTCTACGCACCGGCGATCATGCTGCTCGCGGACCGGCGCGATTCGCCTGGGCTGCTTGTCCGCCCCCGACCCGACCGCCTGGAGATCGGCACCGAGTACCTGGAGTCGCGCGACGACCTGGTGGCCGTGGCCCTGGTCGTCCTGGCCGCCACCATCGAGTGCTGGGAGACCCTCGCCGGACGGCGCGCCCCTGACGGCGACGGGAGTGCCGGCTCGCTCCGAGCGCTGGACGCACGGGCCTTCCAGCCCACCTGGCAGCGACCGGGCACCTTCGTTCATCGGGCGGCCTTCGGAGACGACCTGTACCGTGCCGGAAGGGATGCCCGGCTCCGCCTTGCCGACGGCGGCAGGGAGCGGGCCGGATCGCGCCTGGAGGCCACGTGGGCCCGGCTGCGGCCGATCGCCTCCACGTTCAGCACGGAGACGGAGCTGGCGGCCGTCGATGCGCGCGTCGGAGGAACGGTCCCCCTGCCGATCGAGCGATCCGCCCCGCTCGAGCCGCTGGTGCGCCGCGGGCACCGCGTGCCAGGAGCACCCCCGGGAGCGAATGTGGAGCTCCTCCGGCCCTTGCGTCACGGGGCGCTCCGGGTGCAGCCGGAGGCGCTCGACTGGGACGTGTCCCTGCTTCGGATCAGCCACCCCGCCGGCGTCACGTACGCCCGCGTGCCTCGCGACGACTCGGCCCACTTCGCCACGCTGGTCCGAACCGGGGCCCTTGCACCTGCCCTTGCGGCGCGCTCGGCGCTCGGCCGTCCGCCGACCGTGACGAGCCCGGAGGAACGTACGCCGGGCCTGTTCGATCTGGTCACTCGAACGGCGGACGATGCTTCGGCGGGGCACGCCCAGGCCCCCGGGCGCCCGCCTCCGGCTGCACGGAACGCGGCGGCCTACCCCGCTCGCAAGGCCGCCGTTCCGCCGCCGATTCCCACGTCGACGTTGATGGACGGCCGCGGCGCACCGTGGGCCGGGATCGTCGGCATCGGGCTGGCCCTGCTCGTGGTCCTCGGTCTGCTGCTGGCCGGCGGGTGGCTGATCGGCCAGAGTGCATCGAAGGGGTCGGGCACGCCCACCGCTGCCCCGTCGTGCTCGGCGGGCGTCGCTGGTGGGGGGTGCCCGACGCCGAGCGTATCGAGCCAGCCGAGCGCGACGGCGGGCCCGTCGCCTGCTGCCACGCCGTGCGGCGCGAGTGGCGCCGGTGGCCCCTCCTGCCCAGCCGGATCGGCCGTCCCATCGGTGACCACGTGCCCGGCCGGAGTCACCTGTGCGCCCGGGTCAGCGCTGCCGACGTCGACAACGTGCTCGGCCGGCATCGGGTGCAGCCCGGGAAGCTCATCCTCCCCGAGACCGACAGCTCGTCCGAGGCCATCGGTCACGCCGTCCCCAACTCCACGTCCGACCCAGCCACGGCCGACCAAGCCGCCGACGCCAACGCCGTGCCCGCCCGGACAGATCTGCCCCTGACCGGGAGCTGCGTGTGGTCAGGGCAGGTCCCGGACGGTAGACCACGCTCACCCTCGTCAGGAGCACCACCGTCGGCAGCAGGCCGGACCGAGACTGGGCTGTCCTCGCCTCATGGGCCGAAGGTTCCGACTATGGGTTCATGTTGTGGGAGCGCAGCCGTGACCTGCGCTGATGTTCCACGCAGTCGGGCGAGAAGACCTCGCCAGCGGGACATCGTCAGGGCGCGGGCGATCCGCGCGGGTTGAAGCGACGTGCCAACTCGTCGGTCAGCGCAGGCCAGACCACTGGGTCGTGCCCGGGCACGAGTCGGAAGCCACGTTCGGCGGCAATGCGCTTCAGCCTCCGGATTGGCTCGACGGACGCCGCTGGGTCAACGTCGACGACGCTTCCGATGGCTCGCTCGTGCTCGATGTTCTCGGTGAGGTCGGCGGCGTCGAACGCAAACACGAACCCACCACCGCCGACGGAGGGATCAAGCTCGACGACGAAGCTCTGGTGCCCCGGCGTGTGACCCGCCGTCAGCACGGCCGTGACGCCGGGAGCGATCTCCTTGTCGCCGGTGGCGAGCTGCCAATCGATGCGCGGGTCATCGAAGTCGATCCGAAACATGTCGTTTGCGGCGGCAGCCGGATGGTGGAGGCCGTACTCCACCTCGGCACGCTGCGCATGCACCGGGACTCGTCCGGCGAACTGCTTCAGGCCACCGGAGTGGTCGTAGTGGAGATGGCTGAGCGCGACCGCGGCGATCGATTCCAGCCCGATGTCGACGGCGGCCAGCGCCTCCTCGAGGGGCTCGCCTGGGCCCGGCAGCACCACGACGAATGCCGGGTCGCCGAAGAAGCGTCTTGCGAACGCGGGATCCCTGACCAGAGCGGCATTGAAACCGGTGTCCAGCAGCAGCCAGGAATCGCCGGTCAGGAGCAACACGCCCGGAACGGGTTCGCGCAGGCGGTCGTCGATCGGTGCGCCATGGACCGATACCGATCTGGGCAGCTCCTCCCACCCCAGGGTAAGGAGCGCGATACGCCGGACACCCTCGGTCAAGTCGGTCTCCTCAGGCGAACGTCAGCGCCGTGTCTGGCCGAGCGATGGGATCGGCGGCCCAGCCATTGAAGCTGGCCAGACGCGGCTCGGTCTGGTCCCGAAGTCGGGGCAGGCGCGACGATCACGGACTCCGTCCAGATTTCGCCGAGGATGAACGCCACGATCGCTGTCATCCGGCGGTTCCCTCTTCAGTCCGCGCTCGCGTTCGGCCCGTGCGGTGGGGCTCGACACGTGTGCGGCGTCCCACCGCGACCGTCACGATCACGCCGAGCGCGGCCGCGAGGGTGGCCGGACTGATCTGCTCCCCGAGCAGGAGGGCTGCCCAGCCCAGGGTCAGCATCGGCTGCACTAGTTGGAGTTGTCCCACTCGGGCGATGCCCGCCTCTGCCAGACCTTGAAACCAGACGAAGAACGCGAGGAACATGCTGACGCCTGAGACGTAGGCGAAGCCAAGCCAGGCAGGGGCCGCTGCATCCAGCCCGTGCTGTCGTACGGCGAGGCCGACCGGCACGATGAGCGCGGGAGCCGCCAGCACCAGCGCCCACGAGATGACCCGCCAGCCGTCCATCTCTCGTGCGAGCCGTCCACCCTCCGCGTATCCGATCCCGGCTGAGACGACCGCGCCGAGGAGAAGGAGATCTGCGCTCTGGAGTTGTCCGCCGCCGATGCTGATGCCGAAGGCGACGACGATCGCGAGTCCGACCATCGCGACCGCCCAAAAACCGAGCGTCGGTCGCTCGCCGCCGCGTATGACCGCCATGATCGCCGTGGAGAGTGGCAACAGCCCGACGACGATCGCACCATGCGTACTCGGGACGGACACGAGCGCGAGCGCCGACAACAACGGGAAGCCGACCACGACGCCAAGCGCTACGACGAGCAATGACCTGACCTGACGCCGCGTGGGGAAAGGCTCACGTCTGATCGCCAGTAGCAGGGCGGCCAGCGCGCCGGCCACAAGCGCACGACCGAGCCCCACGATCGTGCCATCGAGGTCAGCCACGGCTGCGCGGGTGGCTGGTAGCGTCAGGCTGAAAGACAGCACGCCCAAGAGGCCCAACAGGATGCCACGTGTTTCACTTCTGTGGAGGATAACGTTATAGGATAGTCTCATGATTCACGATAACAGCAAGGAGCGCATCCGTCGAGTCCTGCGCCGCCACATCGACGCACTCGGGCCCGATCAATCGCGTCTTCCTTCCGTGCGGGATCTGGCGCGCGAGGTCGGGGCGAGCCCGGTGACGGTCCAGCGTGTCGTCGCCGAGTTCGTCCGGGCCGGCCTTGTCGAGGCGTTCCCGGGCCGGGGCACCTTCGTCTGTCGACGGCCTTCGCCGGAGCGCATCGATGTTGGCTGGCAGGAGATCGTGCTCGCCACACGGCCGCCAATAGCCGACGGGCTGCAGGTGTTGCTGCGGATGCCCAGCGAACGGCTGGTGAACCTCGCGAGCGGCTATCCGGACGACGGGATCTCTGCCAGTCGTCTGCTTGCTGCCGCAGCGGCTCGCGTGAGCCACCGACCTGGAGCCTGGGGACGAGCCGATCCCGAGGGCCTGCTGTCACTACGGCAGTGGTTTGCGGACGAGAGCGGGACACACGCCGAGCCCTCCGAGGTGCTGGTGACCTCGGGTGGTCAGGCGGCCCTCTCGCTGATCTTCCGCGCCCTCGCGCCGCCCGGCTCAGTGGTCCTCGTTGAGTCGCCCACGTATCTCGGCGCCCTGGCGGCCATCAGGGCCGCGGGCCTGCGTCCAGCGCCGCTGCCGACTGACGAGCGTGGCCTCCGCGTAGACCTGCTGCCGGCAGCGTTTGAGGCGACCGGAGCGTCGCTGGTCTATTGCCAGCCGACGTTCGCGAACCCGACCGGCATTTCCCTGGGACCGGAGCGGAGAACACAGCTGCTTGACGCGGCCCGCGTCGCTCGCGCCTTCATCATTGAAGACGACTGGGCTCGGGATCTCGTCCTGGACGCTCCAGCTCCCGCACCGCTGGTACGCGACGACCAAGATGGCAGGGTCATCTACGTGCGCTCGTTGAGCAAAGGGGCGGCTGCGGGCCTGCGTGTCGCAGGGATCCTGGCACGGGGTCCTGCCGCTGCTCGTCTCCGGGCTCACGTCGCCATCGGCGAACTGTTCGTCGCACCGATGATCCAGGAGACTGCAGTCGACCTGGTGACATCAACTGCCTGGCTGCGCCATCTTCGCCACCTGCAGGCAGGCCTCAGGGAGCGCCGCGACGCGGCCGTCGAAGCAATCACCAGCTTGTGGCCGAGTGCGCACCTGCAGCGTGTGCCGAAGGGCGGTCTTCACCTGTGGATCGAGCTCCCGGCGGACACCGATGAGGATCTCTTCGTGAGTGCTGCGGAGCGGTCGGGGGTATCTCTCTGTCCGGGGCGCATCTGGTTCCCAGCAGAGCCGCAGGCACCGTATACGCGCCTCAGCTTCGGGGCGGCGAGCACTGACGCCATCCGACGAGCCGTGGCCAGCCTGGAGGATTCGAAGCCGCAGGCGTAGCCGGCTTTGATCGGCGGTCAAACGCCGAGGAGATCCCGGAGGAGGAGAGAGACGACCTGCCAGCCCATCTTGTCCGCGAGGTCGGAGCGGGGCCAGTTCAGGTTGCCAGACGGACTTTGTCGCTTGCCCGGCAATCGATACGCTGGTACAGTCTGCCTGAAGCTATCGCTCGGATCGCAAGCGACCAATGCTCGATCTCCACCTCGCATATCAGAACACGGACCGCCTCCGGGGGCTCCTGGCGGCTTGGGATTCGCACGCAGCGGCTGAGAGCCCGATCATCCACCGCCGTTGGACGAATCTCGCCCTTTGGCCGGCAGCCCGCAACGCGACGGTCGCTGGCAGCACGGGTATCGAGGGCAACCCGCTGACGCCCGCCGAGGTGGACGAGGTTCTCTCTGGAGGTCGCGTCAACGCGCGAGCCCCCGACATCCGGGAGATCCTCAACTACAACGCGGCGCTCGACCTCGCCAACCGAGCGGCGCTTCGGCCGGACTTCGAATGGTCCCAAGAGTTAGTCAGACGTCTCAACGCCACGATCCTCGACGGCCTCGAAGACGATGAGCGGGGTGAATACAGGCGGCAACCCGTCACGGTCGGAGGCATCTTCTCTGCCCCTGGACACGAGCGTCTTCCCAGCCTCATGGCCGACCTCGTCGAGTGGCTCCGTCGAGAAGACGCGCTTCATCCCCTGGTCCGGGCAGGGCTGACGCACCTCAACGTTGTCTCGATCCATCCTTGGCTCAACGGGAATGGCCGGGCAGCCCGCGTTGCCGGCTCCCTCATGCTGATGCGCTGCGGGATCGGCTCGCCGGAACTCCTGAATGTGGAGTCCGAGATCAGGGCCAATCGCGAACGCTATTTCGAGGTCCTGCAGGAGACCCATGGGCCCGAGTATCAGCCCAGCGAGCACGCTGCGACGCCGTGGCTGGAGTACTTTGCCGAAATTTGCGTTCGTCGTGCGGAGATCCGCAATCGCGTAACCGCGGCAATCCCCGGAGACATCGGCCTGTTGACGATGGAGTTGGGCGGGTCCCGCTCGACTGTGCAATGGCCCGGGGTTCTTCTCAGCGCTCGAATTGCGCCCGTTCGAACCACCCCCCTCGCTGCGGCCCTGGGTCTGTCTCCCGCCAGGGTCCGAGTGATGCTCCGCGAGATGTCAGACGCGGGGTGGCTTGAGCCGATCGGGGAGCGGCGTGGTCGACGGTTCGGGCCATCGGGTCGGCTGTTGGGTCTGCCTCTCAGGACGCCCGGACTCATGGATCAACTCCGGGGTTCCGGAGTCGCTGGCTGAGCTACCAAGCCATCAGCCTCGGGGCTGTCCAGAGATTCCCAGCCGGTCGCCCTGGTCCCGGGTGAGGCGGCGACCGCTGAGGGCGCGCTCGAGGTCGATGGCCGTAGCAGAGCGGGCGGGCCAGCAGGCATCCGTCGAATCTCGCAACGATCGACCGGAACACGACGGATCGGTCTTCGTCTCGTCGAACCGGCTATCGCGACCGGCGGGGAGGATGCCGGCGCTGTTGCGGTCGTGACCGCGCCCGGCAACGCTGCGCAGATGCTTCAGCCCGTAACCGCTGCCCGCCTACGACTCGAACGCCGTGGCCAGGCGTGCGACGAGTGCGCCCGCGGTGCGCTGGGCGACAAGGTGCAGGAGGGCGTGGTCGAGCAGGAGGCCGAGCTTCCCGACCGGCGGCGCGTAGCGACCATCGAGGACGATGTCGTTCGCCGAGATGGCGAGCTGACCGGCGAAGACCGGGAACAGTGGGGCGAAGCTCGCCGACCGCCAGGCGATCTCGACGAGCACCAGATCGCCGACCTGTCGGGCGGGTCCAAGGTCGATGAACGCAGCCTTTCGAACGGGTCCCGTTGAGCTGCCGTCGAGAATCGGAAGGTCGAGGTCGGTCGCAACGTGCCGCACCTGCGAACGGTCCGGCGGTCCGTCCGTCGGTCGACCGAGCCACGAGAGGTCGCCCAGAGCCAGGATCACCCGATCGAGCTCGATGGTGCCCGGCCGACGGACACGCAGTGGGACCGTCACAAGCTCGCTGGTGGCGGCCTCGGTCTCCATCGTATGTCGCAGGCTGAGCGCCGCCGTTCGACGGCGCAAGGGTCCTTCGGCCTGTATGTCATCGGCCTGTAGCGGAGTGGGCAGGTGGCGTCCGCCACAGCGCCCGCTGGGGAACACCCGAGCACTGGCCACATTGATGGCGCCCGGCTCCGGCGATCGGGCGGCGCGGGATGATGCCGCGGAGGTCGCGCATGGTTCGATCTGCCGGGAACGGCCAGCCAAGTCAGCCGAAGTGACCGCGGTATGCCCTCATCGGCCCAGGCGATCGCCGGTTGCCGGTCTCGCGTCAACAACACCGCTCACATCGCAGCCGCGAGCGAGAGGCTGGCGTTCCCGCGGAGGCTCCTGGTGGTCCGGCCCAGTCGGCCACACGACTCGAGCTGCTGAAATGACGAGGGCGGCATCCGCAAGCTCACACGGCGCCACAGACGGCATGCAGTCTGGGCTTGCGGCCTGCTAACCTGCGGAGAAATCGTCGGTGGCGCCAGTCCCGGATGGAGATTGGGGCCCAACCTTGGGGCTGGGCGGCGATCAGGTCGTATGGGGGCTGTCTAGCGTGCGCGCGACGTATCGAACATGGCCAGCCTCCGGTTGGGCCGGACCGATCTTCCTCGGCGCGTATCTGTTCTGGCAGTTCCACATTGCCTTCGGCTCGCGAGCCGGTGAGTTTGTCTGGCTGACCCTGGTCGCGCTCTTCGCGGCGGCGATGCTTCTTTGGCATCGTCGTAGGTTCTCTTCGATCGCGCTCATGGCACTCGAAGTGCTGGCGGGCGCTCTCGTCAACGACGTCGCCTACTCGTTGGGTGGCGGCCTGCGCGACCTGCGGCTCTACCTCGGCGCGGGATCAAGCTTTCTCGCCGGCGGGCCGATCTATGCGGTCGAGCCGATCCATCGCTACCCCAGCGACCTGGCCTCCCTGCCGTTTCTATACCCGCCTCCCACGCTGCCCATTTTCGGCCT
The DNA here is from genome assembly GCA_031370565.1 of Chloroflexota bacterium. GTDB lineage: Bacteria > Chloroflexota > Limnocylindria > Limnocylindrales > CSP1-4 > Chersky-267. The sequence goes on from JANMQO010000317.1 coordinate 12,078, forward strand.
TCTCTCGGCGTTGCCGTTGCCGATCGCTTCGGCCTTTTGGGTGGCCGGTTCGGTTGCGGCGGTCGTTTTGTCGCTCCGGCTTCTGGGTCTGCAATGGCGCTGGACGATCGTCGCGCTTCTCTGGCCGCCGATCGAACAGGGACTCTTCGTAGGCAACGTGGCCGCCCCGAGCTTCCTGCTGTTGGCCATGGCTCCGCGCATCGCCGGGACTCTCGTCGTGGGACCCCTCCTGAAGCCGCAGAACGGGATCATGGCTCTATGGCTCGTCCGCGAGCGAGCTTGGCGGCAACTGATCCTGGTCGTCGGCATGGTTCTGGCGATCGCGCTGCTGACGTTGCCCTTCACTGGGATCGGGCTGTGGGCCGACTGGGTCAAGGGTTTGCTGGCCTACCAGGAATCCCAGACCTTCATGCCCGGTCTCTATGGGGTGGGGCTCGGGCGGTACCTGCCCTTCTGGGTGTTCGTTCTGGTCGCCGCTTTCGTTGTCGGTCTAGCCTTGGTGGCCAGCGGTCGGGAGTGCCTCAGTCGGCTAGGCCTTGCTTCGGCAGTCGCGTCCCCGTCGCTTTGGAGTCACGGCTTCCTCGTGGCAATTCCGGCCTTCCTGCGTCTTCGCGCGTCGCTCTGCTGGCTCGTCCTGGGCCTGCTTTGCGCTGGAGAGTTTCCCGGACCGCAGTTGGCTCTCGCCGTGCCAGTGGTCGTCTGGGTCGCAGGGCGGCTCTGGCCGCAGCTCGGCGTTCGTGGGACCGCGATGCCTGGTGAGCTCCACCCTCTCGGCCCGTGCGTGGAGCCGTGGCCACAACTGTCCGGCGCTCAGGAGACTCTGCGTCGGGCACAGCCTCCGACGAGGGGTTCACAAGCGGACGGAAGCGACGCAGCTATTGGCGAGGCTTCGCTCGGGCGCCGATGACCGTCCTACGTTCGGGACGAAGGCGGTCGCAGGACAGCCCGGACCCCTGTCAGCCAGGGCGGCCAGCCTGTACGGGTCTACCTTCTGCCCGGCACTCGCCCCCAATGCGTAGCCGGGCTGCTGGCCGGAGGCGACCCTCCCTGTCGTGGCGTCAACTCCGCCCCCGACCGACACGGCGGGGACAGTGCCGGCTCAGGCTGACCGTGGGTGACTCCTCCTGTGCGTCCCCGCCGGCCTCGTCGGGGCGACCC
>JANMQO010000338.1:0-11575 GCA_031370565.1 Chloroflexota bacterium
GGCGACCACGCCCTCGAGTTCCTCGCGGAACTGCCCACGCTCGCCGCGCGCGACTGGTTGACCCGGATCGACGGGATCGGCAAGAAGACGGCCTCCGTCCTGCTGCTCTTCTGCTTCGGAGCGCCGCTCATGCCGGTGGACCGGCACGTGGAGCGAGTGAGCCACCGCCTGGGCCTCATCCCACCCAAGGCGACCGCCGACGACGCGCACGACCTCTTCCTGGAGCTCCTCCAACCCGCCGAGATGTACGGGGCGCACGTCAACCTCATCACCCACGGCCGCCAGATCTGCCACGCCCGGAAACCGGAGTGCGCCCGATGCCCGGTCTGGGAGCGTTGCCGCTTCGTCGACCCGAAGGCGCCCTGAGGCCAGAGCTCGCCTGGTAGTTGCCCCGGGCAGGATGCTGCCAAGCGGCGATACCCGGTGACACTACCGGCACTGCCTATACTCGGGCCATGTTGAGCGGCGGCACGATCGGGGCACACGGGGCGTACAACGCCACATCGCCGCGGATCCTGCTCGTCGACGACGATCCGAACCTGCTCGTCGTGCTGGCCGATCAGCTCCGTGCCGACGGATACGAGGTGACCACCGCAAGAGACGGCCAGGAAGCGCTCCGCCGCCTCGACGCCGGCTGGCCGGACCTTCTGATCATCGACATGATGATGCCCCGCCTGGACGGCCTCTCTCTCGCCCGCGAGATCAAGGGCCGGGCGGACCTGCCGATCATCGTCCTCAGCGCGATCGACGCCGGCGACAGCAAGGCCGAAGTCCTCGAGGAGATCGCCGAGGACTTCGTGACCAAGCCGTACCACTACCCTGAGCTCCGCGCCCGGATCAACCGCGTCCTCCGCCGGCTGGGGGACAAGGTGCCCCGGCGCAGCCTGGTGGTCGGGCCCAGCCTGGTCCTGGAGCTGCATCGGCGCGAGGCCATCGTGGGCGGACAGGCCGTGCAGCTCACCCCGACCGAGTCGCGCCTCCTCTACGCGCTCGCCGCGAACCTCGGCCAGGTCGTCACCACGGAGACGCTCCTGGCGCGGGGCTGGGCGGAGACCGAGGACGCCGACCCGTCGTACGTCTGGGTGAGCATGCGCCGGCTGCGCCAGAAACTCGAACTCGACCCCAACCGACCCGACCACCTGTTGACCGTGCGTGGGATCGGCTACCGCCTGGTGCCGGCCGAGCCTCTCGCACCCGAAACGGCAGCGGGCGGAGGCGCCTGACGATGGCCGGCCAACCGACCAGGCGGACCGCCGACCCCGCCCTCGCGATCGACCGAGATCGGGACCCCGACGCTGCCGCCGAGCGTCGCCCCGACGATGCCGAGCCCCTTCCCGCCGCCGAACCTCGCCCCGACGCTGCCGCCGAGCGTCGCCCCGTCGACGCCGCCACCGAGCCCCTTCCCGCCACCGAGCCCCTTCCCGCCAGGGAACCTCTACCCGACGCGGAGCGCGTCGACGCCGGACTCTCGTTCCGGACCCGGCTGACCTTCGCGCTGATCGCCGCCGCAGTTCTGCCACTGGCCCTGTTCGGGCTGGCCCTGGTTGCCGCCCAGCGTTTCCTGCCCGATCCCACCTCCACCGTACCCCGGCTGCTCCTCCTCGCCATCGCGATCGCGGCCCTGCTGGCCGTACTCGTGGCGTTCACCCTGGCGGCCGACCTGACCGCCCCGCTGCGAGCGATCGCGGCGGCCGTCAACCGCGTGTCCGCCGGCGACCTGTCCACCCCGATCGTGGTGAGCGGCGACGACGAGCTCGCCCGCCTGGCCGAGAGTCACAACCGACTGGCTGCCGATCTCGAGCGGCGCAACCGCGAGCTGGGCCGGATCCTGGCCGCACTCGAAGCGGCCTCCCCGCGCGATGGAGTGGACTGGCTCGTCGGACGGGCAGCCGAGGATGCCCGCACGGCGTTCGGCATGGTCGACGCCCGGATCCTGCTGGTCGACCCGCTGAGCATCCCGCCGGACGAGCGAATCCCCGGCGAGCCGCTGCCCATCAGGGCGGAAGTTCGGGCCGGCGCGGACCGCCTGGGCGTGCTCGTCGGCCATCTCCCGGCAACCCGCGGCTGGGAACGCGCGGACCAGGACCTGCTGGAGCTGTTCGCCAGTGAAATCGGGGTGGCCGTCCGGAACGCCCAGCTATTCGAACGGGTGGCCGCCCAGAACACCCGGCTGATCGAACTCGACGCCGCCAAGGACGACTTCCTGCGCGGCGTCAGCCACAACCTGCAGACGCCACTGACCAGCATTCGCGCCTATGCCGACCGGCTCGCCGCCGAGCGACCGGATCGACGTCTGGGCATCATCGCCGAGCAGTCCGATCGCCTGAGCCGGATGGTCCGCCAACTGCTGACGGTGACCCGCCTGGAGGCAGGCACACTTCGACCGCAGGCGGAAGTGCTCGCCCTCGCCCCGCGGCTGCGCCGCGCCTGGGAGGCGCTCGGCATGGACGACGTCCCGTTCCGCCTGGACGACCAAGCCGGCGGCTGGCTGGCGATTGCCGATGGCGACCAGCTCGACCAGGTCCTCTGGGCACTCCTGGACAACGCCGTGAAGTACGGCGGGCGCGAGCCGATCGAGGCGACCATCCTCGTCGACGAGCCCGCCGGACGCCTGCGACTGACGATCGCCGACCACGGGCCGGGCATCCCGGACAAGGATCGACCCCGGCTGTTTGCCCGCTTCGCCCGAGGCAGCACCCAGAACGCCGAGGACGGCAGCGGCCTGGGCCTGTACGTCTCGCGCGAGCTGGCCCGCGCCATGAGCGGCGACCTCCTGCTCGAACCAACGAGCGAAGGTCGGGGGGCGGCCGTCACCCTCGTCCTCTCGGCCGAGGCGCCGCTCGAAACCTGATCGCTTCAGATGGTGCGGATCGGCACCGTCTGCAAGGTGGGTCTCAAGGTAGAACGGCCAGCATGCCCTGCACACGCAGGATATATCGTCCTGTTTCCGCCGGGGACCCATACGATGCCATTGCCGATCAGTCGCCGTGCACCATTCCGATTGTTGCCCGTGCAGCGACGTACTTCCCGCGGACAGGCGCTCGTCGAGCTCGCCCTCATCCTGCCCGTGCTGCTCGTGCTGTTCGCGTCCGCACTCGATCTCGGGCGCCTGTTCTACTCGCAGATCACGGTCACGAACGCGGCCCGCGAGGGCGCCATCGAAGCGGCCCGCAGCGCCAGCTCATTTCAGGCCAACCAGCCCTGCAACGCGACCACCAATCGGGTCGTGTGCGCAGCGGTAACCGAGGCCTCCGGCGGTTTCGTGACCGTGGCACCGGCGGACGTCAGCCTGACCTGCTCCACCAACCCGTGCCCACCGGCCACACCGGTCATGGGCAACACGGTGTCGGTCCGGGTCCAGGGTCACTTCAGCCTGCTGACTCCCCTGCTCAGCGTCTTCTTCGGCGGGCAGTCGATCACCTTCGCATCGACGGCGACAGCCCAGCTGCGGATCCCGCCGCCATGACCGGCTCCCGGCCGCGACGGGCCACAGCGCCGAACTACGCCGGTACCCACGGCAACCGCGCACCGGGCCAGGCCCTTGTCGAGTTCTCCCTGGCGATCGTCGTGTTGCTGCTCCTGATGATGGGCGTGATCGACGTCGGTCGGGGGATCTATCAGTACAACGGCGTCTCCGAGGCGGCGCGCGAACTCGCCCGGGTGACCAGCGTCCACCCAGGCTCGACGCTCGGCAACGGCCCAGAGACCGCCGCGGTCCTGGCCACCCAGAAGAACCTCATCCCCAATCTGGGCAACCCCACGTACACCTGTGTGGCGATCGACGGTTCGCCCGCGCCCACGCCATGTGCGGTCGGAAATCTTGTGCGCGTCACGATCAGCGCCCCCTATTCCCCGGTCACGCCGTTGCTCGGCCTGACCGGCCCATGGACCATGCAGTCGACCAGCGCGGTCACGATCCAATGAGAAAGGCAGGAGTTCCGATGGAGACAACCCAGGTCCACGCCGATGACCGAGAGCGCGGCCAGATCATCGTGCTGTTCGCGCTCGCCCTCGTCGCGATCGTAGCCATGGTTGGCCTCGTGCTCGATGGAGGGAGCGCCTACGCCCAGCGCCGAGGCGAACAGAACGCCGCCGACCTGGCCGCCCTGGCCGGTGCTAACGACTACCTCGTCAACGGCAACAGCGCCCAGGCCACCACGACCGCCCGGGCAGTGGCCGCCCAGAACGGCTACACCCACGGCGCAAACGGCGTGACCGTGAACGTCACGGTGACCACGTCCAATGGCGCCACCGTTCAGGTCGACGTCAGCTCCCCACACGCCAACAACTTCGCCTCGATCGTGGGCATGGCCAGCTGGCAGGTCTCGACCACGGCGACCGCCCTGGCCAGCCGGACGCCGAATACGGCCAACGGCGCGGCGCCATTCATCTTCAGCATCCACGCGTTCGGCGGCAGTGGCAACAACAAGCCGCCACTGGCCCTGTACAGCGACCCCAACAACCCATTCAGCTTCGGCGACGGGAACGGCGACGTGCCGAACAATGCCGGGGACATCGCCTGGACCAACTACGGCACCGGCAATGTCAATACGAACGAGGTGCGCCAGATCATCAACGGCAGCCTGGTCATCAACAAGACGCTCGCGTTCGACCAGTACATCGGACAGCACAACAACGGGAACCACACCGCCCTGTTCACCGACGTCAACACCTACCTGAGCGGTAAGAACGTGGCCATCCCGGTCGTCGACGACGCCGGCAACTTCCAGGGCTGGGCCACCTTCCACGTCGTGAGCGCCAGCGGCGGCAGTTCCAAGAGCATCACGGGCTATTTCGTCAGCCCGTTTGCCAACTCACTGCTGACCGTCGGTTCCAGTTGCGGAACGTCCTGCCCCACGTATCTGGGCTCGTACGACCTGAAGCTCACGAACTGACGCTGCGGGCGGAGTACATCGATCGGCGATCGTTCCGGCCCGGCCTCCCAGCGCAAGCGACGCTTGCCCCGTTCCGTTCCGTTCGTAGACCCCAGAGTAGCCACCGGGACCATCGGCGACGTGCCGGTGGTCCCGGTGCGTCGCCAATCTGACCCTTGCCCGCAAGGCGCGCTGCAAGGTGGGCCGGCGAAACTCACCCGTACCGCCGGGGACTGCGAGGTCGACTTGCATCACGCACCCGTCGCCAAGCGTCCCCAGGATGTCCCCGACCCGGCTCGACCGAATGCCCAGGCGCTGGTCGAATTCGCGCTCGTGCTAGTTCCCCTCATGCTCATCCTCGGAGCGGTGCTCCAGTTCGCCTTCATCCTCGGGGGGCAACTCGGGCTCACGAACGCGGCGCGGGAGGGTGCTCGATTCGCTGCGGTGAGCCAGACGACCAGCTCGAACGTCGCAACCAACGCCGCTGCGGTGATCGCCAAGCTGGAGGCCAGCGGCGGCACTCCGCCGTCCGGGCTCCTTGCCCGGAATGTCCAGGCGTACGTGCCGGGCGACCTGGTGACCGCGGGCGCCAATGCGACGCAGGTCTGCTACTCGTCCTATCTGGACGAGTCCGGCGCTTGGTCCGTACGGGTGAAAGTGGACATCGTCTACGGCCATCCGCTGTTCATCCCGCTCATCTCGGAGATCCTTGACCTGTTCGACGGTACCGCCGACAACCGATTCCGCCTGAGTGCGTCTGATGAGATGCGCGTGGAGAATCCGCCCGCGCCCGTCAGTCCTGGTGTGTCCGGATGCTTCAGTTGATGAACGCGTCAGCCAACGCCAGCCGTCCGGAGCGGCGCGACCAGGGACAGTCTCTCGTCGAGTTCGCCCTCGTCATCCCGGTCCTCGCGGTGATCGTGTTCGCGATCGTGCAGTTCGGGTTCCTGTTCGCCGGCCAGATCGGTCTGGCGAACGCGGTCCGTGACGCGGCCAGAACAGCGGCCGTCAACCAGGGCGCGGATGCGACCCGGCTCGGAGTCTGCACGACCACTGGGTCGCTGACCGGCACCAACGCCCAGAAGGCCTATCAATCGCTGCTGAACCGGTTGCCCGTCCAGGTGCCTGGCTACCAATCCAGCCGCCTCGTGGCCGGCTGCACCGCGGTCACTGGCTACACGGACACCAGCGCGCGGTTCTGCTCCTACCGGAATGCTGACGGGACGACCTACTCCATCCGACTCATCCTGACTGCGGTATACCGCCATCCGCTGTTCGTGCCGCTCGTGGGGACGATCGTCGACGCGTTCGACGGCACGACCGACAACGCCCTCAAGATCCGCGCGACGGAAGAAATGAGGGTGGAGAATCCGCCGCTCTCCACCTCTGGAGGAATCGCAGCATGCCCCTGACCAGCCAGTCCGCCGATGCCCGTGCCACGCGGCGCGGCCAGACCCTCGTACTGTTCGCGCTGTTTCTCGTCGTCCTGATCGGATCGGCCGCGCTGACGATCGACTATGGCACGTGGCTCAAGTCCAAGCGCGACTATCAGAACGCGGCGGACTCGGCCGCACTCCAAGGCGCCACGTTCCTCGTCAAGCCGATCGATGCCACCAAGCAGGGTCAGGCGCGGCTCGCGGCCTGGAATTCGCTCGATCGACAGTTGAGCCTGGGCCTGGCGTCCGCCACCATCGCCACCTGGGCTGCGAGCAACAACTCCGCGGCGCAGACGTCGGGCGGCTACCGCCTGTGGGTGAGCACCTCGCCCAATGGCGCGGGCGCAAAGTATCCCGGAGCTCAGGGCACGAACAGGTCGGCCGTGTTCGTCTATGTCGAAAAGGACGGGAGTTCATTCCTCGGTTCGGTCTTCGGCCAGGGCAACCCAAACGTCGGCGCGTGGGCAACCGCGGCCGCCGGCCCAAACCGCTTTGCCGTCATCACCCTGCGCAAGAACGGTGATCCTACGAACGGCAACCCCACCGATATCGACGTGAACGGCGGGACGGTGCTCAAGGTCATCGATGGCGATCTCGGCGGCAATTGGGGCATGTCGATCAACGGCAGTGGGTCGAAGGTCCAATTCTCGTCCACTGCCAGCCCGCCCGATACGTACGGTCCATACCTGACCGAGAACGTCCCGACCGGTGGCAACGGCTGGACCCCCAGCCAGGTCGTCGATGGTGCGGGCAACCCGGTGCCGGTCAACTACATCCCGGAGGTACCGGACCCCAACTACCCTGCCCCATGCCTCACGTACTCCGTCGGGGGCTCGACATGCCTCGAGGATCGGGCGGTCGGGGGGTTCCCGCCCGATGCAACGACCAGCCGGTCCGGTGACACCTGCCCCGTGGGCGCCCTCGTGGATCGCCTGCCCTCCGGTCGGTACAACAACATCAAGATTCCGAACGGCACGTGCCTGGTACTGGACCCGCTGCTCCTGCCCGTCGCCGGCAAATACAATGGCATCTACTACATCACCGGAACACTCGACATCAACAACAGCGGCCTGCTCATCGGCAACGGCGTGACGCTCATCTTCGCCCGGGCAGCAAACCTGAACATGAACGCGGGCGCCTCGATCTCACTGAACGGTGGCGCGAGCGGCAGCTTCGGTGTCGGCAACTGTACGGTCAGCGCGACCGTGCAGTGCAAGTACGGCGGGTGGACGTCGAAGGGCGGCTACCAGTGGTCATCCGGTGTCGCGCCGACGTACATCGGGGCGCCGGCAGACCCATATGCCAAGGGCATCGCCATGTACTTGTGCAAGAGCGTCGCGAGCTGCGACTCCGGCGGGACCGCTTCGACCAACATCGTGCAGTTGAGCTCGGGTTCGGGTCTCGACTACCAAGGGCTCATCTATGCGCCCTACGACAATGTCAAGTTCTCGGGACAGCCGACCCACAAGGACATTGGCCAGCTGGTCGCCTGGACGGTCATGTTCACGGGTGGCACGCAAATTGACCAGACCTATGCCGGACCCGATAGTGGGACACCGTATCTCATCGAGCCGAACACCAGCCAGTAGCCCTCGGGCGCGACCGAACCTCAGGGCCGACCAACGAGAACCTCACGGCTGATCGTCAGCCAGCCACGTGCGCGTCGGGCCGCCGGTTGGCCAGGACCGGGATCTGGCGACGGATCGAGCGGACCCGGGCGAGGTCGAGCTCGGCGCTGATGATCCCGACCCGATCGGGGGCCTGGGCGACGATCGTGCCCCATGGGTCAACGATCATCGAGCGTCCGAAGGCGGGCTGGCCGGGCGGGCCGCCGATCTGGGCCGGAGCGCCGACCAGCAAGTCTGGCCAATAGCCCCTCGATGCGACTCGGAGTTTCGGGGAGCCGCGCCCATCCAGCCGGGCGCGACTCCTCTGATTCTGGCGCCGCCCACTCTCGATCGGTGCCCGGACAGCCCGCGACCGGTACTCCTCGCTGACCCGGTCCGACCGTTTGGGCTATGCATGCGGGCACCATTGCAAGGCACCGTGAAAGGCGCGACGCGGACCATCGTCGCATTACCCCACGCCAACGGATCGTGAGACGATGCGCCCAAACCTCAGCCCGACCGCCAGGTCGCTACGTTCAGGCCTGCGAGGCCGCCGCCCCCGCTCGCGCGGCCAGAGTCTGGTCGAATTCGCGCTGATCCTGCCGGTCTTTCTCGTCCTGTTCGCGGCGGCGCTTGACCTCGGCCGGATCGCCTTGGCTCAGATCGCCGTAACGAACGCTGCCCGTGAGGGGGCCTTCCAGGCCTCCATGACACCGGCCGCGTTTATCTCCGGGACCGGCTGCACGTCGGCGAACCAGAACCAGAACACGGTGATGTGCCGGGTCCAGCTCGAGGCGCAGAGCGGCACGGTCGTCTCGATCCAGCCCGCCGATGTGGAGCTGTCGTGCTCGCCGAGTTCCTGCGCGAGCGGGATCGGGAATACGACGACGGTGAAGGTCACCGGCCACTTCCAGCTTCTCACCCCGCTCATGGCGGCGTTCTTCGGCGGGAGCACGAACATCTTCTTTAGCGCCAGCTCGATCGCCCAAGTCGCAACGGTGCCATCGCCGCCACCCGCTTCGTCCGCGACGCCGACGCCGACGCCGACCGACGCCGCGACCGCAACCCCGACGCCAACTCCGACGCCGGCGCCCGCTTGCGGCGCCCCGAGTGCAGGGTTCAGCTACGTGATGAGCCCCGCGGCCCCCAACAATCACGTCCCGGTCACTGTGACAGTGACGGACACGTCGACCTCGCCGGGCTGCGCGATCACCGGTTGGGCGTGGCGCTGGGATGTCGGGGTCTACTCGTACGGCCAGAACCCCGGATCGCACACGTACTACGCCAGGGGCAGCTATGACATCTCGCTCACCGTCACCAATTCGACTGGGCAGGCCACCAGCGGCGTTGTCACGATCGTGGTGAAGCCGTGACGCGCTCGGTCGCTGCCTCGCTTGGTCGCCGTCGCAGTGCCGAGCGATCGCGCGGCCAGTCCCTCGTCGAGTTCTCGCTCGTGCTGATCCCGTTCATGTTCCTGCTCCTCGGGATCGTCGACCTTGGCCGGGGCATCTACATCTACAACGGCGTCGGCCAGGCAGCTCGCGAGATCGCCCGGACAACGAGCGTCCACAGCTGCACCGGAAGCCCATGCACGCTCGGTGACAGCCCGGAGACCGCCGCCACGGTTGCAACCCAGAAGGTCCTGGTCCCAGGCCTGAGCGACGCGTCGGCCGTCATTGCCTACCAGTGCGTCAACCTCCTCGATGCTGCTCAGAGCAACACGGCGTGCGTGTCGCAAGAGTTCGTCCGAGTCACCGTCAGCGTCCAATTCCAGGTCCTCACCCCGCTCCTGGGGCTGGCCGGACCGATGACCTTCAGCTCGATCAGTCATATCCAGATCCCCTAGGCGAGAGGAACCAATGCGCATCATCAAGCAGCGGCACCGCGAGACGGCCCCAGGCCAGGTTCTCGTCATCTTCGCTCTGGCCCTCGTCGCGATCGTCGCGATGGTCGGGCTCGTCATCGACGGCGGGGCTACCTTCGTCCAGCGTCGCGACCAGCAGAACGTCGCCGATCAGGCGGCGATGGCCGGCGCCTACGCCTACGTCAGCGCATCCTCGAACCAGGGCCAGGCCGCGCTGGCCGCCGCGCGGAACATCGCCGCTGCGAATGGCTACACGCACGACCAGAGCGGGGTCGTCGTGACCGTCACGGTCGACACGAGCGGCATCGCCCCGACGGTCCAGGTCGACGTGAGCAAACCGCACCAGAACTACTTCGCAGGGGTCGTCGGCCTGCCCAGCTGGAACGTCAGCACCACGGCAACGGCGCTCACCGGTGCGCCGAACGCCGCCATCGGAGCACTGCCACTCATCTTCAACAAGAAGGCCTTCGGTCCGGGGGTCGGGTTGGCCAATACCAGGGCGTACGACGAACCGGGCACCGGCCCGACGGACGTCCCGCAGACGTCGACGACGTTCAACTGGACTGTCTTCTGTACGGCCAACGGCAACCCTTGTAACGCGAACTCGAACACCGTCGACAATCTCATCAACGGGAGCGGAAGCAGTACGACCGTCACGTTGAACGAGCTGATCGGCCCGCTCAACGCCGGGGCCCATACCTCGCTCTTCAGCGACCTCGCGAAGGCGGTCCCAGGTGACTACCCGGTCGCGATCGTCGGCGACAACGGCGCGATGGTCGGCTGGGCGATCTTCCACCTGACTGGCTCGCTGGGCGGGAGTACCAAGCAGATCAGCGGCTACTTCTTGCCGGGGATCAACGCTCCACCGCTCCAGATCGTCCAAGGCGGTGGGGCCGGCACCACCCAGTACGGCGGCTGGTCTGTGAAGCTCGTCAAATAGGATCGTCCAGGTCTCGGCGACCGGGTCTCGGCAGGAACGGGGCGCTCGCAGGGGCGCCTCATTCCAGTTCGCGGGGGGCCCGACGACGGTCCGTCAGTCTCGGCCGTACGCCTCGGGCCGGCGGTTGGCCAGGACCGGGATCTGGCGGCGGATCGAACGGACGCGGGCGAGGTCAAGCTCGGCGCTGATGATCCCGACCCGATCGGGGGCCTGGGCGACGATCGTGCCCCATGGGTCAACGATCATCGAGCGTCCGAAGGCGGGCTGGCCGGGCGGGCCGCCGATCTGGGCCGGAGCAAGCACGTAGGCGCCGTTCTCGATCGCCCGGGCGCGCAGGAGTACTTCCCAGTGGTCGCGACCGGTCCGCTCGGCGAAGTTCGCCGGCACGGTGAGCACCTCGGCACCGGCCAGGGCCAGCGTGCGATACAGCTCGGAGAAGCGCAGGTCGTAGCAGATCGACAGGCCCAACCGCGCGCCGTCAACGTCGACCACGACCGCTCGATCGCCGGGGCTCACCCGGTCCGATTCGCGGTCGACCGGACCGGACTCCACGCTGACGTCGAACAGGTGGATCTTGCGATAGGTCGCGGCGATCGAGCCGTCCGGGCCGATGAGCACACTCGTGTTGTAGGGACGCGCGGCATCGGGCGACGTTTCGGCCAGGCTGCCGATGAGGATCCAGGCGTCGCGCGCCCGGGCGATGGCCGCGAACGGCCCGGTCCAGGGACCGGGGATGGGCCGGGCGGACGCGCGGAAGCCCTCGTCCGGGCCGCGGTACTGCAGGTACTCGGGCAACGCGACCAGCCGCGCTCCACCGGCGGCGGCGGCATCGGCCAGGGCGGCGGCGGTCGCCA
>JANMQO010000348.1:0-1907 GCA_031370565.1 Chloroflexota bacterium
CGCCTCATCGTCGTGCGGACGCTGAGCAAGGCCTACGCCCTGGCCGGGCTGCGGGTCGGCTTCGCCCTGGCCCTGCGCGAAACGCTGGCCGTCATCGAACCGTATCGCCCGCCGGGTTCAGTTTCAACCGTGTCGGTCAGCCTGGCCACGGCGGCCCTGCGCGAGCGACCCGAGCTGGAGGCGAACATCGCCCGGCTGACAATCGAGCGCGAACGGTTCGCCGGCACCTTGCGAGCGGCTGGCTGGACGCCGGGCCCGAGCGTCACGAACTTTCTCCTCGTGGGGTTGGGCAGTGCCGCGCGAGCCGCCGCTGCGGTCGAGGCGCTGCTGCGCGAAGGACTGGTGCCGAGGACCTTCCCGGCCGCGCATCCGCTGGCCGATCACTTGCGGTTGACCGTTCGTACGCCCGCCGACAACGACCGGCTGGCCGCCGTGGCCGCGGCCTTCGAGACGACCACGCCTCGGACTGTCCGATGACCGACGCGGTGCGCACGGGTCAGGTCATCGTCGAAGCGCACGACGGGCGTCGGGTGACGGTCCGGCGGACGACGCGCGAGACCAGCGTCACGGTGAGCCTGCATCTCGACGGCACGGGCCACGCGGCAGTGGCGAGCGGGATCGGGTTCTATGACCATCTGCTCGGGTCGCTCGCCCATCACGGCTTGTTCGACCTGGACGTGCAGGCGGCTGGCGACCTGGCGGTCGACGAACACCACACGGTGGAGGACGTCGCGCTCGTCGTGGGCTCGGCATTCGCGGCCGCCCTCGGCGAGCGGATCGGGATCGCCCGGTTCGGCGACAGCCGGGTGCCCATGGACGAGGCGCTGGCCAGCGCGGTGATCGATCTCGGCGGCCGGCCCTATGCGGTCATCGACCTGCCCTTCCGCGGGGAGCGGGTGGGCCAGCTGCCGCTTCAGCTCGTCGAGCATGCCCTCGAAGCGTTCAGCCGGACGGCGGCCGCGACACTCCACGTGAGCGGCACCGGCCGCAACGATCACCACCTGGCGGAAGCGGCCTTCAAGGCGCTTGGTCGGGCGCTCCGGGTGGCCTGCGAACTGGATCCACGGCGGGTCGGCGTGGCATCGACGAAGGGGTCCCTGGGGTGACCACCATCGCGCTCATCGACTACGGCGCGGGCAACCTGGTCAGCATCCGGCAGGCCTTCGAGTCACTCGGGGTGACGGTCAACCTGGTCCGCGACGGCGACGGCGACGGCGATGGCGACGGTGTCGGCGACCGCGGCAGTAGCGGCGGCCATGGGCTGCGCGACGCGGACGCCCTGGTCGTGCCGGGCGTGGGAGCTGCCGGCCCCGCGATGGCCCGGCTCCAGCGTCGGGGGCTGGTCGAGCCGATCGTGGCCTGGGTTCGGGCCGGTCGACCGTACCTTGGGATCTGCCTGGGCCTGCAGCTCCTGTTGGAGGGCAGCGACGAAGACGGATCCGACAACCTGGGCCTGCTGGCCGGCCGTACCGTCCTGCTGCAGGACGCCCCGACCCTCCCGCATATCGGATGGAACCAGGTCGTGCGTCAGCGCGAGCACCCAGTGCTGGCCGGTCTGTCGGACGGCGCGGACTTCTATTTCGTGCATTCCTACGTCGTGCAGCCGACCGATCCGGAGGTGGTCGTGGCGACGACCAGTCACGGTTCGACCTTCGCCAGCGTGGTGGCCAGCGGCGGTCTGCTGGGCGTCCAGTTCCACCCCGAACGGAGTGGCGCGGACGGTCTGCGCCTGCTCAGCAACTTCGCGTCGCTGGCTCGTGGCGCGTCGACCCTTGGCGAGTCGGCCGGTAGCGCGCCGGCCCATGGCGCGCTGGTCGCGGGCGCGCGCTGATGCTCGGGCGGCGAGTCATCCCGTGCCTGGACGTGGCCCACGGTCGGGTGGTCAAGGGGACCCGCTTCATCGACCT
>JANMQO010000331.1:0-1596 GCA_031370565.1 Chloroflexota bacterium
GTCGGCCAGCACGTTCGGCAGGCAGAGCAGGAAGCTGAAGCCGTACATGAAGCGCTCGACCGCGTCGCCCGGCGCGGTGAATCGCTCGGCGACCCGCTCATCCGCCACGAGGAGACTGGCACCGGGCGCCAGCAGGTCCCGGACGGCACGGAGCACGGCGACCGGCTGCGAGAAGTCGTGGACGGCCTCGAAGATCGTCGCGAGGTCGTACTGCCCGGCGAGGCCGGGATCGGCCGCATCGCGCACCGTGAATGTCACGCGATCGGCGACCTCGGTCGTCGCCAGGTTCGCGCGCGCCATCTCGATCGAGCTCGGATCAAGGTCCAGGCCGTCGACGTGGATCTTCGGATAGGCGCGGGCCATGGCGATGGCCGACCAGCCGCCCCCCACCGCGATGTCGGCGACCCGAGCGGGCGGATCGGAGCGAAGCCGGGCGTCGATGTCGGGGATCGATGCCAGCCACACGGGCCCGAGCAGGTTGGCGAACAGCGGACGGTTCATCGAGGCCTGTGCCTCGCGGATGTCCGCGCCGTACGCCTCCCACGACAAGCCCTCGCCCGTCCGAAAGGCGTCGAGCAGGCGCGAGGCCTGGGCGGTCATGCCCATCATCGCCCGAGCGACCGGAGCCATGAACGCGAGGCTCTCTGGGTGGAGCAAGACCTCGCGGTGGCCGTTCGGCAGCGAGTACCGCCGATCATCCTCGCCGGCATCCGGATCGTCCACCGCGAGGATGCCCGTGACCGCCTGCTGTTCGAGCCACTCCCGGACATACCGCGGCGCGGTTCCGGTGACGGCGGCCAACTGGGGCGCTGTGTGCGGCCCGTCGGCGAGCGCCGCGTAGAGTCCCAGCCGCTCACCGACGTAGAGCGCCGCGAGATCGAACGTGCCGAGTGCCGCCTCGAACAACCGCCCAACCAGCGCGTCCCGATCGGCCTCGTCGCCCGCGGTGACCGTCTCGGTCGGGCCAGTCGCCAACGTGTCCATCGTCACACCTCCGCGCGTGCCGACGACCGCACGCGCGCAGGCCGCGAGCGGGGACGCGCGCTCCTCCAGGACCTTCGAAGCGGTCCGGTTGCGCCCTACTCTAGTGCGTCTGCGCATGGCCGAACAGCCCCTCAGCCAGGATCGCAGGAGGCCACTCCAGGCAGCACCGACGGGAGGTTGGGGCTCCGGAGTCCCACAGCCGACCAGCGGGGCATGATGCGGCTACGGACGGTCGGGCGCCGCACCGGCGCGGAGCGGACGGTTGAGTTCGTGAAGAGGATCACCACCGCCCGTGTATGCTGCGGGCGCCGAGGGAAATCAGGGGAGAGACGCTGTGGTCCGTCCGACACGACCGCGCCGCGTGGCGCTTCTCGTCGCCGGGATTCTCATCGGTGTGAGCCTCGGCGCCGGCGCCGCCGCGCCGACCGAGGCGTCGGACCCGGCGGCCTTCTCGAGGCCGCTCATCATTCCCCGGGTTCTGACCGGCTCGAACATCACGCTCACAGCCAAATTGGCAGACGTCCAGATCCTGCCTGGCGCGCGGACCCGGATGTGGACCTACAACGGATCGTTCCCCGGGCCCACGATCCGCCGGCCGACGGGGCAGACGAC
>JANMQO010000009.1:0-7755 GCA_031370565.1 Chloroflexota bacterium
GCAGTCGACGGGCTGTACACGGGCGTCGGCTCGACGGTCGGGATGGGCACCGTCCGGGCGGCAATCCCGCAGCCGGCCAGCGCGACGACGAGGACGAGTGAGGCGAGCCCGACGCGAGGTGTCATCCGGGGGGCCACGTCATGGACCGCCCACCGAGGAGGTGGAGATGGAGATGGTCGACGGTCTGGCCGCCCCAGTGCCCCACGTTCATGACCAGACGATAGCCGTTGGCGGCGACGCCCTCGGTCTGGGCGAATGCGGCGGCGGCCGCGAACAGGCGACCGAGCAGCGGCCCGTCCGCCTCGGTCAGCTCGGCGGCGGATCGGACGTGGACCCGGGGCAGGAACAGCACATGGCTGGGCGCACGCGGCGCGATATCGCGGATGGCGATGACCAGCTCGTCCTCGTGGACCATCGTCGCCGGGATCTCCCCCGCGACAATCCGGCAGAACAGGCAGCTCGGGTCGGCGACGCGGGTCGGGTCGGCGGCGCGGCTCGGATCGGGTACACGGCTCGGGTCGGCGGCGCGGCTCGGGCCGTTCATGCGCGTCGGACGGCCTCGAGGGCGACCCATTCGCCCTCCGCCCAGCGGCCGACAACATCGAGTCCGACCGCGCCGAATGCCGCCTGCACGTCCGCTTCCCGGTCGACGAAGATGCCCGAGGCCAGCAGTCGGCCGCCCGGTCGCAGCTCCGCAGCCAGGCCCGGCGCGAGCGTCACGAGCAGCGAGGCGATGAGGTTGGCCAGCATCAAGTCGAACGGTGGCTGCCCGCTCGGCAGGCTCCCGGCCCGAGCGCGGATCCGGCGCGCCAGCCGGTTGCGCTTGGCGTTCGCCGTCGTCGCGTCGATGGCGATCTGGTCGGTATCCAGGCCGAGCACCGACTCCGCCCCGAACATCCCCGCAGCGATCGACAGGATCCCCGAGCCGCAGCCCACATCGAGCACGCGCGTCCCGCCCCTGGCCGCCGTCCCGGGGCCGAAGCGGCCCTCGTCCGCCCAGCGTTCCACGCCAGCCAGGCACAGCCGGGTGGTCGGGTGGAGTCCCGTGCCGAAGGCCATGCCCGGATCCAGGGCAAGGACCACGTCCGACGGCGCTCGTCGGTGGCGGCGCCAGGACGGCCGGATGACCAGCCGCCGGCCGATCCGCAGGACCGGCACGTGCACCTTCCAGGCGTGGGCCCAGTCTTCCTCGTGGACGACCCGCGTCTCGAGCTCGCCGATCGGTCGCAGGCCGAACGCCTGGAGGTGACCGAGCGCGCGGCGCGCTGTCGCCACGGCGTGCTGGGCGGCGACCCGATCACGAGCGGACACGTACGCCCGGACGATCGCCGGCCGGCTGACGTCCACCTGCGCGCCGAGACCCTCGTCGACGAGGACAAACGCCGGCTCGATCGTGGTCCCACCGGGTGCAACCCGGGACAGGATCTCGCTCACCGCTTCG
Source organism: Chloroflexota bacterium (assembly GCA_031370565.1). Lineage (GTDB taxonomy): Bacteria > Chloroflexota > Limnocylindria > Limnocylindrales > CSP1-4 > Chersky-267. The sequence goes on from JANMQO010000009.1 coordinate 1,442, forward strand.
ACCGCCTCGTGGTCGGCCGCGACCGTCAACTCGAGCCAGGCGCCCTCGGCCGAGGCACCGTCGTCGTCGGTGGTCGTCAGCGGCTCCGACTCGGCGGCGGTCGTCGTCGGGTGGCGTCCGGTCATCACGTCAAGGCGTCCTTCATCCGATCCAGGATGCCACCGCCGCTGCCGTGGACCGCCTCACCGGACTCCGCGGCGTAGGCCTCCAGGAGCTCACGCTGCCGCTTGGAGAGCTTGCCCGGGGTGACGACCTTGACGAATACATGCAGATCGCCGCGTTGGCCGGCCCGCCGGAGGTGCGGCACGCCCTTGCCCCGGAGCCGGACCTCCGCCCCCGCCTGGACGCCCGCCTTGAGCTCGAGGTCCTCAGGGCCATCGACCGTGGGAATGCGAATCGTCGTCCCCAGGGCCGCCTGGGCGATCGAGATCTCGCGCTCCACGTAGAGCTCGGTGCCGTCACGCTTCAACTCGGGATGGGCCTGGACGTGGACGGCGACGTACAGGCTGCCGGGGGGGCCGGAGCGCGGCCCGACCTCGCCTTCGCCGGTCAGCCGGATCTGGTGCCCTTCGTCGATGCCTGCCGGGATCGCAACGCGGAGCTTCCGACGGCGTTCCGCCCGACCGTCACCGCGGCAGGTCTCGCACGGTGACTCCACGACGCGACCCTCGCCCTGGCAGGTGGAACAAGCGCTCACGTTGACCATCTGGCCAAGCATCGTCTGGCGCACCGATCGAACTTCCCCTCGTCCGCCGCAGCGCGAGCAGGCGATCGTGGAGGTGCCGGGCTTGGCGCCGCTGCCGTTGCACGTCTGGCAGCGATCGAGCATCGGGAATTCGATCTCCTTCTCGGTTCCCTTGATCGCCTCCACGAACGTGATCCGCAGGTCGTAGCGCAGGTCCGCGCCGGCGTTCGGACGTGCCCGCCGCGCTCCGCCGCCGGCCGCCGCCCCGCCGAAGAAGGCGTCGAAGATATCCCCGAAGCCGGCGAAGCCGCCCGCGCCGCCCGCGCCGCCCGCCGCGCCCGCGCCGGCGCCGTTCACGCCCGCCTTGCCGAACAGATCGTAGGCCTGCTTCTTCTGAGGGTCGGACAGAACCTGGTAGGCCTCGTTGATCTCCTTGAAGCGCTCGTCCGAGCCGTCAGCCGCGTTGACGTCCGGATGCCACTGCTGGGCCAACTTGCGGAAGGCGCGCTTGATCGCGGCGTCGTCCGCGTCGCGGCCGAGCCCGAGCACTTCGTAGTAGTCCCGCTCGCTCACCATCTGAACGCACAGGATACGAGAGGCCGGGCCCGAGCGCGGCGGACAAGGACACGGCGGCGACGCGCCATTCCCGGGCGCACCCGGGCCACCTCAGACGACCGCCGCCTCAACCGGGTCCGGGCGCTCAGGACGCGGGCACGTGCGCCGCGTCAATCGACGTCGCCGGCTCAGCCCTCGATGGTCGGCACCTGAGCCAGCACGGACTGGATCGCCTGGGCGGCGCCAAGCAAAGCCGAACTCTCGGCCGGAATGACGATCTTGGTGTTCGGGCTGGCGGCGAACTTCGAAAGTGTGTCGAGCTGGAGGATGGCGACCAGCATCGGGTCCGGCGCAGCCGCCTTGATCGCGCCGTAGACCGTCTCGATGGCCTGGGCCCGGCCCTGCGCCTCCAGGATAGTGGCCTGCCGGTTGCCCTCGGCGCGCAGGATGGAGGCCTGGCGGTCGCCCTCCGCCTTCTTGATCGCGGCCTGGCGCTCGCCATCGGCGACGTTGACGGCCGACTGCTGGAGACCCTCGGACTGCAGGATCTTGGCCCGCTTCTCCTGATCGGCCTGCTTCTGGAGCGCCAGCGCCTGGAGGATCTGGGGCGGCGGGGTGATCTCCACGATCTCGATCCGGTTGATCCGGATGCCCCATTTGTCGGTGACCGCTTCCATCTGCTGCTGGACGTCGACGTTGATCCGCTCACGCTCGGACAACGCCTCGTCGAGCGACAGGGTGCCGATGACCGAGCGGAGAGCCGTCCGGGCGAGCGCGTCGATGGCCACGTCGAAGTTGGCGATGCTGAACAGGGCCTGCTTGGCGTCGACCACCTGGGTGAAGATCGTGGCGTTCACCGAGACGACCACGTTGTCCTTGGTGATGACCTCCTGGCGATCGCCGGGACGGGGGATCTCGCGCATGTCGACGAACACGATCGCGTCGATGAACGGGGCGATGATGACCATGCCCGGCTCATGGATGCCGTGGAATTCGCCCAGCCGCTTGACCACGCCGACCGAGCCCTGCTGGACGAGGTTGACGGTCGAGCGCAGCAGGTACACGGCAAACAGGACGAACAGGACGAGCGCGAACAACCCGACGAGCGGTCCGACGGCTGTGCTATCCATGGCGATCCCTCCCAGGGTGGCCGGGTCGTCGGCCGAATGGTGGTCGGCTGCTGCCGGCCGGAACGGTGGCCGGGTTCAGCCGGCAGAGTAGACGTGGCCGGTCCCAGCCGGCCGGAGGTATCCAATGTCAGCCGGCCGGACGGACCACGAGCGTCGTGCCTCGGACGGCCGTGACGATGACAGAGCTGTTGGCCTCGACTGCCTCGGCAGCCTCCGTGACGGCCAGCCAGATCTCGCCGGCAAGCCGGACGTGACCGGGATGTAGAGGATCGCCGACTGTGTCAAGCGCGAGCGCCGCCTGGCCGACGAAGCCGCCATGGACGCCCGGACCGACCGCACCTGGACCGCGGGCCTGGAGCCGACGGCCGAGTACGGGCCGCACGCCGATCACGCCCGCACCCGCGACGACCAGCGCGACTGTCGCCTGGATCCAGAGCGGGACGTCCGGCAGGAGGAACGCGAGGATCCCCGCCGCGAACGCGCCCAAAGCCAGGAAGACGGCGTAGAACGTGGTCGTCGTGAGCTCGATGACGAGGAGCGCCAGCGCCACGACGAACCAGATCACGAAGACCGACATGCGCAGAGTGTAGAGCCTCTGTGTCAAGTCCCCGGTGGGCTCCCGGTTTCGCGCGGATCAAGGCGACAGCCGCGCCGCGGGGCCGGAGCCGGACGGGGCGCTACGGCCGCCCGGGGGCGTCCGCCAGCTCGCGAGCTCGGGCGATCACGGTGGCCAGCATCGGCGCGGTGAGCCGGCCGGTGAACGTATTCTGCTGGCTCGGGTGATAGGCGCCCAGGACGACATACGGCCCCACACGCGCCTCCGCGCCGTGACCGAAGCGCGGGCGTGGCCGCGGCACAACCTGACCCAGTCCCTCGAGTGCTCGGAGGACCCCGTCCCAGCCGAAGCCGCCCAGGGCGACAATCACCCGGACCTCGGGCAACAGCGCCAACTCCCGACCGAGGAACGGCAGGCAGGCGTCGCGCTCGTCGATCGTGGGCTTGTTCGCCGGCGGGGCGCAATGCACGACCGCCGTGATCCGCGCGCCATGGAGGGTCAGGCCATCGTCACGCCGCCGCGAGATCCCGGAACTGGACAGGCCGTTGGCGTGCAGCGCCGTGTACAGGAAATCACCCGAGCGGTCGCCGGTGAAGACCCGACCGGTGCGGTTGGCACCGTGAGCAGCCGGCGCCAGCCCGACGACGAGAATCCGGGCGTCGGGATCGCCGAACCCGGGGGCCGGCCTGCCCCAGTACGTCTCGTCCCGGAAGCGCGCGACCTTGTCGATCGCCACTTGTTCGCGCCAGGCAACGAGGCGCGGACAGCGCCGGCAGTCGGATACTTCGGCGTCGAGCATGGCCAGGGCGGCCCGCCTGCCGTCTGGAGGGTCGGCCTCGGGCGTCGCGGCCGTCACGGTCGGCCCCGACGTCACTTGAGCAGCAGTCGGTCGAGCCGCCGGTTCACCACCCACAGTCCCGCCAGGCCCATCGCCACCAGGTACGCGACGTGGACCAGCAGCCCCGGCCCCACGATCCCCAGCGACAGCGACCGAAGCAGGTCCACACCGTGGTACAGCGGGGTCAGCCTGACCAGGACCTGCAAGGCGGCCGGGTACGTCTCGATCGGATAGAAGGTGGACGAGAACAGGAACAGCGGCAGGGTCGCGACGAACACAAAGTCGAAGTCGGTCCAGCTGCGCATGAAGGTCGTGGCGGCCATGCCGACCGCCGCAAAGGCAAAGCCGATGAGCATCGCCACGGGCAGGGCCAGCACAAACCACGGCGAGCGAACGAGCCCGAGCAGGAGCATGACCAGCAGGAACCCGGTGGCGTACAAGGTGCCCCGGATGAGCGCCCAGGAGATCTCGCCGAGGGCCACATCGTCGATGCCCAGCGGCGTGGACAGGATGGCGTCGTACGTTTTCGCGTAGCGCAGCTTGAAGAAGACGTTCATCGTCGAGTCGTAGATCGCCCCGTTCATGGCCGAGGCGGCCAGCAGGCCGGGTGCGACGAACACGCCATACGGCAGCGACCGGCCATCCGGCCCGGCCACCCCACCGACCAGCGCGCCGATCCCGAAGCCGATCCCGAGCAGGTAGAACAGCGGCTCGAAGAATCCGGACACGATGACCAGCGGGGTCCGTCGGTAGACCATCAGGTTGCGCTCGACGAGGCGGCCCGCCCGGCGGCCGAAGGCGAACGGCATGGCGATCCCGGTGTTGACGGCCATCGGCTCCCCTACTCCACCAGGGCCCGGCGAAACGTCACCAGGCAGGCGGCCGTGCCGAGCGCGATGAACACCAGGAGCACGCCGACATGGACCACCACGCCAAGGGCGTCCATCGTCTCCAGTGACAGGCCGCGGGCCAGCGCGACGCCGTGCCAGGTCGGGGTGAGCCAGGCCACCGGCTGGAGCGCGACGGGCAGTCGCTCGATCGGAAAGAACGTCCCGGAGAAGAGGAACAGCGGGGTGATCAGGAAGCGGAAGATGGCGTTGAATGCGCTGTCGTTGCGCTGCGTCGCACTGAACGCCATGATCGGCGCGGCGAAGGCGAGCCCGGTCAGAACCCCGGCCAGGATGCCCAGGACCCCCAGCGGCGAGCCAACCACTCCGAAGCCGATCATGACCACGAAGAAGATGCTGTTGACCAGCAGCAGACGGACCGCCATCCAGGCCAACTGGCCGAACACGATGGCAGGCACGGTGATCGGCGTAGCGAGCATGCCGGGGTAGATTCGGTGCCAGACGATCCGGCCCATGATCGGGTAGGTGGACTCGAAGCCGGCCGTCTGCATGGCCTGGGCGACCAGCAACCCCGGCGCCAGAAACACCGCGTACTTGACCCCGCCCAAAGCGGCGGCACCGCCCGCACCATCGATCAGGCGGCCGAGGCCCACGCCCATCGAGGCAAGGAAGAGCATCGGCGCGAGAAAGGTGAGGAACAGCGTTGCCCGCCAGATCCGTCGATAGACCCGGGCGTTGTACTCAAAGACGCGCAGCGCGGCCGTCACCAGCGTGGCCGCTATTCGATCAGGCTGCGGCCGGTCAACCGGAGGAAGACATCCTCCAGGGTTGACCGCCGAACGAGGGCCGTCTCCGGCTGCAGGCCGCGCTCGCGCGTCGCCAACGCGGCCGCCTCACCGTCGGCGGTGTACAGCAAGACCCGGTCGGGCAGCCATTCGATCCGTTCGGCCAGGCCGTCCAGCTGACCATCGAGGCCTTCCTGGACGCCGACCGGGAAGCGCAGCTCGAGAACCTCGCGGGTGGCGTATTGCTCGATGAGCTGGCGAGGCGAGCCCTGCGCGACGATTTTGGCCTTGTCCATGACGACGAGGCGATCGCACAGCTGCTCGGCCTCGTCCATGTAGTGAGTCGTCAGGACGAGGGTCACGCCGCGCTGCTTGAGTCGGTACAGGCGATCCCACAGCAGGTGCCGCGCCTGCGGGTCGAGCCCGGTCGTCGGCTCGTCCAGGAGGAGCAGGCTGGGCTCGTTGATGAGCGACCGGGCGATCGTCAGGCGACGCTTCATCCCGCCCGAGAGCGGCTCGACCTGGCTGCGCGCCCGGTCCGTCAGCTGGACGAACTCGAGCAGCTCGTCGGCGCGCCGGCCGGCCTCGCGACGCGACAGGTCGAAGTAGCGGCCGTAGATGAGCAGGTTCTCGCGGACGGTCAGCTCCATGTCCAGCGAGTCCTGCTGGGGCACGGATCCGATCCGGGCCCGGATCCGGGCACCGTCAGCGGCCGGGTCCAGCCCGAGCACCGTGAGCGTGCCCTCGGTCACCGGTGAGACGCAGCCGATCATCTTCATGGTCGACGTCTTGCCCGCCCCATTGGGCCCGAGGAACCCGAACGATTCGCCCGGCGCGACGTCGAAGTCGATCCCGTCGACCGCGACCAGCTGGCCGAATCGCTTGGTGAGCCCCTGCGCGTGAATGAGTGGCTGATC
>JANMQO010000026.1:0-8194 GCA_031370565.1 Chloroflexota bacterium
CTGGAACGAGTTGGTGACCTCCATGCTCAGATAGGCCCCGCCAAGCGCGGCAAGAATGCCGGACAGGACGACGTTTCGGTAGCGCAGGCGGATGACGTCGATGCCGACGGTCTCGGCCGCCTTGGGATGTTCGCCGACCGCCCGCGTTCGCAATCCCCAGCGCGAACGGAAGAGCAGGATCTGCATGGCCACCACGATGAACACTGTGGCGATGGCGATTGGGCCCTGGCCGAAGAAGGCGTCCAGCAGCCAGCCGATCACCGGCAGGTTGACGATCGCGTCCGGCAAGGTCAGGGCGGCGAAGCTGCCGGCACTCGTCGGCGATTGCTGCGAGATCAGCGTATTGAGGTAGCCGGTCAGGCCCAGGGCCGCGATGTTGATGATCGTGCCGCTGATGATCTGGTCGGCCCGCACGGAGATCGCCAGCCAGGCGTGCAGCAGCGACAGGAGCATCCCCGACAGGAGGGCCGCGACCAGGGCGATGAGCAGCGGCAACGTGATCCCCAAGATCGCCGTCGGCGTGCCCGGCCCCAGGATCGCGGCAGCGGCCACGCCCACGATCCAGCCCACGAAGGCGGCCGTGAGCATGATCCCCTCGAGCCCGATGTTGACCACCCCGGACCGTTCACACACGACCCCGGCCAGCGCTGCCAGCGCGATCGGAATGGCCACGGAGACGGCGCCATGGGCGATGAACGGCAGCTCCGCAATGAGGTAGGCCAGGAACTGGACGAGCAAGCCGAACACCGGGATGCTGCCCAGGGTGTGGATCAGGGCGTCCATCTAGCGCACGACCTCGCTGCCATAGGTCCGGGCGATCGTGTCAGGGGTGCCCAGGTCGGCGCTGGCTGCACTTCCGCGCCGGAAGTAGCGCCGGAGCGGGTTGGCCACGAGGAAGAGCAGGATGATCGCCTGGACCAGGTCGACCAATTCGACCGGCACGCCGGCCTTGATCTGCATCAGTCCGGCTCCATTGCGCATGGCACCGAAGAGCAACGCCGCGAACAGGATCCCGACCGGGTTGGACCGCCCGAGCAGGGCCACCGTGATCGAGTCGAAACCGACCGTCGTGCTGAAGGTTGCGGTCACCTGGTGGTTGAGCCCGAGCAGGTTCGAGGCACCGGCGAGACCGGCCAGCATGCCCGCCAGGCTCATCGTGAGCATGATCAGTCGGCGCGGCTTCATGCCCGCATAGCGGGCGGCGTCCGGGTTGGCGCCCACCGCACGGATCTCGAAACCCAGGGTGGTGCGGTAGAGCAGGAACCAGACCAGCGGCACGGCCAGGGCCGCGATGATGATGCCGAGATGGCCGTCGCGCCCGATCAGGATGGGCAGCGCCGCGTTGCCGACATCTCCGGTGACTGGCTGGGGCGAGCGCGGAAACCGGAGCGGGCCGCTGACCAGCCATGAGAGCATGGCCAGCGAGACGTAGTTGAGCATGATCGTGGTGACCACCTCGTGCGCACCCGAGACGGCCTTGAGTACGCCCGGAATGAAGCCCACGAAGGCACCGGCCAGCATGCCCCCGAGCAGTGCGAGCGGGATGACCATGATGGGCGGCGCGTCGTGCAGCGCGCTGCCGATGGCGACGGCTCCGACCGCGCCCATGAGGAATTGGCCGAGGGCGCCGATGTTGAACAAGCCGGCCTTGAAGCCGAGGCCGACGCCCAGCCCGGCCAGAACAAGGGGCGTCGCCAGGACGATGGTCTCGACGACCGCGTTCGGGCTGCCGAAGGCGCCCTGGGCGAGCGCCGCATAGGCGGTGATCGGCAGGGTCGGGTCGAATGGGTGGTTGGGCACGAGCGTGCTGGACGCGATGATCACCAGTGCGCCCACCAGGAGGGCCAGCACGATCGCCGCGGCCGGTACGGCGAGGACGCCCCAGGCAGTGCGCAACATTGACCCGAGGCGACGCCGGCCGCCGGGCGGTTCCGTCCGCCCGCTCATGCTTGCGTGCCGCTCATGGCAGACGCCGCTTCACGGCCGCCGGTGGCCATGAGGACGCCGACCGCGTTCTTGTCGGTGCTCCGGGCGTCGGTGACGGCAACGAGCCGGCCCCGATACATGACCGCGATCCGATCTGACATCTCCATGACCTCGTCCAGCTCGGCGGAGACCAGCAGGACGGCGGCGCCAGCATCTCGCTTCGCGATGATCTGGCGATGGATGAACTCGATGCTGCCGACGTCGAGACCGCGCGTTGGCTGATCGAGGATGAGCAGCTTCAGGTCTCGGTCGAATTCGCGGGCGACGACCACCTTCTGCTGGTTGCCGCCGGACAGGGTGCCGGCCAGGGCGGTCGCCGACGGGGTCCGGACATCGAACCGTTCGATCGCCGATTCAGCGGTGCGCAGGATGGCCGCGTCGTCGCGCAGCGGGCCGTGGGCGTAGGGCGAGCGGTGGTAGCTGGTCAGCACGAGGTTGTCGTAGAGCGGGAAGGACAGGATCAGGCCAAAGCGATGGCGATCGGCGGGAACGTACCCGACACCGGCTTCGTTCATGTTCCGGGGCGACCGACCGGTCACCTCGACGCCGTCCAGCCGGACCTGGCCGGCGCGCGGCCGACGCAGCCCGATGAGCGCCTCGACCAGTTCGTCCTGACCGTTGCCGGCGACCCCGGCGATGCCCAGGATCTCGCCGGCCCGGACGGTCAGGTCGACACCGCGGACGACCTCGCTGCCCCGATCGTCGGCGACATGCAGGTCCTGGACGTCGAGCATCGGACCGGCCGGATGCGATTCGCCCCGATCCGCCGTCAGTTGTACCGCCCGGCCGACCATGAGCTCGGCGAGATCCGCCTCGTCGGTCGCCCCCGGTAGCCGCTGGCCGACGACCCGACCACGCCGGATGACCGTAATCCGATCAGCGATCTCGAGGACCTCGTACAGCTTGTGGCTGATGAACACGATGCTGTGTCCGTCCGTCGCCAGCCGCCGCAGCAGGGCGAAGATCTCCTCGGTTTCCTGGGGCGTGAGCACGGCCGTCGGCTCGTCCAGGACCAGGATGCGCGCCTCCCGGTAGAGCGCCTTGAGGATCTCCACCCGCTGCTGCTGGCCCACGGACAGGCTGCCGACCTTCGCCTCGGGGTCGAGTTCGAAGCCGAATCGGGCAGCCAGCTCGCGGATCCGGCGGGCCGCCTCGCGTCGGTCGAGGAACACCGGGTTGGCCATCGTTTCCTGGCCAAGGACCAGGTTCTCCGCCACCGTCAGGACCGGCACCAGCATGAAGTGCTGGTGGACCATGCTGATCCCGCGCCGGATCGCGTCGGCGGGACCAGCGATGTGGACGGGGGTGCCGTCGATGAGGATCTGGCCCTCGTCCGGTCGGGCCAGACCGTACAGGACGTTCATGAGGGTGGTCTTGCCGGCCCCGTTCTCGCCGAGCAGGGCGTGGATCTCACCGGCCCGCAGGTCGAGGTCGATCCGGTCGTTGGCGACGACGCCCGGGTAGCGCTTCGTGATGCCGCGCATCTCCAGCGCGGGCGCTCCAATCGAAGCCGGGTCGCTCGCCATGGCTGCCTCGTGACGGGGTGAGAGCCGGGATGGGGGAGGGGGAGGGTCGCGGGAGAATACGGCGAGCGGGCCGGCCCCGAAGGGTCCGGCCCGCTCGCGAGAACGCGCGGAGTGGGCGCTACTTGGCCTGGCCGCAGTTGGCCGGGCAGGTGGTGAGCGTCCCGGCCTTCATCGCCGCAAGCGCAGCGTCGAGCTTGGCCTGGATGTCCGCCGTGATCAGGCCGGCCTTGTCGTAGAAGCCTGACACGCCGATGCCGTTGTTGGCGGCGTTGAACTTGCTGTCGCCGCCCTTGGCCGTGCCTGCCGCGATCGCCTGGATCGTCTGCTCGACGGCACTGCTGAGGTGCTTCTCCGCCGAGGTCACGATGCACTTGTCCGCATTGGGGTACGACTGGTACTGGTCCACGTCGACGCCGATCCCGTAGATGCCGGCGGTGCAGGCGGCGTCGAGGACGCCATTGCCCGTCTTGCCGGCCACCTGGAAGAGGACGTCCACGCCGTTCTGCTTGATGAACTGGGTGGCAAAGGTGGTACCCAGCGCCGGGTCGTTGAAGGCCTTGCCGAAGTCGCTCGCCGAGACGTAGGCGACGTCAACCTTGATGGCCGGATTGACCGACTTGGCACCAAGCTCGTAGCCTTGGATGTAACGCACGACCGGCGGCACGAGGTTGATTCCGCCGATGGCGCCGATGACGCCCTTCTTGCTGATCCCGGCCGCGACGATCCCGGCGAGGTAGCCCGCCTGGTCCTCTGCAAATTGCAGCGAGACGTACTTCGGCAGCAGGGTTGCGGCATCGCCCTTGCAGGCGAACGTCGTGTCCAGGGCGCCGGTCGCATCGATGCAGATCGGCGACTGGTCGACGCCGATGAACCAGACGTTCGGGTTGGCCTTGGCCGCCTTGGTCGTGTCGGCGGCAAGGTTGAAGCCGACCGTCACGATGATGTTGTAGCCCTGGTCAACGAAGCTCTGGATGTCCTTGGCGTACTCCGACGCGTCCTTGGGGACGACGGCCGGGGGCACCGCAGCGCCAATGTCCGCGGCGCCCTTCTTGGCGCCCTCGAACGAGTACTGGTTGAAGTTCTTGTCGTCGACGGTCCCGACGTCGGTGACGACGCCGATCTTGAGCGTGGAGCCCGTCGAGGGTGCGACGGACGGCGCGACGGACGGTACGACCGACGGCGCGACTGACGGTGCCGTGGACGCGCCGCCGCCGGTGCAGGCGGACACGACGATGGCCAGGCCCCCAAGCAGGGCGAGGCTGCTGGATCGGATCTGCATGTTTCCTCCTCGGTGACCGTTCCCTGGCAGGCGAAGATGGCCTGCGAAGCTCGGTCCGGGCGCGGCCCGCGGCGCGGGGCGCGACCACTGGCGCATCCTATCCGTCGCGATACGGCTAGGCAAGTGCCGCCTTGTCCCGCGTCTGCTCGCCGGCCCGGGACCGTGTCAGTGATGCCCCTGGGCGGATGCCCGCTGCGGCTGTCGCGTCTGGCCGCTGACGAAGTTGCCGGCCGGCCCGGCCGATCAGCCGAGCGCGGCCGGCGCGGCCAGTCCGGGCGCACCGCGGACCATCCGGTGAAGCCAGTCGTCGCGCCCCAGCAGGGCTTCCAGATCGACTGCGGTCATCTCGATCGTCATGAGATCCTCGGCCGAGCCGGGTCTGCCCAGCAGGTAGCCTTGACCCGCGCCGATCTCCAGCTCGCGCACGACCCGGAGCTGTTCGGGTGTCTCGATGCCTTCCGCGATGACGGTGGCGCCCCAGCGCCGGGCGAGGTCCTGGAGCGCGCCCACGACCGACAACGACGCCTCATGGATCGCACCGCTCTGGACCAGCGAGAGATCGATCTTGACGATGTCGAACTGGACCTGGCTGAGCAGGCGCAGCCCGGCGTTGCCGGCGCCAACGTCGTCGGCGGCCAGCCGAAAGCCTGCCGCTCGACAGGCGGCCACGTTGCGGCGCAGGCGCTCCATCTCCTCGATCTGTTCGCGTTCGGTGATCTCGATCACGACCCGGCTCGGCTCGAGGCCGGCCTGGCGCACCATCGACACGAGCAGGCCTGTGCTGAACAGGTCGGACTCGAGCGTTCGCGGGGAGAGGTTGATGGTGAGCATCGCATCCGCTGGGAGCATGGCCGCGGCGCCGACGACAGTCTCCAGGCAGGCGCCGTCGAGTTCGAACGTCCGTCCGGCAACCTCGGCCGCGGCGAACAGGCTCGACGGATCGCCAAAGCCAGATGCCGGCAACGGCCGGATGAGGCCCTCGTAGCCGATCACCCGGCCGGAACGCAGGTCGACGATCGGCTGGAAGACGGGCCGCAGCAGCTTGCCGGCCACGAGGCCGCTGATCGCGCTCGACAGGTCCGCCACCGACGAGGTGGCCCCCAGCTGACTGTGGCGCTCCGGGTCGAACACGTCGATCGTGGTTCGGCCATGGCGCTTCGCCCAGGCCAGGGCCGCGTCGGCCTGCGCCAGCAAGTGGCGCCGCTCCATGCCCAGCGTTGGGCAGCTCGACACACCCGCGGAGAAGGACAGTGGGCGTCCGGCCAGTCTGCCCGTCGGGACGTCGAGCGAGCTGGCAAGGAGCCGCCGGGCAGTCACCTCGGCACGATCCGCGTCGGCCCCGGCCAGCAACAGGGCGAACTCATCGCCACCCACCCGGAAGGCTCGATCGACGGGGCGGAGGATGCCCCGGATCATCCGGGCGAAGCGGGCCAGCGCCTCGTCGCCGGCGGCGTGGCCGCCTTCGTCATTGACGGTCTTGAAGTCGTCGAGGTCCAGCAGGACCAGGCTGAGCGCTGCCCCGCTGGTCCGCGCGCTGTCGAGGCGCCGGTCGAACTCCTCCTGGAATGCTCGGTGGTTGCCCAGCCCCGTCAGGGCGTCCCGGAGCGAATCGACGCGGGCCAGCTCGTACAGCTCACGCAGTCGAGTCCGGGAGGCTTCGAGTTCCTCGGCAGGTCGGACCACCTGGCGGGCCATGAGCACGACCAAGGCGACCAGCAGGAGCACGATCACGCCGAGCATCAGGAGCAGGCCCGCCGGTGGCGGGCTCAAGCGGGCCGGCGCCACGACCCGGATCTGCCAGCCTGGTCGGTCGGACACCGCCGCCGTTGTGGCAATGGTCGGGCTGGCGTCCGTCGCGGCGCTCGTGCCGCCGAGTTGGCCTACGCCGGCTGCTGGTGCCGCCTTCGCCGGGGCGGAACCGGCCGGACCCGGGGCTGGCCGACTGGCAGATGCCAGGGTTCCTCCGGCGGCGTCGACGAGCAGGCTCGTCCCGGCGCCGTCCATCTGGATTGCTGCGATGGCGAGGATCCGGCTCAGCGACAGGTCGACCCGGACGACGCCGACCGGCACGGCCGGATTGGACGCGTCAAAGACAGGCGTCGCGACGGCCACGAGCGCGGTGCCGTCCGGGGCGGTTCGGACCGTGTCGGTGGCCACCTGGCCAGCGGGTAGATCCAGGGCAGCGCCGACGAGCGGGTCGACGATGGTCGTCGGGTTGGTCTTGGTCGGATCGCCGCCGACGGCTCGCAGCAGCGGGCGACCGCGGATATCGAGCAGGGTCGCCTCCAGCACGTCGTTGGCGCCGCTGACGGACAGGCTACCGAGCGTGCTGCGGGCGCCCGGCAGAGCGTTTCGGAGGCCAGCCACGTAGTCGGCCATGGCAGTGCTTGCGGCCGCCCTGGCGACGGCTTGATCCAGCTGCTGGAACCGCACAGCCACGGCTGCCGCGACCGTCGAACTGTCCCGTTCCGAGCGCAGTTGGTCCACAGCCCGCTGACCGTCAAGGGCGGTCCGGGCGAGCGGGGCACCGACCGCGACGGGCAGGACGGCCATCGCCACGAGTGCGAGCGTGAGGCGCAGCCGGACAAGCCGGATCGAGCCGGTTCCTGCGGCGATATCTCCCTCGAGCGGGGCCGGCGACGAGTCCATCGGCAGGGGCTTCCTCGGTGCGAACCGGAGTGCACCCTTGTATCCCACACCTGAGGGTCCCTCGGGGTGGCCCGATGGTCCGGGCGGGGGAGGACTGTCCTCCCATCAGCGCTCCCGATGCAGCTCGCGCAGGCGGTCGTCGCTGATCCCGAAATGGTGGGCGATCTCGTGCAGGACGGTCTCCTCGACGGCTCGGCCGAGGGCCTCCTCGCCCCAATGTGCCCGCGTCAGCGGCCCCTTGAAGATGGTGATCTTGCTGGGCAGCGGCATGCCGTCCGCGAAGGCCGCAGTGCGGGGGACGCCCTGATACAGCCCGAACAGGCCACTCGCGCCGACCGAGGCGAGCTGGCTGGCGGTCGGCTCGTCCTCGACGACGATGGCGACGGAGCCAAGCCGCTCGGAGAATGCGCGTGGCAGGCGGTCCAGGGCTCGGCCGACGGCTGCTTCGACGACCTCGTCGAGCGGGCCATCGAGCTCGTCGGTCTCGTCGTGCGCATCGTGCGCGCCGAGCTCCCCGAGCGCGTCGAGCGGGTCGGGCCTCGAGTCGTCGGCTGCAGCGTGGTCCATGGACGGCCAGCGTAGCGCCCCGACTAGGATGGTGTGATGCAGCCATCGATCGGTCTGGTGCGAGGCCCGTACCATGGGCGGATATGGCCACCGGTGACCGACTCCTGCGAACCGTTCGTGTCGGGATGTTGTGCCTGGTGGTCACCGGCTGCGGCACTGGCGGCCCGGCGATGAGCTCGCCCACGGA
>JANMQO010000030.1:0-9741 GCA_031370565.1 Chloroflexota bacterium
CGGCGCGGAGTTGTGTCTGGCGGCCGCCCGCTGCCAGCCGCTCGCCGAAACCTACATCGGGCTGGTGGAGACGGGCGTCGGGCTGCTGCCCGCCGGCGGCGGCTCAACCGCCATGACGCGCCGCGCCGCCGAGCACGTCCCGGAGAGCTCCCACGCCGATCTCTTCGCCTTCTTCCAGCAGGCGCTCGAAACGATCGCCTTCGCGCGGGTTGCCACCAGCGCTGAAGAGGCCCGGAGCTGGGGCCTGTTCACACCCGCCGATCTCGTGACGGCCGACCCCGACCGCCAGTGGGCAGATGCGGCGGCCACCGCCCGGCATCTCGCCGAGGCCGGCTATCACCCGCCTCTGGCACGATCGATCCCCGTCGTGGGGCGGCGCGGCATCGCCGCCGCGGAGGCGCTCACCTTCAACCAGCTCGGTGGCGGCCATCTCTCGGAGCACGACCGGAAGGTCGTCCTGGAGCTGGCCCGGGTCATGAGCGGCGGCGATGTCGCCGAAGGGACGCCGGTCGCGGAGGCGTACCTGCTGGACCTGGAGCGCGAGGCCTTCCTGCGTCTCCTGGGCGAGCCGAAGACCCGCGACCGGATCCGCCACACGCTCAAGACCGGCAAGCCGCTCCGCAACTGACCGAGCACCGAGGACCCACACCATGCGCGACGCCGTCATCGTGTCAGCTGCCAGGACCGCCGTCGGCAGGGCGCCGCGCGGCGCCTTGCGCGAAACGAGCCCGGAACAGCTGGCAATCGCGGCCGTGCGCGAGGCACTGGCCCGCGTCCCCACCCTGGACCCCGCCGAGGTCGAGGATCTCGTCCTCGGCTGTGCCATGCCCGAGGGCGCCCAGGGCCTCAACATCGCCCGCCACGTCGGGCTCGCCTCGGGGCTGCCGGTCGGCTCGAGCGCCATGACCGTCAACCGCTTCTGCGCCTCCGGGCTGCAGGCGCTGGCCCTGGCGACGCAGTCGGTCGCGTCGGGCGTCACCGACGTGGTCGTCGCCGCGGGCATGGAGTCGATGAGTTTCGTGCCCATGATCGGCTTCCACTTCGCACCGGGGCCCGCGATCGCCGCGCAGTGGCCACAGGTGTTCATGAACATGGGCCTGACCGCCGAGGAGGTCTCCCGCCGCTACGGTGTCAGCCGCGACGACCAGGACGCCTGGGCACTGCGCTCGCATCAGCGCGCGGCAGCGGCCCAGGATGCCGGCCGCTTCACGGACGAGATCGTGCCGGTCGAGGCCGTCCACACGACGCTCACCGATGGACGACCCAGCGTCTCCCGCCGGCCCTTCGATGCCGACGAGGGGATCCGCCGCGATAGCGACGCAGCGGCGCTCGCCAGGCTGCGGCCTGCCTTCGCGCTCGACGGGACCGTCACCGCCGGCAACAGCTCGCAGATGAGCGACGGTGCCGCCGCGCTGGTGGTCATGAGTGGCGAGCGGGCGGCCCAACTGGGCCTGCAGCCGCTGGGCCGGCTGGTGAGCTTCGCGACGGTCGGCGTGGCGCCCGAGATCATGGGCGTGGGCCCCGTCGGCGCCGTCCCCAGGGCCTTGAAGCGGGCCGGTCTCTCACTCGCCGACATCGAGGTCATCGAGCTCAACGAGGCCTTTGCCGCACAGGTCGTGGCGGTGGTCCGCGAGCTGGGGCTCGACGAGGACCGGGTCAACCCCAACGGCGGCGCGATCGCCCTTGGGCATCCGCTCGGTGCGACCGGGGCGAAGCTCAGCGTGCAGCTGCTCAACGAGCTAGGCCGCCGGGGAGCCCGCTACGGGCTGGTCACCATGTGCGTGGGCGGCGGCCAGGGAGCGGCCGGCGTGATCGAGTGGTTGGGTGGCCGCCTGCGGCCGTCCGGCGTGGCCCGGGCTGCGGTCGAGGAGGTAGCGTGATGACGACCGAGATCGAGCCCCGACCCCTGGCCACGACGACTGCTCCGGTCGGCGGCGCCTTCCTTGTCGCGCCCGTCGTGATGGGTAGCGTCTTCACCCCCGAGCGTCTCTCCCCCGAGCACCTCGCCATCCGCGCGGCGATCGGTGAGTTCGTGGCCAGGGAGGTCGAGCCGCGCCGTGAGCGGCTCGAGGCGAGGGACTATGCAACGCACCGTGAGCTGATGACGATCCTCGGGCGCGACGGCTACGTGGGCATCGAGGTCCCCGAAGCGTATGGCGGCGCCGGACTCGACCACGTCGCTGCCGTCGTCGTCATCGAGGCGCTCTCGTCGACCGACGCACTGGCCGTCACCTACGCCGCGCACGCCGGGATCGGCACCCTGCCGACGGTCTTCTTCGGCACGGACGAACAGAAGCGGCGCTACCTGCCGGGCCTGGCCGCGGGCACGACCGTGGCCGCCTACGCCCTGACGGAACCGGGCACCGGGTCGGACGCGCAGGCGATCCGGACGCGCGCGGTCCGCCAGGCGGATGGCAGCTATCGCCTCGACGGCGCCAAGCAGTTCATCACCAACGCCGGCTTCGCCGACCTCTTCACGGTCTACGCCCGCGTCGAGGGCGGCCAGGGCGGCGAGGGCGGCCAGGGCGACAGCGGCCCGCAGGGGATCGCGGCCTTCCTCGTCGAGCGCGGGACGCCGGGCCTCGAGGTCGGTCCGGAAGAGCACAAGATGGGCATCCACGGCACCTCGACCTGCCCCCTCACGCTCGACGCCGTCAGCGTCCCGCCGGAGAACCTGCTGGGCACCATCGGCGAGGGCCACAAGATCGCCTTCAACGTCCTCAACGTGGGGCGCTTCAAGCTGGCGGCGGCAGCCCTCGGCGGCATGCGTCCGGCCGTGCGCACGGCCCTCCAGTACGCACAGGGGCGCGTCGCCTTCGGCCGGCCCATCTTCGGGTTCCCGCTGGTGGCCGACAAGATCGCGGGCATGGCCGTCCGCACGTACGCGATCGAGTCGATGGTCTATCGCATCGCGGGGCTCATCGACGAACGGCTTGGCGGCGTCGAGGCTGGCGGCTCGTCGGAAGCGGTCCGGGCTGCCCTCGAGGAGTACGCGGTCGAGTGCTCGATCGCCAAGGTGGCCGCCAGCGAGGACCTCGACTGGGTCGTCGACGAGCTCGTGCAGGTCCACGGCGGTTACGGCTACATCGAGGGATACCCGGCCGCGCGGGCCTACCGCGATGCGCGGATCAACCGCATCTGGGAGGGCACCAACGAGATCAACCGGCTGCTGGTACCGGGGACCCTCATCCGCCGGGCCCTGAAGGGCCGGCTCGATCTGCTGGGGCCGGCCAGACGAGCACAAGAGGCGCTCCTGTCGCCGTCCGTGACGGGGCTCGAGGGTGCCACTGACGACCCCCTGGGATCCGCGACCGCGCTCGTCGACGGGCTGCGCCAGGTCACGCTCCTGCTGGCGGGCGCCGCGGTCCAGCGCTACGCAACGGACCTCGAGGAGGAGCAGGAGGTCCTGGCCGGACTGGCCGACCTGGTCATCGCACTCTTCACCACCGAGAGCGTCGTCGTCCGCGCGAGCCAGGCACGTGGCGAGACGGACGCGGCGACGGCCTCCTGCCACCTGGATCTGGCCCGGCTGGCCGTCCTGGAGCGCGTCGGACCGGCCGAGTTGATCGCCCGCTCGCTGGCCGCGCGAATCGCGGATGGCGACGAGGCGCGGATGCTCCAGTCGGGGATCCGACGGCTGCTGCGCAGCGAACCGGTCGATCGCATCGCCATCGCGCGGCGCGTCGCGCTGGCCATTGAGGCGGCCGGCGGCTATCCGGTCTGAGGAATCCGCGCCAGGGAGAACGCAGCATGAGCGCACCGACCTCCGCCTTGTCAGCCGGGATGGTGACCAACCCCCGGCTCCTGCTCATGGAACGGCCCTGGCTGGCCCACTACGAGCCGGGCGTCCCGGCCGAGATCGAGCTGCCGCCCATCACCCTCGACCGGCTGCTGCGGGACGCGGCGGCCCGTTGGCCGGCCCGCGTCGCACTCGTCTTCCTCGGTGCGCGGACGACCTACGCGGCGCTCGATCAGGCCGTCGACCGGATGGCGGTCGCCCTCCGGAGGATGGGCGTGGCGCCGGGCGACCGGGTGAGCATCCATCTGCCGACCACGCCTGCCTTCGTCATCGGCTTGCTGGGCGCCCTCCGCGCCGGGGCGATCGCGGCACCCGTCAGTCCGCTCGCGGTGGAGCGGGAGGTCCGGGAGCTCCTCGCCCAGACGCGGCCGCGCATCTCGATCTGCATGGATTTGCTGGTGCCGCGGCTGCGGGCCGCCCGCGCCGATCTGCGCGACGTGCTCCCGGTTGCGACCGGCACCTCGGGCATCATCTCGACCGGTATTCAGGACTCGCTGCCGCGCCTGCTGCGCATGCTCTACCCGCTGAAGGCGCGCCGCGAGGGGCGCTGGCAGCCGGTCCCGCACTCGACCGAGACGCCCAACCTCTTCCGGCTCCTGGCGGCCTCGCCGGCCGAACGGATCGACTCGCCCGCCCAGTCCACGGACCCGGCCGTCCTGCAGCCGACCGGCGGCACCACCGGCACCCCCAAGGCGGCGACCCTGACCCATCGCAACCTCGTCGCCAACGCGGTCCAGGTGGCGGCCTGGTTCCCCACCGCGCGGCCGGGCGAGGTGACCGTGCTCTGCGCGCTGCCCTATTTCCACAGCTACGGCCTGACCGTCGCGCTCGACTACGCGCTGCTGACGGGTGCCACGCAGATCCTGCACCCACGATTCGACCCGCACGCCGTCCTCAAGTCCATCGCACGCTACCGACCGCAGCTCTTCCCGGGCGCACCGATGTTCTACGCGACGCTGCTTGGGCTGGCCGAGACGCGAAAGTACGACCTGCGCTCGATTGACGCCTGCATCAGCGGCTCAGCGCCGCTGCCCGGTCCGGTGCAGGACGGCTTCGAGGCGCTGACCGGCGGGCGCGTCTTGGAGGGCTACGGCCTGACCGAGGCGAGCCCGGTCACTCATTGCAACCCCGTCCACGGGGAGCGGCGGCTGGGCACCGTGGGGTTGCCGTTCCCCTCGACCGAGGCGCAGATCGTCGACCTCGAGACCGGCGCGCGCGTCCTGCCGCCCGGTGAGGTGGGCGAGCTGCGTGTGCGCGGCCCGCAGGTCATGAGCGGCTACTGGGAGCGACCCGAGGAGACAGCCATGGTCCTGCACGACGGCTGGCTGTCCACCGGCGACATCAGCTCGATGGACGCCGACGGCTACTTCCGGATCGTCGACCGACGCAAGGACATGATCATCGTCAGCGGCATCAACGTCTACCCACGCGAGATCGAGGATGTGCTCCACGAGCACCCGGCGGTGGCCGAGGCGGCCGTCATCGGGGAGCCGCATCCGATCAAGGGCGAGGTACCGCACGCGTTTGTCGTGCTGCGCTCGGGCGCGACCACCACGCCCGAGGAGCTCATCGCCCACTGCCATCAGAACCTCGCCCCCTACAAGGTGCCGGCGGTCATCGAGGTGCGCGGAGAGCTGCCGCGATCGTTCCTGGGCAAGGTCCTGCGGCGCGTCCTGGCCGAGGAGAGGGCGGCGCCGGCGGGCGAGTCTGAAGGAGAGAGCCGGTCCGACCTCGAGCGCGACGCCGGCCCGACGGGCTGAGCTTCGAGCCGCCGGCGTCCCGCTCGCCGGGCGAGACGGTCGAGACGCCGGGCCCAGTCCGACACCGGAACCTCACCTGGCTCTCAGGCTGCTCTAAGGTTTGACCGGCACGATCCGGGCGCCACACGTCACATTGGAGCCAGCCTGGATGCAGTCGCAGCCATCGCGTTTCTTCCTCGCCACCACCCTCGTCGTCGGACTCGCCATCGGGGCCGGTGGGGCGGCCGTCGCCCTGTCGGGCGCGAACCGGCGCGACGCCGCTCCGGTGAACACCACCCCCGACCGATCGGCGATCGAGCGCCTCCTCGCGGACCGGACGGTCAGCCCGACCGGAACGACGAAGCGCTTCGAGCTCACGGTCAAAGAGGCGACCTGGGAACTGTTGCCGGGGGTGACGACCCGCGCGGTCACCTTCAACGGGACCGTGCCTGGCCCGACCATCCGGGTGACCGAGGGCGACACGGTCGAGATCGCGCTGACGAACGCGCTGACCGAGGGGACGTCCGTGCACTGGCACGGCCTCTACGTGCCAAACGCGATGGACGGCGTGGCCGGCGTGACGCAGGATCCGATTGCGCCGGGGCAGACGTTCACGTATCGCTTCGTGGCACCCCACGCCGGCACGTTCATGTACCACAGTCATGGGTCCAATAGCCGCGAGCAGATCGACCGCGGCCTGTACGCCCCGTTCATCATCGATCCGGCCGGCGGCGACCCGGTCCGCGCGGATCGTGAGGTCATCCTCGCGCTGCAGGGCTGGATGATCGGCGCCGGCATGAGCGGGACGGGCGCAGCGCCCAGCATGTCCGGGATGAACGCGATGAGCATGAACTACGACTACTTCACGATCAACGGCAAGTCGTTCCCGGCGACCGCCCCGATCGAGGTCGAGCAGGGCCAGCTCGTCCGCCTGCGGTTCATCAACCCGAGCCAGACGATCCACCCGATGCATCTCCACGGGATGGACATGGTGGTCATCGCCAAGGACGGCGAGCCCTTGGCCACGCCGCAGCGTCTCAACACCCTCGACCTGCTCCCGGGCGACACGTACGACGTCGTCTTCAAGGCCGACAACCCCGGTACGTGGCTCCTCCACTGCCACGACTTGCACCACGCGTCGAACGCCGGGGTCGAGCCGGGCGGCCTGATGGTCACGATCACGGTCAAGCCGACGGGCTCCCTGTCTGCGAGCCCAACCGGCGCAGCGACACCGCCGGCCGTCTCGGCCGAACCATCGGTCATGCCGGGGGCTACGATGGCGCCAACCATGACCGTCATGCCCGGCATGACCTCGATCCCCAGCATGACCCCTTGAGCAATCCGCACGAGGTCCGAAGATGAGCGAGGCCCCTCGCATCCTCGTCGTGGACGACGATCCGAAGATCCGAACCGTGGTCCGGCGCGGGCTTGCCTACGAGGGCTACCGGGTGGTCGAGGCGTCGACCGGCGAGGAGGGGCTCGACAAGGCCCGCGAGCACCTGCCGGATCTCGTCGTGCTCGACGTGATGCTGCCGGGCATCGACGGCCTCGAGGTCACCCGCCGCCTGCGCTCCTCCGGCGACGAGGTGGCGATCCTGATGCTCACCGCCCGCGACGAGGTCAAGGATCGCGTCGACGGTCTCGAGACGGGCGCCGACGACTACCTGGTCAAGCCGTTCAGCTTCGAGGAGCTGCTGGCCCGAGTCCACGCCCTGCTTCGCCGACGAGCCACTCCGGCGGGCGAGGTCCTGCGCTTCGCCGATCTCGAGCTCGATGTCGACGCGCGTGAGGCTCGGCGGGGTGATCGAGCGATCGAACTCACGACGACGGAGTACAACCTGCTCCTGCTCTTCATGCGCCACCCGCGCAAGGTCCTCACCCGGGACCTGATCATGGAGCATGTCTGGGACTACGACTTCGAGGGCGAATCGAACGTGCTCGAGGTGTACGTTCGCTACCTGCGGACGAAGATCGAAGGCGCCGACCGGCCACGCCTGATCCACACGGTCCGCGGCGCCGGGTACGTCCTCAAGGAGTGAGCCCCCACTCGCGGCCGCTGTCCATCCGGGCCCGTCTGGCGCTGCTGTACACGGGGCTGCTGGCGGTCGCCCTGATCGTGTTCGGATCCGGGGTCTATCTGGTCCTGCGCGATCAGCTCGAGTCGTCGTTCGAACGCAGCCTGATGGCCAATGCCGCGCACGCGGCGGATGCGATCGCCCAGGAGGTGGGCTCGCACGGCCCGACGCCGTCCGTCGAGCGGCTCGTCATGCAGCTCGCCGCGACCGGCGGCCGCATCGTCGTGCTCGATCGCGCCGGACAGCCGGTCGTCGACACGGCGGCGCCCGGGACACCCGCCCTTCCGATCACCGCCCGAGACCTCAGGCTCGGTGACCTACGAACTCCCGCCGTCCGCCAGATCGCGGGCCTGGATGACGTGACGGCGATGACCGTCCAGCCGATCGTGGCCGGCGGTACCGGGGTGGGATACGTCGTTTGGGCCGACACGACGCGTCCGCTGCGCGACCTGCTGACGACGGTCGGCGCCGCGCTGCTCGTCGGCGGCCTTGTCGTGGCCGGGCTCGCGCTGGTGGTCGGGCTCGTGCTCGCCCGGCGCGCGCTCGCGCCGGTGGCGAACGTGACCGACACTGCGCGGGCGATCTCGCTCTCCGGGGACTTCGCGGCGCGCGTCGAGGCCGGACGCCCGGGCGACGAGGTCGGGGAGCTCGCCGTGGCCTTCAACGAGATGCTCGAGGCGCTCGAACAGACGCACCAGACGCTCCAGGGCTTCCTCGGCGATGCGTCTCACCAGCTCAGGACGCCGCTCACCACGATCCGCGCCAGTCTCGATCTCGCCGTTCGACCGGATCTGGATCCGGCGGAGCGTGCGGCGATACTCGCCGATGCCAAGGGGGAGGCGGAACGGATGGGACGCCTTGTCGCCGACTTGCTATCGCTCGCGCGGGCCGACACGGGGGCGCGGCTCGCGTCCGATCCGGTGGAGATCGACGCCGTGCTCGTCGAGGCGGTCCGCCAGCTGCGCGAGGCGAACGCCCAGGTTCGGATGACCGTCTCGTCTGTCGAGCCGGCCGTCGTCGAGGGCGATCGCGACCGGCTCCGAGAGCTGTTCGGGATCCTGCTCGAGAACGCCGCCCGGTACACGCCGTCCGGTGGTGGAGTCACGGCAAGCCTCGGGCTTCAGGACGGACGGGTCCTCGTCCGGATCGTCGACACCGGCATCGGTTTCGACGAAGACGATCGAGCGCACCTGTTCGAGCGCCTCTATCGCGGCGAGCGGGCGCGGCGACTCAGGCCGGCCGGTACGGGGCTCGGCCTCGCGATCGCGCGCTGGATCGTCGACAGCCATGGTGGGACGATCGATCTCGCCAACCGCCCGGGCGGCGGCACGATCGCGACGGTCTCGCTTCCGGGGCGGGCGTCATGACGGTGCCGATCCGAGTCCTCGCCGTCGACGACGAGGAGCCGATCCTGGCGCTGGTCCGCGGCTACCTCGAGCGCGAGGGCTGGCAGGTCGTCACCGCCGCCAGCGGACTCGAGGCGGTCGAGATCGCGCAGGCGAGCGCGCCGGACGTGGTCGTGCTCGACGTGATGCTGCCCGGAATCGACGGGTTCGAGGTCCTCCGGCGGATTCGGGCGTTCTCGGACGCGTACGTGATCCTGCTGACCTCCCGCTCCGAGGAGATGGACCGGATCGTTGGGTTGACGGCGGGGGCTGACGACTACCTGGTGAAGCCGTTTTCGCCGCGGGAGCTCGTGGCCCGCATCCGGGCCCTGCTTCGCCGGCCGCGGACCTCCATGGGCGATCCGCAGGAGGCGACGCTTCACGGAGAGCTGGCGATCGACCAACGGCGACGGACCGTCACCCTGAGGGGCGTCCCGGTCACGCTCACCGGGACTGAGTTCAACCTGCTGGCCATGCTGGTGTCCGAGCCCGGGATCGTCTTCAGCCGCCAGCAGCTGCTGGACCGCGTCTGGGGCATCGACTTCGTCGGCGACGAGCACCTGGTCGACGTCCACCTCGGCAACCTCCGCCGCAAGCTGGGCGACGACGCCACCGATCCGCGCTTCGTCGAAACAGTCCGCGGGGCGGGATTCCGTTTCCGGGAGGATCCCTGATGCCCGCCCTGCGGCGTCCGCGGATCCGTACCCGCCTGATCGCCTCCCACCTGCTCGTCGTCGCAGTCG
>JANMQO010000037.1:0-5358 GCA_031370565.1 Chloroflexota bacterium
GGATGGTCGGTTCGATCAGCACGTCGATCGTGCCACCGCAGGCCAGGCCGACATCCCACGCCTGCTCGTCGGAGATCCCGTACCGGATCACCCGAGCCACGCCGTCCCGCCGGGCCCGTACGATCTCCTCGAAGGCCGCCCCCTCGACACAGCCACCACTGACCGAGCCGGCCAGCCGACCGTCCGCTGCCGCCAGCAGCACGGCGCCCTCCGGCCGCGGTGCCGAACCAAAGGTCCGTACCACGACCGCGCGTCCTACTTCGATCCCCTCCGCCCGCCACGCGGCCAGCGCGTCCAGCAACTCCTTCATCGCGTCGCCTCCATGTCCGAAGCGTACGTCCCGTGCACCAATCCCGCCGGGCGTCCGAGAGGTCCCGGCACGGTGTGGAGGGACCGGATTGGGACCGACGCGAACGCGCTGCGGACCGGCTACCGATCCCTCACGGCTCGAGCGGCCGAGCGGTGCTGGTGTCCGTCGGGGTCGCGCGTGCGACGGTCACACCTCGCACATTCGGGCGGGCGCTGACGATGCGCGGCGTCCGACCGACCGAACCGGCGCCCCCGCGGCCCAGCCCACGCGCCCGTCGGGCGGCCTCTCGCCTGGTGGGCGCGTCCGAGAGCAGCACCCCGAGCCGCTCGAGGCTGGCCAGGGTGCCGGCCGGCACGAACTCGTCGATAAAGGGCAACGCCGCGGACATGCCCGCGGCCAGCGGCTGGTAGCCGGGCGTGGAGGCCAACGGGTTGAGCCAGATGAGCCGATGGCAGCTCCGCTGCAGCCGCGCCGTCTCTGCCGCGACGAGCGCCGGGTCGCCCCGATCCCAGCCGTCCGAGACGACCACGACGACAGCGCTGCTGCGCAGGGTCCGTCGAGCCCAGTACCGGTTGAACTCCCGGAATGACTCACCGATCCGGGTTCCGCCGGACCAGTCCGTGACCGTCTCGGCCACCCGGTTGAGCGCGCGGTCGCGATCCCGGTCGCGGAGCAGGCGCGTCACCCGGGTGAGTTTCGTACCGAACACGAAGGCTTCGGTCCGCACCGATGAGGCCGCCAGGGCCTGATTGAAGCGGAGCAGTACGCGGGCGTGGCGCTCCATGGAGCCCGAGATATCGCAGATGACAACCAGTTGGCGGGGCCGGCGGACAGGTCGGCGCCAGACCCAGTCGAGGACGTCTCCGCCGGTGGCCAGGCTGCGCCGGAACATCGCGCGAGGGGCCACGATGCGACCGTGGTGGTGAAGCTCGCTGCGGCGGGTGCGGCGCCGCTCCAGGTTCGGCACGAGCTGATCGATCAACCGCTCGGCGTCGCGCAATTCCGCGGCCGTCATGCGGTCGAACTGGCGTGTTCGGTCCACAGCCCCGGCGCTGTAGGCCTGTTCGCTGAAGATCAGCCCGTCGATCTCCTCGGCCGACTCGGGCTCGTCGCTCAGCTCTTCGCCCGTCCGGAGCAGCCCATCCTCGCGCGGTTGCGTCTCACGCCGATCGTCGCCGGAGGCCGCATTCGGGTCCGGCGATCCCGGGTCGTCGTCGTCCACGATCTCCGCAGGGGTGTCGAGTGGGTTCGGGCCGGCATCCGCGCCTAGTCGCAGTCCCCGGCTGCGCCAGAAGCGGGCGAACACCGCGTCGTACACCTCCAGGTCGTCGCGCCGACGCACGAAGAGGGACGCGCCGGCCGCCCTGACCTGCTCACGCTCGCCGAGATCCACAACCCCGAGCGCCCGGGCGAAGTCGATCGCTGCGCTGAGATCGGTGGTCAGGCCAGCCATGCGCAGGGCCCGGGCGAACCGGACGGCGCTGCCGACGAACCGCTCGCCATCGACGACTGTCCCGGCTCGTCGGCCTGGCAGTGCCAGCGGAATGCGACTGGAGCCAGGTGCAGCCGCCATCGGTCGAATGTCCCGGCTACCCGCCGGCGACGATTCCCTCGAGCATCGCTTGGCCGGTCCCGCCCCGCACGTGGCGGACGTCCTCTTCATACTTGAGGACAACGCCCAGCGTCTCGTCGACGACCTCGGGCTTGAGCTCCGTCGCACCGAGAGCGAGCAGGGCGGCCGCCCAGTCGAGTGTCTCCGCGACGCCCGGCACCTTGGTCAGGTCCGCCTCGCGCAGCCGGTGGACGAACGCGACGATCTGGCGGGCCAGCCGGTCCGGCGCCGCGGGGACGCGGGTCAGCACGATCTCCAGCTCCCGATCGAAGCTGGGGTAGTCGATCCAGTGGTAAAGGCAGCGCCGCTTGAGGGCATCGTGGACTTCGCGCGTCCGGTTGCTGGTGAGGATGACCCGGGGCGGGCGTTCGGCCCGGATCGTGCCGATCTCCGGGACCGTCACCTGGAAGTCGGACAGGATCTCGAGCAGGTATGCCTCGAATTCCTCGTCCGCCCGGTCGATCTCGTCGATGAGCAGGACGGGGGCGATCCCACCCGGCGACTCAAGGGCCTGCAGGAGCGGCCGCTTGATGAGGAACTCCGGACCGAAGATGTCGTGGGCGCTGGCTCGATCCACCCGACCGGCCGCCTCGAGCAGGCGGATCTCGAGCATCTGGCGCGGATAGTTCCACTCGTAGACCGCCGAGTTGACGTCGAGACCCTCGTAGCACTGGAGCCGGATAAGCGGCGCTCCAAGACTGGTCGCGAGCGTCTTGGCGAGCTCGGTCTTGCCCACTCCGGCCTCGCCCTCCAGGAGCAGCGGGCGGCCCAGCTCGAGCGCCAGGAAGACGGCTGTCGCAAGCGATCGATCGCAGATATAGTCGGCGGCCCGGAAGCGCTCGACGATGGCCTGAACGGAACCCAGGACGGACGTGCCGTGCGGTGGATCCTGTTCGGTGGTTGGCATGGTGGCGCCGAGTCTACACGTCAGCGGGGCAGCAGTACCCGGCGATGTCTGGGCACGCCCAGCACCAAGGCGCCACCGACTGGGCACCTGCCTCTGGTTCGCTCCTGGTCTTCCGCATCAGCCGTTCGGACGGCGTTCTGGCGGGGTCCAGTGGCCGAGCGCAGCGCTCCGGATGTCCACGGCGCGCGGGTCCAACGCGGACGCAATCGGTTCTACGTCCCGGCGGGCGAGGAGCCCGGCCACTTCGCCCAGCAGCTCGATCTTGCGGCGTGCCACCGAGCGTGGCAGGCCGGCCAGGCTGCCCGACGGCGCAATCCCGATCCTGCTCTCGCCACGGCCGCCGGTCGAGGCCGCGTAGCCGATCGCCCAGACGAGGAGCTCGCGAACGTCATGTTCATCGCTGCGTGCGTCAACCACGCCCAGGACGATCCCTCGCTCGGCGGGCGCACGGGTGACCAGTCGCCAGTTGTCCGGCCCGGCCAGCAGATCGAAGAAATGGCTGTCGTAGGCCGGCCCGAAGATCGTCTCCGGCCCAGCTGCATCGGCATCGCCACCGGAGATCGCCAGCGACAGGTGCAGGCCAGCGCGACTCGGAGTGGGGCCAGGAGCCGGTCCCGGACCCGCGACACCGCCAGACGCTTCCGACGGTCGCCTCCGAATACCCGCGAGCAGATGCTCGTGGGCCTCGCGGAACAAGGCGCGCTCTACCTCATCCGCACCGATCTGGGTAGCGTCGTCCTCATCGATCTGGATGAAGGTGCAGCCGGCCTGGCTGAGTGCCTCCAGCTCCCGGCCGAGCGCATCCGCCAGCCGCAGCGTCTGGACTGGCCGACGCCGGGCGTCGCGTACCAATCGGCGGCCCAGGGTGTACGGCCCCGGCAGGCACTGCTTGACCGGAAGATCCCCGGCCGCCTCCGCGGCGAACGTCCAGGCGGCCACGGTCATCGCTGCCCGCCACCGGAGCGGGCTGGTGCTGCTCCCCGCCCGGCCGCGCTGGCTGTCCGCGAACGCTGCGCCGATCATGGCCTGCGGATCCGGCCAGCGGATGCTCCCGTCGGTCAGTAGCCCGAGCCCGGCCTGGGCCTGCTCAGCGAGGATCTCGACAACGAGCGCATCCGCGGCCGAACCGGACGACGGGTGCACCGGCGTCTCGAACGCGGGATAGCCACCGGCCAAGGTTGCGAACATGGCCCCGATGGTAGGGCGTTCGGCTGATCCGGGCTTACCACACCCTTACGTTCGACCGTTCGTGTCCGGACTCGGCGTCGTATCCTCGCCGGAATGAAGACGATCCTGGTCATCGACGATGAGCGCAACATCGTGGACCTGCTCCGGCTGTACCTGGAGAAGGAAGGCTGGGCGGTGCTCGCCGCGGGCAACGGAGAGGACGGCCTCGCGCTCCATCTCCGCCACGATCCGGACCTCGTGATCCTCGATCTCATGCTGCCCCGGATCGACGGATTCGAGGTCTGCCGCGAACTCCGCCGCCGCGGGGACACACCGATCCTCATGCTCACCGCGCGCGACGACGACGTCGATTCGATCGTGGGGCTCGAGTTGGGCGCAGACGACTACGTCACCAAGCCATTCAACCCGCGCGCGCTGATTGCCCGGGTGAAGGCGATCCTGCGCCGAACGGAGGGAACGGCTCGGGGCGGACGACCGATCGAGGTAGGTGCGCTCCGCGTCGACCCGCGCCGGCGGGAAGCTTCGGTTGGCGATCGACGGCTGGAGCTGCGGGCCAGAGAGTTCGACCTGCTCGCCGCGCTGGCTCGCGAGGCGGGTGCCGTACTCACCCGGGACGCCTTGCTCGAAAGCGTCTGGGGCACCGACTTTCCGGGCGAGACCCGGACGGTGGACGTGCACATCGGAGAGGTCCGACGAAAGCTTGGCAGCGACGGGCCGCCGATCGAGACGGTGCGAGGGTTCGGCTACCGGCTGGTTCCACCGGGGCGGGAACCCGTGCCATCCACACCGTCCGTGCCAGTACGCCGCACCGACTGACCAATCGATCGCATGCCCAACCGTCTGTCTGCCCGCATTGCGTTCGCCTTCAGCGCGGTGGCGGTGGCCACGTTGCTGGCCGTCGGGGGTACCCTGTTCGTGGCGCTCCGGGCGCTCCACACGGAGGCAGCCAGCGCGGCCCTCGCGCAGACCACCCAGCCGCTCGTCGTGCAGCTGCGCGGGGCCGGCGGAACCGGCGATGTCCGGACGATGCTGGCCAACCTGCGCGACGCCACGGCGGGCACCGACATCGCGGTGTACCTGATCACGGCCGACGGGCGGGTCATCGACCTGAGCGGCCAGCCGATGCCGACCGATCCCTTCCCGATCGACCCCGGCGCAGGACCCGGCGTCACCCAGACCGGCACGATCCGCTTCCCCGATGGGCGCCAGCACATCTACGCCGCCACGACGCTGCGCCGGCCGACCGCGCTGGGTCCACGCGCCATCGTGCTGTCCCAGCCGGATCGAGCCGGTACCGAGGCGCTCCGAGACCTGGCCCGGACGCTGCCAATCGTGCTCCTG
>JANMQO010000068.1:0-1637 GCA_031370565.1 Chloroflexota bacterium
AGGTAGCGCAGCCCGACACTGACGTTCTGACGGATACCGGCCTCTGTGACGCGCGCACCGGAGACCGCGCTGACGGGCATTGCGCCGCCGGCCTCCGTCCCACGCCCGCCGGCCTCGGCCTCCGCGCCGGCCTCGGCCACAGGCGCCCCGTCCTTGGCCCCACCCGCACCGGAAATCGCGACGTCGAGAAGCGCCGCGGCCGAAGCGACCACGTCCTCGCGGAGTCGCTCCTTCTGGTTCGGTCGTGCGCCCAGCACCCGGTCAAAGACCTCGCCGGCGACCGGCACCAGGTCCGGGTGGGCCACCCATGTTCCGTCGAAGCCGTCGCCGGCCTCGCGCTCCTTGTCCTCGCGCACTCGGGCCAGGGCATTGGCCGTCACCTCGGGCTCGCGCCGGTTCGGGATGAAGGCGGACATCCCACCGATCGCGTGGGCGCCGCGGCGGTGGCAGGTCCGGACCAGGAGCTGGGTGTAGGCCCGCATGAATGGCACGGCCATGGTCACCTGGGCGCGGTCCGGCAGGACGAACTCGGGCCGATTGCGAAACTTCTTGATGATGCTGAAGATGTAGTCCCAGCGACCCGCGTTGAGGCCGGCGGCGTGCTTGCGCAGCTCGTACAGGATCTCGTCCATCTCGAACGCCGCGAGGATCGTCTCAATGAGGACGGTTGCCCGGATCGAGCCGCGCGGGATCCCGAGCGCGGCCTGGGCGTGGACGAAGACGTCGTTCCAGAGGCGCGCCTCGCGGGCGCCCTCCAGTTTGGCCAGGTAGAGGTACGGGCCGGATCCGCGCGCAAGCGTCTCGGTGCCGTTGTGGAAGAGGTACAGACCGACGTCGAACAGGCCGGCCGAGACAGGCATCCCGTCGACCAGGAGGTGGCGCTCCTCGAGGTGCCAGCCGCGCGGCCGGACGACGAGCGTTGCCATTCGCTCGTTGAGGCGGTACGCCCTGTCCGGCGTGTGGACCGTGAGCGTCCGTCGAACCGCCTCGATGAGCGCCGCCTGGGCGCCGACCACGTTCGCCCAGGTGGGGCTGAGTGAGTCCTCCAGGTCGGCCATGAACACGCGGGCGCCAGAGTTGAGGGCGTTGATCATCATCTTGGGCTCGGCTGGGCCGGTGATTTCCACCCGCCGATCGTCCAGGTCAGGCGGGGCCGGGGCCACGCGCCAGTCGGCCGCGCGGATGTCGGCCGTCTCGGCGAGGAAGTCGGGCAGGGCGCCCGCGGCGAGGGCGGCGTAGCGGGTCGCCCGAGCTTCGAGGAGCGTCGTCCGAGCCGGCCCAAACCGGCGCTGGAGGTCGGCGACGAAGTCGAGCGCCTCGGCCGTCAGCACCGCCGACGAGCCGGGAACCGACGGACCGACGATTTCGATCCCGACCCCGGCTGGTCGCGCCGATCCGGCGGGTTGCGCCGATCCGGTGGCGGGGCCCTCCGATCCGGTTGGCAAGCCGGTCATCGGCCGCCCGACCGCGGGACGGTCGCCCATGCGCGGGCCATGCGACTACCAGCCGCCTTCGTCGCGGAGGAGGCGGCGCAGGACGCGGCAGGCGACTTCGCGGCGGTAGGCGGCGGTCGATCGTACGTCGTCGATGGGCTGGAGTTCGGCGGCCAGGGCGGCGATGGCGCGGTCGGCGGTCTC
>JANMQO010000086.1:0-8344 GCA_031370565.1 Chloroflexota bacterium
AGCGTCTCGCCGACGGCGTGCGCGGCGAGGATCCCGAGCGTGTCGCGCCGGATGCTGGCCGCGTCCGCGATCAATCCGGCGAACAGGCCGAGCAGGATCGCCGGCCGCGTCCGTCCAGTGACCAGGCTGACCACTGCCGCGGTCAGTGCACCAAGCAGGAGCGCTCCCAGCAAGACGGCCCGTCCCGGGTCGAAGCCCATGTAGATGAGCGAGTCCCGAGCGCCCGACCAGCCCCCGCCGAGCCGCCACCAGGCGACGACCGCCGCCGCCGCCGCGATCGGCGCGAGGGACGGGGCGGCACGACGAACCACCTGGAACAAGCGAGCCTCCCAGTGCCTTGCGATGAGGCGCGACGGGTCGCCGCAGGGAACGGCGACGGCGCGGACCGCGGCGGACGCGAGGTTCCGCCCGGCTGGCTACGATACCGGCGATGGCCGGAGCAGACCACCATCGCCCGGTTGAGATGAGGTTCAGGCATGGTCACAAACGCGCTTTTCCTCGGTCAAGTCCCATGTCGTGGTGTAACAGGGCATCATCCGCGCGCCGGTTCGATCAGCTCGCCATGAGCAGCGCCGGGCTCACCTCCTCGGCCACGGGGCCAGCGTCGATCCGGGCCATCGACTCGGGCAGGAAGTAGCGCCGGCCATCCTGCCATTCGTCGTCCTGCTCGAAGAGGACCATCCCGACGAGGCGGATGAGGCTGGCCCGGGTCGGGAAGATGCCGACCACCGCCGTCCGGCGCTTGATCTCCTTGTTCAGTCGCTCTTGCGGGTTCGTGCTCCGGATCCGCGGCCGGTGGGCCTCGGGGAAGGTGAAGTGGACGAGCAGGTCGGGCTCGGCCTCGGTCAGCAACGCCGCGACCGCGGGAAAGCGCGTGGCCAGGCCGTCGGCCACTCGGCGGAGCTGCTCCGACGCCGCGTGCTCGTCGGGCTGCTCGAAGATGCTCCGGATGGCCGAGGCGACCATGCCCGCGGCGCTGCGCGGCACGAGTGCCTGAGCGTTCCGGGTGAAGTGGACCCGGCAGCGCTGCCAGGCCGCGCCGAGGAGCGTCTCGCGGACGGCCGCGACGAGGCCGCGGTGGGCGTCGCTGATGACCAGCCGGACGCCGGCCAGACCGCGCTCGACGAGGCCGCGCAGGAACGGCGCCCAGGCGTTGCCCTCATCGTTGCCGGCGGCCAGCTCGAGGCCCAGGATGCGGCGCTCCCCGGTGCTCGCCACACCGACCGCCACGA
Organism: Chloroflexota bacterium; assembly: GCA_031370565.1. Lineage (GTDB taxonomy): Bacteria > Chloroflexota > Limnocylindria > Limnocylindrales > CSP1-4 > Chersky-267. The sequence goes on from JANMQO010000086.1 coordinate 1,233, forward strand.
GCGCCGCCATGCTCACGACCCGGCCGCCGTCGCGGACCTTGACGTACGTGGCGTCGAGGAACAGATACGGATAGCGCTCGTCGGCCAGCGAGCGGCTCCGGAAGGCGGCCACCTCGCCATCGAGCGCGGCGCAGATCCGGCTGACCTCGCTGCGGGAGAGGTTGGCGACCCCGAGCGCTTCGACGAGAGCCTCCACCCGGCGGGTGCTGACGCCGGCCACGTACGCCTCCTGGACGACACTCAGGAGGGCCCGCTCGGCCCGCCGACGTGGCTCGAGCAGGCTCGGGAAGTACGAGCCGTCGCGGACCTTCGGGATGGCCAGGCCGATCGTGCCCACCCGGGTGTCCCAGCGCCGCTCGCGATAGCCGTTCCGGTTGGTCAGCCGGCGATCGGGGGCGCGCTCGCCCTTGGCGGCGCCGGTGAGCTCGGAGACCTCGGCCTCCATGATCGCCTCGGCCAGCACCCGGACCCCTTCGCGCAGGACATCGACGTTCCCGTCGGCGGTCGCCTTGCGGAGCATGTCGAGCACGGCCATCCTGTCCTCGGCCATCGTCGTTCTCCTTCGTGTCGTCGGTTCTTCAGTCCAACGACGCGAGGATGACGCGATGGCCGACTCCTCGGTCAGCCGGTTCGGCTGTTACACCATCATCTGGGACGTGACCTTTTCCTCGGCTCGCTCGTCCCTGCCGCTCAGGCGCTGTTGCCTGAGATCGCAGCCATTCGGCAACGCCTGCATCGCCATCCGGAGATTGGGCTGCAGCTGCCAATGACCCAGGCGGTGATCGTCGCCGAGCTCGAGCGACTGGGCCTGCAGCCTCGTCTGGGCAGCACCGTCAGCTCGGTCACGGCGGTCATCGAAGGCGGCCTGCCCGGCCCGACCATCCTGCTCCGGGCGGACATGGACGCCCTGCCCCTCCAGGAGGACACCGGCCTGCCGTTCGCCTCCGAGCTGACCGGGGTCATGCACGCCTGTGGCCACGATACGCACGTGGCAATGCTGCTCGGCGGCGCCCGCCTGCTGGTGGAGCGGCGGGGCGAGCTGGCCGGCCGGGTGCTGCTCATGTTCCAGCCCGGCGAGGAGGGCTACCACGGCGCCCGGTTCATGCTCGACGACGGCCTCCTGGATTCCGCTGGTCCGGGCTCGACGGTCGATGGCGCGTACGGGCTGCACATCTCGTCGTCCTACCCGAGTGGATCCATCAACGTCCGGCCCGGTCCGATCCTCGCCGCTGCAGACACGCTCCGGATCACGATCCGGGGCCGGGGCGGCCACGCCTCCGCGCCGCACCTCGCCCTCGATCCGATCACGGTCGCGGCGGAGATCATCCTGGCGCTCCAGGTCATGGTCACGCGTCGGGTGGACGCGTTCGATCCGGCCGTCATCACGATCGCCAACGTGGCCGCGGGGACGACCACCAACATCATTCCCGAGACGGCCTTCGTGCAGGGCACGCTGCGCACCGTGTCGGAAGCCACCCGCGCGGCCGTGCACGGTCAGATCCGACAGCTGGTCGAGGGGATCAGTGCGGCACACGGCGCCCAGGCGACATTGGAGATCGAGCCGGGCTATCCGGTCACGGTCAATGACGAGGCAGCCGCAGCCTTCGTCCAGGCGCTGGCCGCGGAGCTGATCGGCGCGGACGCCGTGCACACGCTCGCTGCGCCGATCATGGGCGCCGAAGACTTCTCGTACGTGCTCCAGCGGGTGCCCGGTGCATTCGCCTTCGTCGGGGCCTGCCCGCCCGACCAGGACCCGGTCACCGCCCCCAGCAACCATTCGAACCTGGTCATCTTCGACGAGCCGGCCATGGCCGTCGGCGCGGCGATCTACGCGGCGATCGCCCTGCGGCGCCTGACCGCTCCCTGATCCTCGGTTCGCCCGACGAGGACGAAGGCGAGTGCGAGCGACACAAGCTCGGCCGCCTTGGAGATCACACCCGGGAGATCGACCGGCTCGCCCGAGCCGATCGCCAGGCCGACGCCGTGCATCGCCCCGCCGAACGGCAGACCGACGAGGACGGCATCGACATAGGTGAGCACCAGTGCGACGTTCACGACGATGATGCCGTAGTAGACCCACCTTCGAGGCCGCACGAGCGCGGCTCCGGCGAGGCCCAGCTGGGTGATCCCAAAAGCGAGGAATCCAGCGCCAAGGAGGGTCGACTCCGTGAGGTGCTGGGGCGTCAGGACGAGATGGATCCAGCCCGCGCCAAAGAGTGCGCCGGCAGCCACCAGCCGGGAACCGAGGCCGCTGGCGAGGTTGCCGTGCCGGGCCGGCAGCGCGACCACAGATGCAAGGAGCACGACACCGGCGAGGATCATCAGGTAGGCGCCGGGGCCAGCCGTGGGCTGGATGAGTGCTGCGGCGGGACCCGGGTCGGCCACGAATGCGCTGATCCGGTTGGTCGTATAGACCGCGTCGGCGATGACCACGAGCGCCCCGATGATGGCCAATGGACGCAGGATCCGGGCGCCGCCCGCTCGTGCCGCGACCAGGGTCAAGACGAGCACCGCGATGGCGATCCCGGCGAGGTAGCCGCCGTCGAGCTGGAAGCCGGGGATGGGCTGCAGGCCGCCGAACACGGTGACCCACGGCAGCGTCACGCTCACCCCGACGAGCCCGATGGCAACCATGCCTGCCCACTGGGCGGCACGGTCACGGGTCGCTGGTCGATGGCTGGTGCGAGCGGCGATCGCGGTCTGCATGGTGTCCCTCAGGATCTGGAGCAATGGGTCGGGCGGTGAGTCAGACCCTTCGGCCGACCCACCGCCCGCATCGACGGGCTAGTGCCCGACGACGTTGAAGAACAGGTACAGGTTCGTCGGGATTGGCCCGAGGACGCCGCTGTTCGGGGTGTTGATGAGGGCCGTCATGGTCGCCTCAGACTTGCCGGCCGCGAGCTGCGCCCAGGCGGACTGGTTGGTGACCGCGACGATCTTGACGTCCCACCACCCGCCGGCCGGGCCGTCGAGGATGTGGCTGTGGGCCGGCAGGGCAACGTCGGTCGCACCGGCGAAGCCGCCGCCGAGACGGCTGAGGTCAACGTTGAGCGGGTGGTTGGGGCAGGAGGCGACGGCGCACATCGGGGCCGGGTCCGGGTTGGCGAAGAGCGGAACGAGTACGTACAGGACGGATCTGTCGGCATTCGCAACCGGGCCGACGTTGGAGTCCTGGCCGACTTCGCAGCCGCTGGAGGCGCCCGACGCGACGCTCGTGTCGCAGAAGAAGTTCTGCGGGTACTGGACGGTGACGGTCGTGCCGTTCACCCAGGCTGGCGTGGTGGCCCGCGCAACCGGCTGGGTGGTCGACCCGGCGGCGAGTGTCGCGCCGGCCAGCATGAGGCTCGAGACGAGCAGGCTCGCGATGCCGAGACCGGCCGCCATTGCGCGCGGCCGTCGAAGGGTAGACGTGGAGCCCATCTGGGCACCTCCTGATGTGGCACCGAATGACCAAAGTGATCGACCCACGGGTGTCGGCGTCGGGTCGAACTTGCTTGACGGGATGCCTACGCGCGAGCGCCGCCACTGGATCACCGGGGCTCGATCGCATCGTCGGATTGCCTCTCCGAGGGCCCCGTTTGACACGATCCGTCGCCGCTCGGACACTGGCAGGCACCGATCGAACCCGCTCTGACCGAGGTGCCCCGTGTCCCGACTCACCGAGTTTCTTGCTCCGAAGACCGTGGTCCGCGCCCACTGCGACGTGCCGTGCGGGATCTATGACCCGGCGGGCGCCGTGACCGCCGCTCGGACCGTCGCCCGGATGGTCGAGCTCATTGGCCAGATCGAGCCGGGCTCGACCGCGCTGGCGGACCGCAACAAGTTCGTCCGCTGTGTCACGGTCAAGGAGCAGCACGCCGAGCTGGTCAAGCACGAGGTCCAGATCATCTGGTCCGACTACTTCAAGCCCGAGCACCTCGCCGCCAACCCGGACCTCCACACCAAGGTCTGGAACCTGCTCAAGCTGGCCGGCAAGAACAAGCAGTCGATCGACGTCGAGGCGGCCGCGCAGCTCGAGGCCTCGGTCAAGGAGTTCGCCGAGATCTTCTGGTCGACCAAGAAGTAGCCGCCCACGGTGCGGCGAATCCGGGGGCCGTTGGGACTCGGAGGGGCGTGGCGGGTCCGCGGGCCGTGGCGCGTCGTCGTCTCGGAGGACTCGATGCGTCCGGCCCTCGAGCCGGGCGATTGGCTACTGCTGGACCCAACCGTGCAAGCCTGGCCGCGGCGCGGCTCGATCGTCATCGTCCGTGAGCCAGTCAGCGAGCTCCTCGTCGTGAAGCGCGTCGCCGCACGCCCCGGAGACAAGGTCCACTGGCTTGGCGCGCCGACCCGGCTCGACGTGGACCAGGCCTGGCTCGTCGGCGACGACACCGCCCGCTCGATCGACTCGCGAACGTACGGTCCGGTCGAGCAGCACCGGCTGGTGGGGCGAGCGTGGTTCCGCTACGGCCCGATCCGCCGATTCGGTCGGCTCTGACCGCGATTCGCCGCACGCCCACAGCGACGAACGCGCACCGGAGGGCCATACTGGGCCGGGTCGACCCGGCACCGATCTGGTCGCCCGGAGGGAGGATCGCGATGACCCGAATCCGACGCGTCACGGCACGGTTCACGCTCGGGCTGAGCGGCCTCGCGCTGGTGGTCGCCGCGTGCGGCGGCTCGGCAGCACCGGCCAGCGCACCATCGAGCGCACCGAGCAGCGCCGTCGCCAGCCCAACGGTGGTCGCCAGCGCCGCCCCGACACCGAGCCCCAGCGACTCCCCCACCGCCTCCGCGGCCGTACCGACGCCGGCGGCCGCGTTCGGCCAGACCGGCCGGATCGTCGTCGCCGACCAGGGCTTCGCGATCACCCTGCCCGACGGCTGGACCCGGATCCCGCTGGACCCAGCGCAGATCGCCGTCTTCGCCAGGCAATTTCCGCCCAACTCCGCGATCGCCCAGCTGCTGACCAGTCAGGCCGGCCAGGCCGCGGCGACAGGGATCAAGCTGTGGGCGTTCGACCTGACGCCAAGGTCGGCGACCCAGAACTTCAACGCGAACCTGAACGTCATCGTGCAGCCGGCCCCCGTCGGCCTGTCGGCCAGCACGCTCAAGGCGATCGCAGTCGGGCAGCTCGAGTTCATCCATGGCATCGTGAACGTCGCCGCGACCGTCGTGCAGCTGCCGGCCGGGGAAGCCGTTCGGCTGACCTACCAGCTCGACCAGACCCTGACCTCGGGCAGCAAGATCCAGGTTGCCGGGACCCAGTACTACCTGGTCGGTCCCAAATACCTGTACATCGCCACGTTCTCGTGCGCCGGCGCGAACGCGACCGCCTGTCGATCCGGCGCGGACCGATCCATCCGGACGTTCGCCTACGTCGGCGGCTGAGCCTCAGGCCGGCGGCATCGGCTCGGCCATCTCCAGGCCAGCCGCGCGACAGTCCTCGGCGAAGCGGACCTGCGTCTCGGTCTCGGGCGACCAGCGACCCGGGAAGCACACGACCCGGCTCAGGCCCAGGTCCTGGAGTGCCCCCAGGAAATCCACCCGAGCCTGCCCGGCCTCGCGGATATCGTCGTCGCGGCTGTAGAGCGAGACGCGCAGGCTGGACGGGTCGCGGCCCAGCTCCTCGCAGCGCTGGCGGGCAACCGGCAGCAGCTCCGCGATACGGTCCGGTCCAAGGAACACCAGGTTGAGCTCGTCGGCGAAGCGCGCCGCAAGGCGGAACGTCACGTTCACCCCGTTGCCCCCGACGATGATCGGGACGCGCGGCGACTGCAGCCCCTTGGGCTGGTTGATCGCGCCGTGGACGCTGGCATACGGCCCCTCGTAGGTGGCTCTCCCTGGGGCGAGCATCCGGGTGATGATCTCGAGATGGTCGCGCAGGGCACCCATCCGCTCACCGATCGTGGGGAAGCCATAGCCGTAGGCCAACCACTCGTCTTCCTTCCAGCCGGCCCCGATTCCGAGCTCAAAGCGACCGCCGGCGATGACGTCGATGGTGGACGTCAGCTTGGCGGTCAGGGCGGGGTTGCGGAATCCCGTGCACACGACCATGTGACCCAGCCGAACGCGGCTGGTGACCATGGCCAGGGCGGTCAGCACGCTGAACGACTCGAAGGTCATCTCGTCGGTGGGCTGGGGCACCGTGTGGAAATGGTCGAAGGCCCAGAGCGATTCGAAGCCGAGCGCTTCGGCCTGCCGGGCGAGCTCCACCGTCCGCGCCCACGCCGCGGCGGGTTCCCAGCCGTCGTACTCATGCTTCCAGCCCTGAGGTGCCATCAGGCCGACCTGCATCCGTACCTCGTCTTCGCTCAGGAGCTCCGCGCTCGCCTTGGCGGGCATCGCAACATCGTGGGGGCGTCCCAGCTGGCGAGCCGACGCTCGTCGCGTCCCGGGCCGCGGATCGACGCCGATTCCGCGGTGGGGTCAGCCTATCATCGCGGCCATGAGCCAGCCCTTCGACCCCCAGACACCCATCCCCGGCCCACCAGACCCGTGGAGCGGGGCCTCACTCCCGGCCGATCGGGACGGGCCGCCGTACTTCATGACCGAGATGATCGAGGCCGAGCCGGCGTTCGCTGAGCGCTGTCTCACGCGGCTGGCGACCGATGGGTCCGCCGACCGCCTGGCTTCGGAGTTGCGCGTCGCGGCCGCCAGCGGTGCGCCTGTGGTAGTGGTCGGTTGCGGCACGAGCGAGCACGGGGCGTTGGGCGCGACCGAGATTCTGCGCGAAGCCTGGCGTCAAGCGGGGCTGCCGGGTGTCGGGCCCGTCTCGGCCCAGGCGTTCGAGGCGGCGCTGGATCCGCAGGCCGGCGGCCTGTGCATCGCAGTCAGCCACGACGGTGGTACCTGGGCGACGACCAGGGCGCTGGCCACGGCGCGGCTGGCAGGTGCGCGCACCGCGCTCATCACGGTCAGTGGCCAGGCGCCTGGCGCGGCCGGGGTGGACGTGGTCGTGGAGACCGTGGAGCGGGACACGAGCTACTGCCACACGGTCGGGTACCTGTCACCGCTGCTGGCGGCGGTGGCCGCAGGCGCGAGGCTCACTGGACAGGCAGTGGACGGGGCGACGGTGCGCGAGCTGCTTCGGGCCGGTATCCGGGCAGCGACCGACGAGGCGACCGTGGGCG
>JANMQO010000112.1:0-6260 GCA_031370565.1 Chloroflexota bacterium
CGAACGGCTCGGAGCGACCCGCCCGGTAGAGCCCAGCGTCGGACGCAGAAGAGCCCGTTCGGTCGTCCCGGACGGGCTCTGTCGATGTGCGGCAGCCGATCGGTGCATGTGCGGCGGCCGATTGGCCGATATCCGCCGGAGTGCCTCAGCCGACGCTGGACCGCTTGAGGGCGATAGCCCGCCCGCCCGCCGGACGGACGACACGAGGCCGACGGCCGGACGGCACGGCCCGGCGCCCGCCGGCCGGACGACACGAGGCCAGCGCCCGCCGGCCGGACGGCTCGCGCAACCCCGGCGGCCGACACGGCACAGCCGCCCGGCACGGACCAGCGTCGGACGCCGAAGAGCCCGTCCGGTCGTCCAGGACGGGCTCTTCGTTGCGTGGCGGGTCAGCGGGTGGACGCCCGCCGACGCGTATCAGCTGACGCTGTATCGCTCGAAGGGAGTCTGCACGCTGTTGGCGTTGTACGGCGTCGGATTGGCTGCCGAGCGCACGTACCACAGGCCGCTGGTGCTGAACTTCCAGGTGGTGCTCGCTCGTCCGAGCGAGTCCGCGATGACGTCACGCTTGCCAACCAGGACGAGCGAGCTCCCGCTCAGCCGGTAGAAGGAGAACGTCACCTTGGCCGGGGCCAGTTCCGGTCGCGCGGGACGGACCGTCGTCGTGAACGTGACGGACCTGTTCCGCGGAATGAACGTGACATGACCCAGGCTGGTCGGCCGCAGGATCGCGATCTGTCGTACCACCGTGCGCACCGTGGCGCTGGTGGCGGCAGACAGGTCCGGCGTTCCCGCGAAGACGACGCGGTAGTACAGGTTGGTGGCCGGTCGGTAGACGAACGTCGCTCGTCCCGCGCCATCCGTGGTGAGCCCGGCGACCGACACCCAGGTGACGCCGTCGCGCGCACCCTGCAGGACGAATGTCTTGGACCCGCCGTTCAGCCCGAACTGGACGGTCAGGACGACCGCCGAGCCCCAGGTGATGACCGGTGCGGAAGTCGTCAGCGAGATGGCCGCCGCCGGGGCCGTGACGGTGAACGCACTGGACGTGGCCGAGGTGAGGCTGGTCGCACTCGCGACGAGCGTGTACCCGACGCCCGCGTTGTTGATCTGGCAGCCCGAGAAGGTCGCGACCCCCGCGACAGCGACCTTGGACAGGCCGCCCGTGCAGGTCAGCGTCCCACCGGCCGGATTCGTCCCGATGGCCAGGGTGATCGTGGCGGTGCTGCTGAGACCGGTGGTGACCGTATTGCCACCGGCGTCCTGCACCGCGACTACGGGCTGCGTGGTGAACGGCTGGGCCGACACGGCCGACGCAGGCTGGCTGGTGAAGGCTAGCTTGACGGCTGCGCCGGCGACGACGGCAAAGCTCGTGCTTTCGGCCGAGGTCAGGTTGATCGCGGAGGCGACCAGGATGTACGGGTTGCCGGTGGGACTGACCTTGTCGATCTTGCAGCCCGTGAAGGCCGCGACGCCGAGGACGGCGGTCTTCTGGTTCGACGCCTGGTCGCAGGTGAGGATGGCTCCGGACGTTCCGGTGCCCGCCTTGATCGAAAGGGTGACTACGGTGGCGTTGTTGTTGGTCGATGTCGTCGACGCGCCCGCGCGGACCGCGACCACCGGTTGGGTCGTGAACGCCGTCCCGGCGACAGCCCCTGTGGGCTGCGTCGTGAAGGCGAGCCGGTCCGCGACGTCGAAGGCCGTGCTCACCGCCGAGGTGAGTCCGCCTGAGGCCGCCGTGATCTGGTACCCGACCCCGACGTTGTTGATCCGGCAGCCGGTGAACGCCGCGATACCCGCGGTCGCAGCCAGCTGGTTCGAGGCCTGGTTGCACGTGAGCGTCCCGCTGCCGGGGTTCGTGGTCAGCGTGAGGGCGATCGTCGCGCTGGATGTCGTGACCGTGTTGCCGGACGCATCCTGGACGGTGACGGCTGGCTGCGACGCGAACGCGGTGTTCGGCACGCCCAGGGCCGGCTGATTGACGAAGGCGAGCTTCGTGGCAACTCCGGCGGTGATGGTCAGCGGGTTGCTCTCCACGGTACCGCCGCCAACAGAGGTCGAGTCGGTTGCCCGGAGGACGTACCCGGTGCCCGATTTGTCGATCTTGCACGCAGCGAATTGGGCATCACCGCTGCCGTCCGTCACGACTGTGGTAGCCGTGCAGGTGAGCAGGGCGCCGGTCGTCCCGGTGCCGGGCTTGATGGTGAGGACCACACTGTCACCGGCGCGGACGTGACCGTACTGGTCCACGACGTGGACCTTAGGCTGCGGCGAGAACGCCGTCGCCGAGACGGTTGGTGTCCCCGGCTGGGTCGTGAACGTCAGGACGGGTGCGCCCGCGACGACCGTCAGCGTGCCATAGCTGCCACCCGGCAGCCCCGTTGCCGTACCTGATTCCGCGATGCTACCCGAGACCAGACCCGTGCCCGTCGGTCGGACGTTCAGGCCGCTGTAGGTAAGTGTGCAGGCCGTCGTCGATGGACTGCCCGAAATGGTCACCGTGGCGGTTGTCAGGGTCATCGACACGGTGGTGACGGTGAGATCGCAGCCAACGGGACTCTTCGCGATCGAGCCGCTCCCGGTGTTGAACTCGAACCCGGACGGAATGGTGAGGACAATTGTGCCGTTGCCGATCGCGCCGAGGACGTTCTCGGTGATGACCGGTCCGGTCAGGGCCGTGTAGGCACCCGAGCCGCCTGCTGCGGTCGTCTTGTCGACTGAAATCGCGCTACCGCCCGTGGCGGCGGTCAGGCTGACGGCGGGGATGGCCAAGGCGCTTGCGGGCAGCAGTGCGGCCACGAGCATGGTGACCGCGAGAACTGGGCCGAGGCGCCTGATGCGTCCGCCTCTGGCGGTGGTGGCAGTGGTCATGCTGTATCCCCTCCTCTTGGGCGATTCCGGAGTATCGATGGACCTGAGCATACGCTTCGACGCTGCATCGCCGGTAAACCGCAGCGAGGACCTACCTGCCCACGCTCCAGCCCAGCGGTGCCGTCCTGTTGTTCGCGAACGCCGCCGTCGAAAAGACCATGGCGCGCCAGCGATAGACGCCCGTACTCACGGGAGTCCAGACGTAGGACGCTCGACCCCCTGTGGATGTTCCGCGTCCCCAGCTGCCAGCGTAGCGGTACGTCCGCCCGACCGGGTCGTATCGATACAGCCGGAATGACACCGAGACACCGGCCTCAGCAGGATCGATGGTCGCCTGGAGCGTCACCGCGCGACCAACCCGCGACCCACCGGATGTGGTCCCGAGCCGAGTCAGCCGGACGCCGCGACGAACCAGGACACGAACGTCGGCCGATGCGGCGGCGACGGTTGGGGAACCGTCGTAGGCGACGCGGTACCTGGTATTCGAGGTCGGCTGGACCTCGAACCGGGCGACTCCGTCGGAGCCGGGCTGGGCGCGATCGACCAACGTGAACGCCGTGGCGCCGGAGGGTTGCTCCAGCAGCGAGAGGACGGGATCCGAATCCGGTCCAGCAAACGCCGCAGACAGCACGGAACCCGAGCCCGAACCGGTGACGACGGCCGGGGAGGCCTGGAGCGACAGACGAGTCGGCATCACCGCCGTGACGACCCACGATCCGGTGGGCGCGACGACGTTACCCGCCACATCTGCAACAAGACCGACCGTCACGACGTAGCCGGAGCCCGGAATGAGGTCGGCATTGGGTACGAACCTGCCGATGCGATGTGCAGGGTCCATGGTGTAAGCCCCGTCGACGAGCACGCCGGTCGAGGACTGGACGATCAGCCCGAGCTGCCCCCAGGAGATCGGGTCGATCTCCTTGTCAAATCGGACCTCGAACGTGGGACGGAGTCCACTCACCCGGCTGCCGGCGACCGGGACTGCGCTGACGACCGCCGGCGCAACCGTGTCGAGCCGCACCGTGGCAGAGGCCGGCAACGATTCCAGCCCGACGCCGTTGCGCACCTTCACCCAGAGCGTCTTGAGACCATCGCCGCTGGGGAAGGTCCACGTCGTGTGGAAGGCCAGTGGCCGCCAGTCGGTCCAGGTGGTGCCGTTCTGGCTGAACGCCATCAACGCCACGCCGGACAGGTCGTCGTAGGCCTGCACGTTCACGACAACCGTTGGGTTGTTCACCGCAGAGCGGCCACCGGCCAGGGCCACCGAGGCGATCGGTGGGGTGGGGTCGGGCACGATCTGCACGGTCAAGGTGTACGTCCCCTCGACGTTCGTCGCACCGTTGAGATCGATGTAGTAGCGGCTCGCCACCCGCACCGGATACGACAGGTGTTCTGTGCTGGTGGGTCCGGTCGAACTGGCGACGACGCCCACGTTGTTGACGACGGTCGTCGCCGACGAGTCGAAGAGGTAGAGATCGAAATCGGTTCCCGTGGAGCCGGTGAGCCCGGCGATGACGACACTTCCTGCCGGCACGTCGATGCTGTAGACCACGTCATAGATCGACCCACCGAGGTGGCCGGAGACGATGACGCCCGGCAGCGGCACGCCCGGAATGTCGGCGCTGGGACCGGCCGCCCGGGCGACTGGCGAACCAACGGGCAGCAGCGCCAACGCGAACACGGCCACGAGGACCACTCCACCGCGTCGGACAGTGACTGCCAGACGGCTGCTGATCGCTGAAGCGTGGGATCTCGTTGACATCATTGGAACGGTACACCCGCAACAGGCCCGGTCGCCAGCGGAGTGGGCAGACAAGCCGAGGACCGGGGCGTCACCACCCCGGTCCTCGGTAGCGCGTCGGACACCGTCCGAGATGTGAGCGAGGCCGGGACGCGTGCGTCCCGGCCTCGACTCGCTCGTTGGCAGTCGTTGCCGACTGTCAGATGCCGGAGATTACTGGACCCAGCGGCCGATCGACCACGAGCCCCAGACAGCGGGCGAGGAGCCCGATGCCGGAAGGATCGGCCGGATCGACAGCCAGATCACGCTGTGGCTGACGATGTTGGCGTAGGCGACGCCACTCGCGTTGGCCACACGGGTGGTCAACAGGTACATCGGACTCCACGGGTTCGTGGCGAGCCCGGACTTCTTGAAGGCCCAGATCTGGATGGTCTTGCCGGCAACCGCAGCGCCGCCGTCAAACTTCCAGGTGATGTAGCCGCCATGCGAGATCTTGGTCCAGGGGGTGAAGGGACCGACGAGGGTGTTGCCCAGCGCCGTGCCCGTGGTGTTGAAGGTGAACGTCACCGGGGCCGGGATGCCGATCTTCGCGTTCGAGACGTACGCGCCGAAGTCAACGCCGGGGTTGGAGCATACGAACTGCACCCTGACTGAGCTGAGGGAGCAGCTGCTCGTGTCCTTGAACACGTGGGTGATGACCGAGCCGTTGGGGGCGTCGGCGTTCACGTTGATGTTGATGTTGCTGATGGTGATCACGCCCGTGTTGGGCGCGAAGGCCTGCTGGACGATCTGGAACGAGAACTCGGCACGGCGATCGCTGTACCGACGGCCTGCTGAGTCGCGGCAGTCGGGATTCGTCGTGACCGCACCGACGATGAGCCCGGAGGCACCGTTCGTGCTGATGATCGGGAGCATGTTGGTCGATGAGGTGTTGAAGTAGGTGTCCTGGTTGTAGTAGTTGGACGAGCGCGGCTCGATCGCCACGCAGATCGTCTCACCGGGCTTGAACTGCCCGTTGAGGGTCTCGCTGATGGTCAGGTTGCCGGCCAGGGCCGACACGCTGCCGGCCGGGATGGTCGGCTGGCTGACGGCAGCCACGATGACATCACTCTTGTAGGCCCGCACGGCGTTGGAGACCAGGCTTATGACGGCCGTGTTGTTCCCGACGCCGGACTGGCTGCCGATGAGGATGTTGATCGCGTCCGGACCCGGGGTCAGGCTCGCCGGCACGCTCAGGCGCGGGCCGTTGAGGGGACCCGAGGCGAGGACCACGTTGGACGCGTCCGAACCGCGGATCTCGATCTTCGAGGCGACGGTCGAGGCGGTGTAGACGATCCACTCGACGCAGCTGTAGCCGTTGTTCGTGTCCGTGAACAGCGTGCCCTGGACCGTGCTGGCCCCGACGACGCCGTTGCGGATCTTGAGATCACCGACGGTGACCACGGCCCACGGTGCGCGGGTGAACGACTCACCCGACTGGAGGCACAGGCCGAAGTAGTTGTTGCTGACGCCTGCGGTGAAGTAGCCGGCGCCGGACTCGGTCAGGCTGAGCATGCCCGTGGCCTGATCGTTGTAGTTGATGTAGATGGTCGGGGCCGCAGCGACACCGACGACGACCCGGGCGACGATGGCGACCACGTTGGTCCCG
>JANMQO010000152.1:0-4988 GCA_031370565.1 Chloroflexota bacterium
CACCCGGCACGGGACGGCCGTCCGGGTGCATCATCGGCAGATGCCGAACACGATGGATCACGAGTTGCTCGACCTGGGCGATGCGCGTCAGCTTGAGCGGTTCGGGCAGGTGGTGCTCGATCGGCCTTGCCCGGCTGCCGCCTGGCATACGGCCCGCGACGAGGCTGCCTGGTCGTCGGCCGATGCTCGGTTCGACCGGGATGGCGTCGGTTCGGGCGCCTGGGCTGCGGCTGGCGGGTCGCTGCCACCGTGGCCGGTCCGCCTCGATGGCCTGACGTTCGAGGTCCGTCTGGCAGCCTCCGGCCAGGTCGGCGTGTTCCCGGAGCAGGTTCCGGTCTGGCGCTGGTTACGAACGTGGACGGCCGGCGCTGCCGGGGGCACGGGCGGTGATACAGGTGGCGGCTGGGCCGTCGGAACCGGAGAAGACACGGCTGGTGGCTCGGACGCCGGGACTGCCGGGGGCCCAGCCGATGACACGCGCGACACGGCAGGCCCCGTGTCAGCCACGCCAGAGATCCTCAACCTGTTCGCCCATACCGGCGCAGCCAGCCTGGCCAGTGCGGCCGGCGGCGCCCGGGTCGTCCATGTCGACGCGGCGCGACCCGCGGTGGCGTGGGCACGACGCAACGCCGTGCTGTCGGGCCTGGCCGAGGCGCCCATCCGCTGGATTGTCGATGATGCGGTGGCGTTCGTCCGACGCGAAGTCCGACGGGGGCGACGATACGCCGGGATCGTGCTCGATCCGCCGAGCTATGGCCATGGAACCGGCAGCGGGACCTGGCGGATCGAGGCCGATCTGGCACCCCTCCTGGAGGCCTGCGCGGGGCTGCTGGCGGCGGGACCTGCGTTCCTGATCCTGACCGCGCACACGCCGGCCTTCGACCCCGATCGACTGGGCGAGGAGCTCGGGCTGGCCCTTGGTCCGGCCGCGGGTGGTGGGCTTGAGGTGGCCGACCTTGGTCTGAGCACCGGCGATGGCCGGCGAGTGACCCTCGGCTCGATGGCCCGGTGGTCCCGGTGATGGTGCCGACGACGGCCCTCGGCGCGATGGCGTGGTCGTCGCGGTGAAGTCGGCCATGCTGACCTCCGCGGCGAACCCCCGCGTGCGGGCGGCGCTGGCCCTCCGGGCCCGGCGCGAGCGGGACCATACCGGACGGATCCTCATCGATGGCGCTCGGGAGTTGCTCCGGGCACTCGACGCGGACGTTGCCGTCGAGACGATCTTCGTGTGCGCTCCGCTATGTCGGACCGAGGCCTGTCGGACGCTGCTCGGTCGACTCGCGCCGGACGATCATCGGCTCGTTCCTGTCTCGGAGGAGGCCTTCGCCCGGCTGGCCTTCGGCGATCGCGCCGAGGGCGTGGTTGGCGTCGCGCTGCGGCCCGGACTCGACCTTGCCGGCCTGACACTCCCCGCCGTCCCGATCCTCGCGGTGATCGAGGCGGTGGAGAAGCCGGGCAACCTCGGGGCGATCCTGCGCAGCGCCGATGGGGCCGGGCTCGACGCCCTGGTGGCCGCCGAGCCGCTCACGGATCTGTTCAACCCGAATGCGATCCGGGCCAGTCTCGGCACGATCTTCTCCGTGCCCCTGGCGGCGGCGCCGACCCTCGAGGTGCTGGCCTGGCTCCGGGCGAACGGCGTCCGTCCGGTGGTGGCCCGGGTCGACGGCACGGCACTGCACACAGAGACCGATCTGCGAGGGCCGCTGGCGATCGTCCTGGGCAGTGAGGCGGCGGGCCTCAGCGAGGTCTGGTCCGGTCCGGACGTCCTGGCCGTCCGCCTGCCGATGCTGGGCAGTGCCGATAGCCTGAACGTTGCCGCGGCAGCCGCCATCCTGTTCTACGAGGCACGCCGGCAGCGCGGGATCTCGATCTCGTAGCAGCCAGGTGCACCATGGACAGCTTCGATTCAGGCGCCCTCGGCGACGACCAGGCCGTCCATGAGCACGCGTCGTGGTCGCGCGGTGCCCAGTGGGCCGCCCGCCGTGACCGGCTCGCGGAGCACGGCGGCATCGAGGATGACCAGGTCGGCGCGCTGGCCTGCGCTGAGCCGCCCACGGTCGGTCTCACCGGCCGACCGTGGACCATCGATGCAGGCCGAGCGGATGGCCCGTTCCAGGCCCAGTGCTTCCTGGGGACCGAACGGCGCCGTGCCGCTGGCCCAGCTGGCGTGTGCCCGGCTGACCGCCATGGCCAGCCCAGGCCAGGGATCGATCGGCTCGACTGGCGCATCGGTCCCGAACGGCATGACTGCACCGGCCGCGCTGAGGGATCGCCAGGCGTAGCCAAAGCGCTCGGCTCGCGACCCCCACAGCAGGCGGGCCTGGGCCGCGTCGCTGCGCAGGTGCACCGGCTGGACGGACGCCGCAATTCCCTGACGGCCAAAGCGTGCGATGTCGTCGGGGTGGACGAGCTGGACGTGCTCGACTCTGGCCATGAGCGTGCTCGCGCCCGCATGCGGCGCCAGGGCGTCGAGCGCAGCACGCACCGCGGCGTCGCCAATGCCGTGAATCTGGGTGGCAATGCCCGCGGCCGCGGCCCGCGCGGTCAGCTCGGCCAGGGCGTCCGGTGGCGTGATGAACAGGCCGTACTCCAGGCCGGTCGCCAGCGGCTGACCCGGCTCGGCTTCGATGGGCTCCAGGAGGGCCGCCGTCCGGGACCCGAGCGTACCGTCGGCGAACAGCTTCTGCCAGCCCAACCTGGCCCGGCCCTCCGGATCTGCGCCCAGCATGGCGCCGGATCGCATGCCTCGTCGTTCGGCCGTGTCGACCGCTTCCTGGCGCAGGCAGGCGTGCACGCGCAGGGCCAGGCGACCGGCGTCGGCCAGTCGGGCATAGGCGGCAACGGCGCCCCGCAGCTCCGCATCGGGCACCAGGCAGCCCGGATCGTGGACGGCCACGATGCCCAGTCCGACGAGCGTCCGGGCAAGCGTCGGGATGGCGGCCGCGTACTCGTCGGCCGTGGTGGGCGGCACGAGCGCCATGACCAGGCCGCTGGCTGCCTCATGGAGGACGCCGCTGGGCCCACCTGCCGAGTCGCGCCGGATGGCGCCACCGGCCGGATCCGACGTCCCTGCGCCGATGTCGGCTGTCTGGAGCGCCGCGGTGCTCACCCACAACGCGTGATGATCGTGGGCCCACAGGGCGATCCGGCGTCGGGGCGCCACGCGGTCCAGCTCCGTCGCGACCGGCCAGCCGCCCCAGCGATCCGCCTCCCAGCCCTGACCGAGCAGCCACGCGTCTGGGTCGACGAGCGCGGCGTGCGCCGCCGCCACCCGACGGAGCCCCTCCCCCACCGTGGGTGCGCTGGACAGATCGACCTGGTGCAAGCCAACGGCCGCGTCGGCGAGGTGGATGTGGGCGTCAGTCAGACCAGGGATGGCGACCTCGTCCGGTTCGAGGTCGAAACGTCGCGTGCCCGGTCCGGAGAGGCCCTCGATGTCGGCGGCCCGTCCGGCCGCGACGACCCGACCGGATCGGATGGCGATCGCCTCGACCCAGCCCCAGCCGGATTCGCCAGCCAGGGTGGCGATCCGGCCGCGAATGATGTGCTCCGCCCGATCGGTCGTCATGCTCTGCCTCCGGGGTCAGGATTGGCCTCGCGGTCCGGATGAGACCGCCCGCCCGGCGCAGGCACCTCCACCGAGGCAGCCTCCCGTCCCGGACCCGCCAGGAACGCAGCCAATGCCCCTCCATTGAGGCCGGCGCCGAGGCCCAGCGAGAGGGCGATCCGGGCCTTGGGGGCAGTCAGCGTGCCGGCCAGCAACGCCCCGGCCTGGACCCATGTCGCGCCGCCGCCGGGAAACGCGTAGCCCGCCCCTGCGGCGCCCGCCGGGCAGCGGCTGACCAGGACGACCGGGATGCCGGTCGCCATCGCCCGTTTGCCTGCCGCCAACAAGTCGGCGGAGGTATTGCCGGCCCCGGTGGCCGCCACAACGATGCCGGCCGGACGGAGCCCGGCGAGCGCGTCGAGGACGGCGCCATCCATGGCCACCGTCGCGGTCACGATCGGGATGGGCTCGGCCGCGGCTGTCACTTCGAGGACGGGCCGACGCGGCCCGCGAAGCCGTTCCAGCACGACCGTGTCGGCCGTCACGTGACCCAACCGACCGGTGTTCGGACTGCCGAACGTCTCGCGAGCCGTGGCATGGCGCTTGGCCACGTCGTCGGCCGGCTCGATCGTGCCGGCCAGGACGACCACGACGCCGGCACCGCGCAGTTCGGCGGATGCCGCGCAGCGGACCGCGTCACGCAAGTTGCTCGGACCATCGCCGTCTGGGTCGCTGGCGGGGCGCATCGCGCCGGTCAACACGATCGGTTTGACCGTATCGACCAACAGCTCCACGAGCAGGCCAGTCTCCTCGATGGTATCCGTCCCCTGGACCACGACGACGCCATCGATCGATGGGTCCTCCACCAGGCTGCGGATGGAATCAGCCAGCTCCAGGAGCAACGGGAACGTGAAGTGGCTGGCGGGGAGCAGGCCGCGATCTACCGCCACCACGTCGGCGATCCGAGCCAGGCCGGTGGTCCGGGCCAGGATGGCGGCCCCATCCAGGGTCGGGACGGCGCCGCCCACGACGGGATCCACGACCATGCTGATCGTGCCCCCAGTGAACACCACGGCAATGCGTGTCAGCGCGCCCACTCCCCTGTTCCCCCGCCGACGTGTTCCATCTTGGCGTACTCGACCGGACCGGAGCGTGTCCCGATGCGCCACAGGGCACCCGGTACGACGAGCAGCCAGATCCCGTTGAAGGCTCCGACGCGCAGTGCTCGGCCCGCCCGGGTGCACGGTTCGAGTGGGCCGCCGGCCGTGTCCGTTTCCCAGCGCAGGGCATCCCAGGCCAGGATGCTGCCCGCCCCGAGGTAGGTCAGACCGAGGCCGATGGTGGGTCCGGGGCGACGGCGCAGGATGGCGCCAGCCAGCGTCCCCAGGAGGATCGGCGGCACTGCCAACTGGGCGCAATAGGCGGCGAAGTCCAGGCGGGC